>NZ_SSOL01000021.1:0-111236 GCF_029871275.1 Pseudomonas sp. BN414
CCTAGGACACCGCCCTTTCACGGCGGTAACAGGGGTTCGAGTCCCCTAGGGGACGCCACTTTTAAAAGTTGTACGCGGGAATAGCTCAGTTGGTAGAGCACGACCTTGCCAAGGTCGGGGTCGCGAGTTCGAGTCTCGTTTCCCGCTCCAAATAAACGAAAACGCCGCTCATTCGAGCGGCGTTTTCGTTTCTGCGTTCTGGACTCAGGCCAGGTCGTGCTGGCGGGTCGGAGACGCCTCGATGGCGCGTTCAGCCATCTCCTTCAGTTGCCGCATGGATTCGGCCGATTCCCGGTCGATCTTGCCGCGCATCACCAGCCAGTTCGCGATCTGCATGGCCAGTCCAGTGAAACGGTACTCCAGGGTGCGGACGAACCGGGTTCCGCTGTCTTTGCCTTCGCATTCATAGGTCAGCACCAATTCCAATCCATGGGTGCCCCGAGCGGTGGCACGCCAGAGACGGCCGGGGCTGTGCTCGGTCACGTCCCAGCTCAGGTGCCCCGCGCGCCCGCCGGCGTGAATGTCTTCCTCGAAATGGCTGCCGGCCGGCAGCGGACCGGCGGGCCCGTCCACGCGAAGGGAAGACGGGTGCCATTCGGGCCAGCGGGTGGCGGTGCTGGCGTACGCCAGGACGCGCTCCGGGCTGCGGTCGATCTGCACTTCGTGCTGCATTCGGGTCATGGAGCGCTCCTGTTCCAATGGTTCCCAGTGCAGGCTGCCCTTGAGCCAGTCCATCAGCGGGAATACCAGGTTGAAGTTGTGGGTCTGCATCAGGTCGCGGCGATGGTGAAGCTCGTGCAGCCGGCGCATGTGTCTGATCCATGGCAGGCGCGAAATGGGGTGATCGGCAGGCAGGTGCTCACAGGCGTGGAAGACTTCGTAGCTGAGGTAGCCGGCCAGTAGCGTGGTGGAGAAGAGGGCGGCGATGTTGCTGTTCACGAAGCACAGCAGCCACCAGGCGGCGAACAGACCGACGCTGTAGAAGACGATCAACCAGGCGGGAAAGAGAATTACGCGCCAGTCGCGGGCGGATTCCCAGGTCATCTTCCCAGCGACGAAGAAGCTGTGGTGATCGCCCGTATGGCGCTTGTAGAACATTGAGCCAGCACGGGTCTTGTGGTGGCCAAGATTCTTGTGGATGGAGTACTCGCCCCAGTTGAAGAAGACCAGGGCCGCGGGCACTACCAGCCATTCCCAGGTTTTCACGTCGCTCAGGCTGCTGATGAAGAAAGTCAGGCAGGCCGCGCCGTAGAGCAACACGAAACCGCCATGCAACCAGACGTTGTAGAGGGGGTGGATGCCCGCCCGATAGCGGTCGCGAAAGGCCTGGGTGTCGTGGCTCATGGCTGCTCCCGCAGTCTTGTTGACATATCAGGGAGCATAGTGATGAATGCTTTATTCCGATAATGGATAGTCGAAATGAGCATTATTCATGATCCTGAATTTGCGCCGAATCGACCTGAACCTGCTGCTGGTGTTCGACGCCCTGATGCAGGAGCAGAACCTGTCGCGGGCCGCCACGCGCCTGCATATGAGTCAGCCAGCGGTGAGCAATGCCCTGGCGCGGCTGCGTAGCCAACTGGGCGAGCCGTTGTTCAAGCGCACGGCGCGCGGCATGTCACCTACCGCCCATGCCCAGGTGCTCTACGCGCCAGTACGCCAGGCGCTGAACCTGCTGCAGCTGGGGCTGGGTGCCCAGGAAGTCTTCGATCCAGCGGCCGAGCATTGCTTTCGGCTGTCGATGAACGACTACGCCCAGGCCATGCTGCTGCCGGCGCTGCTGGAACAGTTGAAGGGCGAAGCGCCGAAGGTGGTGCTGGAGGTACAGGACGATGAAGCACAAAGCCTGGTGACACGTCTGGCAACCGGCGAGCTGGACCTGGCCATCGACTACCTCTATTTCGACAACCCTGACCTCTGCTACCAGCCCCTGATGGAAGAGGAGCTGGTGGTGATCGGTCGCGCCGGACACCCGGCTTTCGCGAATAGGCTCACCCGCGAGGGCTACCTGGACAGCCAGCACGTACTGATATTGCCGCGTGCCGGTCGTGGCTCGCCGCTGGAAATCGTGCTCGGCTCTGCGAAGGTGAAGCGTCGGGTCGGGCTGCAGGTTCCCCACTACCTGTCGATCCCGCCCATCGTGGCTCGCTCCGACCTGCTGGGCACCGTGCCGCGTCGGCTGGCGCTGCACTTCGCCGCCGTCTATGCGCTGGAGGTGGCGCCGCTGCCAGTGGAGACTGCGCCCGTGCAGGTGAGCCTGATCTGGCACCGTCAGCAGGAACTGGCGCCCGGACTGGGTTGGTTGCGAGAACAGTTGGCGGAACTCGGCGCGACACTGGCCATTGGCTGATATTCATCTGCGCGCCGCCATCATTTCGATCGCAATCAGTGGCTTGAACAGCTGGACCGACAGGCGGTTCGGGGCGCTCTAGGCTCCCGGCAACAGCGCGTTTCGATGTGTCTTTGGGGTGGGGCAAACAAGTTAGCTAGCGAACGAATTGCCATTTGGGTGGGTCCTATCTTCCGAATTGATCGTTGGCCCTTGGCTAGCCGCGCATCAGCGCCTGCCGAGTCACCGGCTTTGATCGGACCCCCGATGATCCTTTCCGTTTTGCCTTGTTTGTTGTCCGGAGTTTGATTTATGAAATCTGTTATCGCCCTTGCTTCCGCCCTGACCATCGTTCTTTCGGCCACCACCGCCATGGCCGCAGGCGGCGGCGATCGCACCACCCAGCGCTGGCAGGCTCGCCTGGCGAAGGTCCAGCTGGAGCAGAAGCAGCAAGAGGCTGTCGCCGCCAAGCAGCGCGCCGAACAGGCTCGTCAGGGCTGATCCGAAGCGGCGGCCGGCGTCCTTCCCCAGGCCCCGCATTCTCGCCCCATTAAAAAGGCCCGCCCGGCAATGCCAGGCGGGCCTTTTTGCATCTGCTTAATCGCGCGTACGGCGCAGGAGCGGCCAGGAGCCGAGCAGCGCGGGCACTCCCAGGCCCAGCCAGGCCAGGCTGTCCCACCAGCCGTCGCCCAGAAGCGCGCTGAAGAGGCCCACCGCACAGAGCAGGCCGATGACCAGGGGCAGGCTGAAGGTGGATTGGCGCCACTTCATGCCGCGGCCTCCCCGGAAGAACGTTGCGCGGTGCTGCGCCGCTGGCGAACCCACCAGAGATAGAGGCCGCTGCCCAGCACGATGATGGTGAGGACATCCAGCGCGGCCCAGAGCAGTTGCATGGGGCGGCCGCCATAGTCACCGAAATGCAGTGGCTGGGACATCGCTAGTGCATCCATGTACCACGGGCGTTGGGCGACGGCGGTGACCTCCAGGGTTCGCGCGTCGATCAGCACTGGCGTCCAGAGGTGAGCGGTCAGGTGCGTGCTGCCAACCATGAACACCGTGTAGTGATGCTCGCTGGAGAAGCGCGTGCCGGGGAAGGCGATGAAATCCGCCTGCATGCCCGGAAGTGCTGCGCTGGCGATCGTGAGTACGTTGTCCGCCGGGGCGCGCTCGGTCAGCGGCGGTGCGTTGCGGTACGGCTCCACCAGCGCGGTCAGTGCGTCCTGGCGCCAGGCGCCGATCAGCAGGTCGGCACAGGCGCTGACCACGCCGGTGATACCCACCACCAGGGCCCAGGTCAGGGTGACGATGCCGATCAGGTTGTGCAGGTCCAGCCAGCGCGTGCGGGTCGAGCGCTGGTGGCGTACCTCGGCGAACTTGAGTCGGCGCATGAAGGGCGAGTAGAGCACCACGCCGGAAACGATGGCGACGACGAAGAGGACGCCCATGAATGCCAGCAGCAGCTTGCCCGGCAGGCCGACGAACATGTCCACGTGCAGGCGCAGGATGAACATCAGCACGCCGCCATTGGCCGCTGGCATCGCCAGCGCTTCGCCGGTGCGGGCGTCGAGCATGAAGGTGTGCGAAGAGTTGGGCTCGGTTCCGGCGGTGGCTGCGGTAATGGCGACCACGCCGTTGGGCTCGTCCTTTTCATAGCCCAGGTATTGCACCACCTCGCCGGGACGGTGGCGCTGGGCGGCGTCCACCAGCTGCTGCAACCCGAGGTGCGGCGTTTTCGGGGCCATCTCGCGAAGTTCGGGTGCTTCGCCGAGGAGGTGCTCCAGCTCGTGATGAAAGATCAGCGGCAAGCCGGTGAGGGCCAGCATCAGAAGGAAGAGGGTGCAGATCAGGCTGGTCCAGGTGTGGATTACGGACCAGCGGCGGATGGTGGAAGATTTCATCGGCATTCCAATGGCGAAGGCCGCCCTTGAGGCGGCCTCGGTGGTACTGGGTAACGACCTAGTGCCTTACCACTTGTAGCTGGCACTCGCGATAACGCTGCGCTCGTCGCCGTAGTAGCAGTAGAAGCCGTCGCAGGTCGAAATGTAGTCCTTGTCGAGCAGGTTGGTCGCGTTCAGCGCAAGCGAGGCGCCGGTCAGGCTGCTGTCCAGGCGACCGAGGTCGTAATGCACGGCCGCGTCGAACACGGTGTAGGAGTCCGCATGGCCCAACTCGGTGTTGGCCTGGTCGCCATAGGTGTTGCCGGTATAGCGCGCGCCGGCGCCGATGCCGAAGCCGTCGAGCACGCCGTCGTGCCAGGTGTAGTCGGTCCACAGCGAAGCCTGGCGGTTGGGCATCAGCTGCAGGCGATTGCCCTTGAACTCACCGTCCTGCACTTCGGATTCCGCCTGGGTGTAGGCGGCGATCACTTTCAGGTTTTCAGTCACGTCCGCCACGGCTTCCAGCTCCAGGCCCTTGACCTTCACTTCGCCGGTCTGGCTGGTGACGGGGATGCCGGCGATGCGGTTGGTGACCGATACGTTCTGCTGCGTCAGGTCGTAGACGGCTGCGGTGAGCATGATGTCCGTGCCGGGCGGCTGGTACTTGACGCCCAGTTCCCACTGCTTGCCCTGGGTCGGCTTGAACGACTCGGTCGGCGAGGCCGTGGCATTGCTGGTCGGCTGGAAGGACTCGGCGTACGACAGGTACGGCACGAATCCGGACTCGAACACATAGCTGAGGGCGGCATTGCCGCTGAACTCCTGGTCGCGTTCGGTGTTGGTGGCGTCGCCCTTGTTGAAGAACTCGGTGCCGGTGTGCACCCAGTCTTCGCGGCCGCCAAGGGTCAGGCGCCACTGGTCGAGGGCCATCTGATCCTGGACGTAGAGGCCGGTCTGACGGGTCTTCTGGTTGTAGTCGTAGAAGGCGTCGGAGCGCGGCGGGCGAGTGATCGGCAGGCCGTAAATCGGATCGGTCACGTTGACGCCCGGTACCTGGCCGAAGATCGACAGGAAGTTGGTGTTGCTGCGCTGGTGGTCGAGACCGAGCAGCAGGGTGTGGGTGATGTCGCCGGTGGCGAAATCAGCCTGGAAGTTGTTGTCCACGGCGAACTGGCTGATGTCCTCGTCCACGTTGGTGGAGCTGCGGCCAGTGTTGCCCTCGTCGTCGACGACAAAGCCGAAATCGGCGAAGGCCGGGATGTAGCTGTTGACGGTAATGGTCTGGAACGACAGATCGGACTTGGTGTAGCGCAGGTTCTGACGGAACTGCCAGACGTCGTTGAAGCGATGCTCGAAGGCGTAGCCCAGCGCGTAATAGGTGCGGTCGTAGTACTCGTAATTCGGGTCGCCCAGGTTCTTGTGGTGGGAGATCTCGCCGAACGGCATGTCGATCTTGGTGCCCTGGATGGGGCGGAACTGGCTGGTAACGCCGGTATCGTCGCGGGTGAACTGCGACAGCAGGGTCAGGGTGGTATCGGTGTCGATGTTCCAGGTCAGGCTGGGCGCGATGTTGTAGCGCTTGTCATCGATATGGTCGATCTGCGTGCCGCCGTCGCGTACCACGCCGCTGACGCCGTAGAGGAACTGGCCCTGCTCATCGATCTTGCCGGTGCTGGCGAAGTTGATCTGGCGGTGATTGTCGCTGCCGTACTGGACCTCGATCTCATGGCTCGCGTCGGCGCTCGGACGGCGGCTGACCATGTCCAGCAGGCCGCCAGGCGGGGTCTGGCCATACACGGACGATGCCGGGCCGCGCAGCAGGGCCAGGCGGTCCAGGTTCCAGGTTTCCGGTTTCGGGTTGGCGTATACGCCCTTGGGCAGCGGCAGGCCATCGAGGAACTGGGTCGGCTCGAAGCCACGCACGCGCATCCAGTCGAAGCGGGTGTCGCTGCCGTAGCTGCTGGAGACGATCCCCGGCATGTACTTCACGGCGTCGTCGAGGCTATGCACGCCGCGGTCTTGCATCTGCTCGCGGGTGGCGACGGAAATCGAACGCGGGACCTCGACCAGGGCCGTGTCGGTCTTGGTGCCGGCGGCGGTGCGCTTGGCCAGGTAGCCGGTGGTGGGACCCCACGCGGTTTCGTAGCTGCGACTTCCGTCGATGTTCACATCCGGCAGGCTCATCGCTTCATCGGCCACCGGCGCCAGGCTGTAGCTGTCGGTACCGTTCTGCACCAGGCGCAGGTTGCTGCCCTGCAGCGCCTTGGACAGCGCCTGCAGCGGGCTCAGCTCGCCCTGCACCGAGGGAGCGGTCTTGCCGGCGGTGAGGGCGGGGTCAACGCTGAGGATGATGCCGGCATCCGCCGCGATGCGGTTCAGGGTGCTGGCCAGCGGCGCGGAGGGCAGCTCATAGGTGTCGGCCTGGGCCTGGCTGGCCAGACTGCCAACGGTGACGGCCAGCGCCATCAGGGTGCGGCGGAAGGGTGCGGAAGCGCGTTGCATTGCGAACATCTCCTAAGTGAGAAATCGTCTCAATGCCTTCTTGCCGAGCCAGAATCGAAAAGTGACAGGGGGACGCTAAATTTTTTTCCCCGTCCCTGGGTGTCGTTGTTTTCGAGGTGGGCAGCGCCGCGCTGCCCACCTTGCATCTTCAGTCCTTGGCCGGCACTACGCGTGTCCACCAGTGACCCATGCGCTCGATGCGTACGGGCAGGCTGGGGGGCAGGGCGGCCAGTGCCTTGTCGCTGTCGTTGAGCGGGAAGACGCCGCTGATACGCAGGTCGTCCAGGCCAGGGTCCAGGCCCAGATAACCTTCGTGGTACTCGCTCAGGGTGTCGAGCAACTGGGACAGCGGCATGTCTTCCGCCACCAGCAATCCCCGGCTCCAGGCTTCGGCACCCACGGGGGCGGCGCGCGTGGGCCCAAGATGGTTGTTGTCGATCCAGACCTGCTCGCCAGCGCGGACCACCCGCTCGGCTGAGCCGTTGTGCGGTCGTGCCGCTACGGCGGATTCCAGCACGATCAACTGGGTCGCCTCGCCGTCGCGGCGCACGAGGAAGCGGGTGCCGAGAGGCTGCAGACGGCCCTGATCGGTTTCGATGATGAAGGGGCGCGGGTCGTCGTGGCCGGTCTTCACCAGGATTTCACCGCTGCGCAGATAGATACGGCGCTGCGGACCGTCGAAATCGATGTCCAGTGCAGTGCGGCTGTTGAGTTGCACGAGGCTGCTGTCCGCGAGGCGCAGTTCACGGTGTTCGCCGTTGGCCGTTCTTTCATCGGCCAGGTAATCGCCGAGCGGACGCTGCTGGGCCAGCAGGCCAAGGCCAAGCCCAACCGCCAGAACCAGGGCCAAGGCATTGCCAGCCAGGCGATGCAGGCTGCGCCGACGTACGCCGCCACCGCGTAGTAGGGCGCGTCTGGCGTGGGGGGAGGCTGCCGCTGCCAGTTGCTGGTCGATGCCGGAAAGCTGCTGCCATACCTGGGCATGTTCGGGGTGCGCGCCGAGCCAGCGGCGGAACTCGTGCCGCTCCTGATCGGTGGCCTCACCGGAGTCCAGGCGCAGTTGCCAGGCGATGGCCTCGTCCAGCGCGCGTGCGGACACCCGGCTCATACCGGCTCCCCGTACAGGGCGATGTAGCACTGGCGCATGCCCTGGGCCAGGTATTGGCGAACCCGCGAGGGGGAAACGCCCAGGCGCTCGGCAATCTCGGCATGGCCGAGGCCGTCGACGCGGTTATAGAGGAATGCGGCGCGTGCCTTGCTGGACAGCTGGCCGAGCAGGCGATCGATTTCGCGCAGGCTTTCCAGGACCAGTGCCTGGTCTTCGGGACTCGGGTGCAAGTCTTCGGAGGTCTGGGCCAGCTCTTCCAGGTAGGCGCGCTCCAGGTCATTGCGGCGGAACTGGTCGACCAGCAGCCCACGGGCGATGGTGGCCAGCAGGGCGCGGGGTTCGCGGGGCGGTTGCAGGTCGGTTCGCGCGAGGAGGCGGACGAAAGTGTCCTGGCTCACGTCCTCGGCGCGATGGGGGCATTGCACCGTCTTGCGAAGCCAGTGGAACAGCCAGTCGCGATGGTCTCGGTAAAGCAGCCCTACCAGTTGCGGATTCGCGGAATTACCGGCCGACACGCTGACCTCATTGAGAAGTACTTGAAAGAGTGTTTACGAATGATTCGCAATGATGGCAGAGGCTGGCACCTTGCCGCAATTGTGTCGGTAAATCGGGCGATGGGTGGCGGAACTTGGGAACAAGAAGGGGCGGTCAGAGTGCCGCCCCGGCAGGGGTCAGTGCTTGTTGCCGTTTTCCGGCAGGGCCAGCAGTTGCTTTTCGTGGTTCCAGTCGAACGGCTCGCCATTCTGCTCGGCTTCGTAGCGGCGCTCGTCGAGGCGCTGGAACAGCTCGATTTCTTCGTCGGGCATGAAGTGCAGGCAGTCGCCGCCGAAGAACCAGAGCAGGTCGCGCGGCACCAGGTGGGCGATCTGCGGGTAGCGATGGAAGACCTGGCTGATCAGGTCCTGGCCGAGATACAGGCTGCCTTCCGGATCACGCGGGAGTTCACTCATCAGGTCGTCGAAACGCTCGACGAAGAGCGCATGGTTCTCCTCGGGAACCTGCTCTGCCTCGCCCAGGGCGACCAGGATGCTGCGCAGGTGAGCGAGCAGGGCGAGGTGGTGGTCGAGATAGGGATTGGACATGGCGGACTTCCTGAAGCTGGATCGGGCGCGGGAGTATAAGGCCCGCCGCGCCCTCTGTCCTGCCCACTGGCTTAGCGGATCTTGCCCGCGCTGGGTGCCAGTTCCTCCTTGCTGAAGTCGTCGACGTCTATGACCCGCCGTCGGGCCGCCTCGAGGGCGCGGAGCTGCGTGGCACCCTCCGCATCCAGCAGTCCCGCGGCCAGGGCCGCATCCACCAGCGGTTCCTCAGGGACGGGATTCAGGCTGCCCGCCTTGAGTGCATGTTGCAGCTTGCGCTGCAAGGGTTGGCAGTGGTTGGCGAGGTCGACGGCTTGTTGCAGGGCGCCCACCGGGTCGTCTGCCGATTGCGGTCGGTAGCAGCCGGCGAGCAGTTCCTCCAGCGCCGGATCGCCCCGGTCACGACCGATCACCCCGGCGACTTCGGCGGCCAGTGCATCCGAGGGACCGGGGTGGCGGCGGCCAAGCGGGAACACCAGCACGCGCAGCACTGCGCCCATGAACGCATTGGGGAAGTTGTCGAGCAGTCCGTCCAGGGCCTGCTCGGCCTTGCCCAGGCTTTCCTCCAGCGCCCAGCGCACCAGTGGTTGCAGGTATTCGGGATAGTCGCGGTCGTGATAGCGCTTGAGGGCCGCCGATGCCAGGTAGAGGTAGCTCAGGGCGTCGCCGAGTCGCGCGGACAGGCGCTCGCGGCGTTTCAGCTCACCGCCGAGCAGCAGCATGCTGCTGTCGGCGAGCAGGGCGAAGGACGCGGCCAGACGGTCGAGGGCGCGGAAGTAGGGGCGGCAAAGATTGTCGCCGGGCGCGTCGCCGATGCGCCCGAGGCTTAGGCCCAGCAACAGGCTGCTGGCGGCATTGCCCACGGCGAAGCCAATGTGCCCGAGCAGCAACTGGTCGAACTCCTCCAGTGCCTGCTCGGGGTCATCGTGGCCGGCCAGGGCCATTTCCTTGAGGACGAACGGATGGCAACGGATCGCGCCCTGGCCAAAGATCATCAGGTTGCGCGAGAGGATGTTGGCGCCTTCCACCGTGATGGAGATGGGCGCCCCCTGCCATGCGCGGCCCAGGTAGTTGTTCGGACCGAGGATGATGCCCTTGCCGCCATGCACGTCCATGGCGAGGCCAATGCATTCGCGGCCGCGCTCGGTGAGGTGGTACTTGAGGATGGCCGACAGCACCGAAGGCTTTTCGCCCAGGTCCACCGCGCTGGCGGTGAGGATGCGAGCGCTGTCCATCAGCCAGGCGTTGCCGGCAATGCGCGCCAGGGCTTCCTGGATGCCTTCGAACGCCGCCAGGGGCACGTTGAACTGTTCGCGGACGCGGGCGTACTGGCCCGTCACCAGGCTGGTGAACTTGGCGGCACCGGTGGAGGCGGCGGGAAGGGAAATGGAGCGGCCCACCGAGAGGCAATTCATCAGCATCATCCAACCCTTGCCGAGCATGGTCTGGCCGCCGATGACGAAGTCGAGCGGCACGAACACATCCTTGCCGGAATTCGGACCGTTCATGAAAGCCGCACCCAAGGGGAGGTGGCGCCGACCGATTTCCACGCCGGGGGTATTCGTCGGGATGAGCGCCAGGCTGATGCCGAGTTCTTCCTCTTCTCCCAGCAGATACTCCGGGTCGTAGGCCTTGAATGCCAACCCGAGCAAGGTGGCCACCGGACCGAGCGTGATGTAGCGCTTTTCCCAGGTCAGGCGCAGGCCGATTACTTCCTCGCCTTGCCACTGGCCCTTGCAGACGATGCCGACGTCCGGCATGGCGCCGGCATCCGAACCGGCGAGCGGTCCGGTGAGGGCGAAGCAGGGGATGTCCTCGCCGCTAGCCAGGCGTGGCAGATAGTGTTGGCGCTGCTCGTCGGTACCGTAATGCAGCAGCAGTTCGGCGGGGCCGAGCGAGTTGGGCACCATCACGGTGGAGGCCAGGTCGCCGCTACGGGTTGCGAGCTTCATCGCGACCTGGGAGTGGGCATAGGCAGAAAAACCCTTGCCGCCATATTCCTTCGGAATGATCAGGGCGAAGAATCCGTGCTGCTTGATGTGCGCCCAGGCCTCGGGCGGCAGGTCGAGTTGCTGGCCGATCTGCCAGTCGCTGACCATGGCGCAGAGTTCTTCAGTGGGGCCGTCGAGGAAGGCCTGTTCCTCTTCGGTCAGCTGCGGGCGAGGGGAATCCAGGAGCTTGCGCCAGTCCGGACGTCCGCTGAACAGTTCGCCGTCCCACCAGACCGTGCCGGCCTCGATGGCATCGCGCTCGGTCTCGGACATCGGCGGCAGCACGCGCTGGAACCAGGCAAACAGCGGTGCGCTGAGCCATTGCCTGCGCAGCCCAGGGAGCAGCAGCGGCAGGGCGACGGCCAGCCAGAGCAGCCAGAACACCAGCAGCAACCAGCCCGGGGGATGGCCGAATAGCCCCATCAGCAAGAGAAAACCGGCGACCAACCCCAGTGCGGGCAGGGGGGGCGTGCGGTGGTGGGCGAGCAAGGCGACGCCCAGGATCAGGGCGAGTAACCAGAGCAACAGCATGGTCGATCCTCCTTGATGGCGGCGCGGGACCGTCACGAGATTAGTCGCCAGCCATGAGCATGGCGACAGGAACGGCGAGCTTGGCCGGAATGTCGTACCCGGGGTCGCGGGGCGCTGGATAGACTTGCGTGTCACCCGTAGGAGAGCACGCCATGCAGCACTACCTGGAGCCCGGCCGCTTCGTTGATAGTGACCACCCCCTGGTGGTCGAGTTCGCGCAAATGCACCGTGGCGCAAGCCGCGACCCCATCGAGCAGGCGGTCAGCCTGTACCGCGCGGTGCGTGACGAGATTCGCTACAACCCCTATGTGTTCAGCCGCGACCCGCAGACCCTGAAGGCCAGCCATGCGCTGGGCGCTCGCGAATCCTACTGCGTGCCCAAGGCGATCCTGCTGGCAGCCTGCGCGCGGCATTGCGGCATTCCTGCACGCATCGGCCTGGCCGACGTACGCAACCACCTGGCCACGCCCCGGTTGCTGGAACTCTTGCGCAGCGAAGTGTTCGCCATGCACGGCTACACCGAGTTGCACCTCGACGGTCGTTGGGTCAAGGCCACACCAGCGTTCAACCTGGCGCTGTGCCGACTGTTCAATGTGCCGCCGCTGGAGTTCGACGGTCGCCAGGACAGCGTCTTCCACCCGTTCAACAAGAAGGGCGAGCGCTACATGGAATACCTGGCTGACCACGGCCAGTTCGCGGACCTGCCCGAGCAGCTGTTCTTCGACCACCTTGCCTCGGTTTACCCGCACCTGTTCCGTGAAGGTGCGGCTTTCCTGACCGGTGACCTGCATGCCGAGGCTGGCGCAGCGAGCTGACGCACAGTTTCATGAGTAAAGTTTGCCGGGCGCTTTGCCATTAACCGGCCTGCCAGTAGCATCGTCGCATTGCACAGGGAGCGACGAATGCGAACCAAACTGGATGCCTGTCTGCACGCGGTCAATCAGGTAGTGCTGGGCAAGGAAGCACAGGTGCGCCTGGCCCTGACCTGCCTGCTGGCCCGTGGACACCTGCTGATCGAAGACCTGCCCGGCATGGGCAAGACAACCCTGGGCCAGGCCCTGGCCAGGGTGCTGGGGCTGAGCTTCCAGCGCATCCAGTTCACCTCGGATCTCTTGCCCGGCGACATCCTCGGCACCTCGGTGTTCGACAAGGACAGCAGCCAGTTCGTCTTCCACCCCGGACCGGTATTTGCCGAGCTGGTGCTGGCCGACGAGATCAATCGCGCCACGCCCAAAAGCCAGAGCGCATTGCTGGAAGCCATGGAGGAGGGGCAGGTGACCATCGAGGGGGCGACTCGCCCGCTGCCGGAGCCCTTCTTCGTCATCGCCACGCAGAACCCGGCGAGCCAGGGTGGCACCTTCGCCTTGCCGGAGTCGCAGCTGGATCGCTTCCTTATGCGCCTGTCCCTCGGCTATCCGGCCAGGGCGGCGGAGAAGGCGCTGCTGCAAGGTGAAGCGCGGCGCGAGCTGCTGCCGCGCCTGGAGCCCATCTTCAATCACGCTGAACTCGGGCTGATCCAGGCGGAAGTACCCAAGGTGTTAGCCCGCGACGCACTGGTGGATTACGTGCTGCGCCTGGTGGATGCCACCCGCAGCCAACCGCAGTTCGCCTGGGGCCTGTCGCCCCGCGCCAGCCTGGCGTTGCTGTCGGCGGCGCGTGCCTGGGCGCTGCTGGCGGGGCGCGATTATGTGATTCCGGAAGATGTCCAGGCGGTCCTGCCTTCGGTGGTCGGCCACCGCCTGCGCGAGCGCGCCGATCCTTCCGGCCATGGCGGCGGCGCGCTGGTGCAGTGGTTGCTGCGCGAAGTGCCGGCCCTCTGATGTTGGAACTCCAGGTCGACCGCTGGCTGGCGCGGCGCATCCCGGCAGCGAACCAGGTGCGCCTGAATCAGCGGCGGATCTTCATTCTGCCCACCCGCGCCGGTGCCGCTTTCGGGCTGGCCCTCCTGCCGATGCTGCTGGTGGCGATCAATTACCAGAACAGCCTGGCCTACGCGCTGACCTTCCTGCTGCTGTCGGTGTTCCTGGTGGCCATCCTGCATACCTTCCGCAACCTTGCGGGGCTGAACCTCAAGGCGGCTGGCGGGGCGCCCGTATTCCTCGGCGAGCAGGCGCATTTCCACGTCACGCTGGAAAGCGGCGGCCGCGAACACCAGGCCATTGCGCTGGGCTGGCCGCCCTTACCGTTGCAGGTGCAGGACGTAGCGGCCAATGGCGCCTGCGAGGTCGAGCTGCACGTGCCCACCCGGCATCGTGGCTGGCTGCGGCCCCGGCGTCTGCGTGTCGAAAGCCGTTATCCGCTCGGCTTACTGGTGGCGTGGAGCTGGGTGGACCTGGATCAGGCCTTGCTGGTCTATCCGCGCCCGCTGGAGGGCGACCTTCCGCTGATGCCCGGCCGTGGTGATGATGACGGCGACGATGGCCAGCATGTGCTCGGCGCCGGGGCGGACGACTACCAGGGCCTGCGCGCCTACCAGCCGGGCGATTCGCGCCGGCGCTTGCACTGGAAGGCATTTTCCCGTGGCCAGGGGCTGTTCGTGAAAGACTTCGCCGCCCTGGCCGGACGCGACATCTGGCTCGACCTCGACCGACTGGACGGCGACCTGGAGCAGCGCCTGAGTCTGCTCTGCTACTGGGTGCTGCAGTTTTCCACCCGTGGCCAGCCGTTCGGCCTGCGCCTGGGCGGCCAGGAACTGGGGGCCGATGTCGGCGAAGGGCACCGGGAAGCCTGTCTGCGGGCCCTGGCCCTGTTCGGAACAGCGCAATGAAGGCCAGGCTGCCGATTACCCGGATCGGCCTGACCTGGCTGCTGGTGGCGCAGGTGCTGGTGATCCTGCCGCACCTGCCTTATCTGCCGCTGTGGATCATCGCCATGTGGCTGGGCTGCGCTGCCTGGCGCATCCAGATATTCCGCATGCGCGCGCAGTACCCCAGGGGCACGGTCAAGGCCGCGCTGATTCTGGCGATCGCCCTGGGTGTTTTCTTCTCCAGGGGCACCCTGGTGGGGCTGGAGGCAGCGGTCGTGCTGCTGGTGGCGGTGTTCATCCTCAAGCTTGTGGAACTGCGCACCCAGCGTGATGCGCTGGTGCTGGTCCTGCTCGGGTTTTTCACCCAGGTGACGGCCTACCTCTTCAACGACGGCATGTTGGCCGGCCTGTACAGCCTGCTGCCCCTTTGTGCGTTGTTGGCTTCACTGGTGGGGTTGCAGCAGAGCCGCTTCGCCGAACGCCCGCTGGTGCCGTTGAAGGCGGCGGGCAGCCTGTTGCTGCAGGCGATACCGCTGATGCTTTTGCTGTTCATGTTCTTTCCGCGCCTGGGGCCGTTGTGGTCGCTGCCCTTGCCGGGCGACAAGGGCGTCACTGGGCTCTCGGATGCCATGAGTCCGGCGGATATCGCTGAACTGAGCCGCTCCGGTGATCTGGCCTTCCGCGCCAGCTTCGAAGGACCGGTACCGCCGATGAGCCAGCTCTACTGGCGCGCGCTGACGCTCGAGCGATTCGATGGGCGTCGCTGGTCCCAGTCCCTTACGTCCCAGTTCGGCCAGGAGGCGGACTGGCGCCGCGAAGGTGAACCGCTGCGCTACAGCATCGTCATGCAGCCCAGCGGCAGGCCGTGGCTGTTCGGCCTGGACGTGGCCGAGACGCGCGAGGAAGGCGTACGCGCCCGGGGCGACTTCCGCCTCGAACGACGCACACCGGTGGATCGCCCGCTGCTCTATCAGGTCACCTCCTGGCCCCAGGCCGTGCGTGAACCCGAGGGCAACCCCGATGCTCTGCGCAGGGCCCTGCAGCTGCCGCCGAACGGAGAGTCGCGAACGCGAGCCTGGGCCGAGGAGCTCAAGCGGCAGCACGCCGAACCGCAACAGCTGGTGGATGCACTGCTGGCGCATTTCAATCGCGAGCCCTATGTCTACACGCTCAAGCCGCCGCCTCTCGGAGAGAACAACATCGATGCGTTCCTCTTCGATACGCGCCGGGGTTTCTGCGCCCATTACGCCGGCGCCATGACCTTCATCCTGCGAGCCGCCGGGGTTCCCGCGCGGGTCGTCGCCGGTTACCAGGGTGGCGAACTCAATCCCGCCGGCAACTATGTGCTGGTGCACCAGTTCGATGCGCATGCCTGGGTGGAGTACTGGCTGCCGGGACGCGGTTGGATCAGCGTCGATCCCACCTTCCAGGTGGCGCCCAACCGCATCGAACTTGGCCTTGAAGATGCCGTGGCCCGCGAACAGAGTTTCCTCGAGGGCTCGCCCCTATCTCCGTTGCGCTTTCGACAGCTGGGGTGGCTGAACCAGGCGCGCCTGGCCTGGGACAATCTCAACTACGGCTGGCAACGCTGGGTGCTGGGCTATCAGGGTGAGGCCCAGATGGAACTGGTGCGGCGCTGGTTCGGCAGCCTGGATGGACGCTCGCTCGGTCTCGGCATGGTCGGTGCTGGAGCGGTGCTGATGGCACTGCTGGCCGTGTTCCTGTTCGCGCCCTGGCGCCGTGGGCGTGACCCGCAGCTGCGTCAGTTCGAAGTGTTCGAGCGACTGCTGGCGCGTCATGGCGTAGTGCGCGGCAAGGGCGAAGGGCCGCGCGCCTTCGCTGAACGCGCGAGTCGCGAGTTGCCCCGGCAAGCGGCCCAGATCCGCGCGTTTCTCGCTGCATTCGAGGCCAGCCGATACGCCAGCCAGCGGGCGTCCGATCCCGCCACGCAGCTGCGCGCCCTGCGCAAGGCATTGCCCTGGCGCCTGCGTGGAACGCGCGGATGATCCATGCTGAGTAACCTGCCGCAGTCATTTGCGTGCCTGATCCCTGGAGAGACCGACGATGGCCGGAATGCTGGATGACCTGATCGCCCAAGTCATTGGTCTGGAGATTCGCCTGCATGCCTGTGCCGAGCGCCTGGCGGCCGGCACGGATGATGAGGCCCTGCATGACCTGCGCGTCGCTACCCGGCGCCTGCGCAGCCTGCTGCGGCCGTTTCGTGGCTTGCCTGCGGTCGATGTGCTGAACGAGTCGGCTGCCGCCCTGGCCGGTCTGAGCGGGCCGCTGCGAGATCTGGAAGTGCTGATCATCGAGTTGCGCAGCCACGGTCTGGATCGGCTGACGACTGACCGCGAACGTGCGCGGCACCTTGGCTACGCGCAGCTCCTGCTAGCGCCGGAGCTTGCTCGTCTCTTCCAGGTGCTCGAAGCCTGGCCCCATCTGATGCGCGTGTGCGAGCGCGAGGGATTACTGAAGGGCTTGCAGGGCGCCGTGGGCAAGTCGCTTCGCAAGAGTCGCCGTCGGCTCATACAAGCGCTGGAGGATCCTTCCCATGACCGCCATCGCCTGCGTCTGTTGATCAAGCGCCTGCGCTACGGCGTGGAAGCCCATCCGGACCTGATCGGCTTGTCGCCCAAGACCCAGAGGCTGCTGGTGGGCGCGCAATCGGCCCTGGGCAAGTGGCACGACAACGTGCAGTGGCTGGTCCGTGCGGAGCGGGAGCCGGACCTGCGTCCGCGAATTCGAGCCTGGCAGGTGGCGCTGCATGCCGCCGAAGTGCGTTCGGACCGGGTTCTGGAGAAGCTGCTGCGGCGTCTGGCCTGATCGATCGTGGCCGTTATCCCGTTGGCGTTGGCGCGGCAGCCCTGTGACGCGTCTTTCGAGCCGGTGGGGCAATGCCCTAAGATCGCCGACTGAACGATTTACTACAGGGACTGCAGATGAAATTTTTCTCCGAACTGATCCAGGCGGCTCGCAGCAATTCGAATGCAATCGTGGTGCCTGCCACCTGGGGACAGGGGCGGGCGGTCTTCGGTGGCGTCGTTGCGGCGCTGGCGTTCGAAGCCATGCGTGCCAAGGTCGAGGCGGGTCGGCCCGTTCGATCCCTGGCGATGACGTTCGTCGGTCCACTTGAGCCCGAAGTGCCTGCCAGTTTCGAGGCCGAACTGTTACGCGAAGGCAAGGCGGTGAGCCAGGTGTTCTGCCGCGTGGTGCAGAAGGGTCAGGTGGTGGCGTTGGTGCAAGGCAGCTTCGGCGGTTCGCGCCAGTCGGTGGTGCAGATGACCGCCGAGCCCGCCCCCGACATGAAGCCCGCCGCTGATTGCTTCGAATTGCCCTTCATCCCGGGCGTTACGCCGGAGTTCACCCGTCACCTGGCCATGCGCTGGGCCATCGGCGGCATGCCGTTCTCCGGAAGCCGCGAACGCGACATGGGCGGCTGGGTCCGTTTCCGGGGAGAAGTAGATCGGGAACCTGTCACTGAGGCCCATCTGCTGGCCCTGGTCGATGCCTGGCCGCCGGCTACGGTACCGCACCTCCCAGCGCCCGCACCGGGTAGCACGCTGACCTGGACCATCGAATTCGTGCAGCCGCTACCCGAGCTGGATACCCATGACTGGTGCAAATATCGCGCGCGCATCGAGCACGCGAGCGATGGTTACGGCCATGCGTCAGCGGCGCTGTGGACGCCGGACGGCCAGCTGGTGGCCATGAGTCGGCAGACCGTGGTGGTGTTTGGCTGATTGCGCCTTTCCGTAGGTTGGGCCGGGCGGCGTTCCGCGAGCGCAGCGAAGCCCAACGTGGCGCGGTATCAGGTCCGCACTGTTGGGCTTCGCGTAGCTCAGCCGCAACCTACAGTTAGGGCGGCGACCATTCGTGATCAGCGCTTCTTGTTGCGCCAGTTGCGCCACCACTGGCCACTGAGCAGGAAGCGCGGGAAGGTAATGAACTGCTCCACCAGCAACCGGCCGACAGCGTCCTTGCGATCGTGGAAGGGTTCCGGTGCCACCGCTTCCATCCTGTGCCCGCGTCCTTGCAGTGCAAGGGAGGCGACGATGCCGATGATGCCGAGCACGAACGGCCGGAAGCCCAGATTGAACAGCCCGTACACCAGGGTGATGGCCGCCAGGATGAACAGCGGCACGGCAATCACATGCAGGATCAGGTTGGCTGGATGCTGGTGATTGTCGGAGTAGGTCCGCCATTGCCACGCATGCAGGTTGGGAAGTCGTTTGCCCATGTCCGTCTCCTTGGGGGAATGTCGGCAGCATAGACCGGCCCTGATGGGCCGGCGAATGCCTTCTCCCTATGGAGCGGATAGCCTGTCGCCGAACTCTGCTGGATCTCGCGAGCTAGAGAAGAACAAGGCGAAAGAGGCTGAGGGGGCGGAGTTTACGAGCTGTAAATGAGCAAGCCCGAAGCCTCTTTTAACGCAGTTGTTCCGACGCGCAGCAGATCCAGCTCAGGCGCGCAGTTTGAGCTGGCGGATCGCCTGCGACAGCTCGCTGGCCAGCTCCGCCAGCTCGTTGCTGGTCGCGGCGGATTCTACGGTTTGGCTGACGGTCAGCTCAGTGACGTCGCGAATCCCCACCACGGCGCGGGTCATTTCCTCGGCCACCTGGCTCTGCTGTTCGGCGGCCACCGCGATCTGCGTATTGCTCTCGCGCATCTGGGCGACCGCGCCGGTGATCGCAGCGAGGGCAGCACCCGCCTCGTGGGCGGCCTGCACGCAATCGTCGGCCTTGATCGAGCTTTCCCGCATGAATTCCACCGCGTCGCGAGTGCCGGCCTGGAGGGCGCCGATCATGCTGGTGATCTCGTCGGTGGAGTCCTGCACACGCTTGGCCAGATTGCGCACTTCGTCCGCCACGACGGCGAATCCACGGCCCATTTCACCGGCGCGTGCGGCTTCGATAGCGGCGTTAAGCGCCAGCAGGTTGGTCTGCTCGGCGATGCCGTGGATGACGTTGACCACGCCGCTGATCTTCTGGCTGTCCTCGGCCAGCCGCTGAATCGTCTCCGCTGTCTGCTGAACGCCGGTCGAAAGCCCGGCGATGGAATGCTCGACACGTTCCACCACCAACTGACCGGCACCGGCTAGCTGGTCGGCGTTCTGCGACTGGTCGCGGGTGTCCGCCGCGTGCTGAGCGATGTGGTGCACGGTGGTGGACATCTCGTTGATGGCGGTGGCGGCCTGGTCGGTTTCGCTCTGCTGGCCGAGCATGCCCTGGCGCACCTCACCCATGCTGCCGGCAAGACGTGCTGCGCCTTCGTCGAGCCGCGCCACGGCCTGGGCAACGGTGCCAACCACCCGCGCATAACCGGCTTGCATGGCATTGAAGGCGCCGGCCATCTGTCCCACTTCGTCACGGCTGTCCAGCGGCACGCGCGCGGAAAGATCGCCGCTGCGTTCGACGTGAAGCATCACGTCCTTGAGGGTGTTGAGGTGACTGAGCAGGAAGCGGATCAGCAATTGCGAAGCCGCCAGCAGAGCGACCATCAGCAGGAATACGGAGATTGCGTACTCCACGGCGCGGGCGCCGAGCAGTTGGCTCAGGCTCGGGCTGCTGGCCAGCACGGCGACGCGCTGGCCCTCGGCGAGATCGAACACTTGGGCGCCGATGACCGGATCGCTGCCGAACAGAGCGTCAGGCTCCAGTTCCACCCAGCCGTTGGCGCGGGCCAGCGCCTGGCCGCCAGGCAATTGCGGGGCGCTACCGGCATCGAAGGCGAGGACCTGGGGTGAGGGGGGCAGGGGTTGGGCGGCGGGCCAGGATTTCAGTAGCTGGGCCTGGGCCGTAGCGGCTTTGCGGGCGTCTTCCGCCCGGCCCTGCTGCTCCAGGTAAAGCGCGTGGAGGACCAGCAGCAGTGTGGTGCAGAAGGCCACGGCGTTGACGGCCCAGAACTTGTACTTCAGGGAGATATCGCGAATCCAGGTTCCCATGATTTTCTTCTTGTGGCTCGGAGGGTATTGGCAAGGTGCCACTATTTTCTGACGGAAAATTCCTACCAGAGTTGATCCGAATCAAGAAGGAATCTGATTGCCTGCGTCAGTCGATGGTCGGGAGTCCGAAGAAGGCGCGTGCACACGCGGTGGTATGGCGAGCCAGTTCTTCAGGACTTTCGCCGCGATGCACGGCCACTTCCCGCAGTACTTCGGTGAGGAAGGCAGGTTCGTTGTGGCCATGCTTGGGTTTGGGGCGCAGGCTGCGCGGCAACAGGTAGGGCGCATCGCTTTCCAGCATCAGCCGGCCACGGGGAATGTCACGTACCAGGGCGTGTAGATGGGTGCCGCGACGCTCGTCGCAGATCCAGCCGGTGATGCCGATGTGCAGGTCGAGGTCCAGGTAACCGTAGAGGGCGCGCTTCTCGCCGGTGAAGCAGTGCACGACGGCGGCGCTGAGCTGATCGCGGAATTGCCGGACGATGGCCAGCAGGCGTTCATCGGCGTCGCGCTCGTGGAGAAACACCGGCTTACCCAGCTCGGCGGCCAGTGCCAGCTGCTCTTCCAGCGCCTTTTCCTGTTGCGGGCGGGGCGAGAAGTCACGATTGAAGTCCAGGCCGCATTCGCCCACTGCGCGTACCCGTGCTTCGCCCAGCAGTGCACGCAGTGTCCGCTGGCTATCGCTGTTCCAGTCGCTTGCTTCATGGGGATGGACGCCTGCGGTACTGAACAGCAGCAGGCCGCTTTCATCCAGTTGCTCGGCGACGAGCAGGGCCTTTTCGCTGTCATCCAGGTTGGTTCCGGTCAGCACCATCTGGCGGACGCCGGCGGCCTGGGCACGCTCCAGCAGGGCGCGGGCATCGCGGGCGAGGCTGGGGTGGGTCAGATTGACGCCGATGTCGATGAGTTGCATGGTGCTACCTCGGATTGGAGCAGAGCAGCGGAACAATGCTCGAAACAATTAAAAAAGCCAATCTTTACAGGAACTTGGCGCCTTGTGTTGAAGTCAATACCACGCTTTGGCTGGCGTCAGGCGCGTAGCTGTGACACTCTCCGCGCCCCTCGCTCGCCATCCAAGGTTTCGCGGCGCAGCAACTCTACACGTTCGGGTGCGCGCTGACGTCCCGCCCAGTCCCTGGAGAATTGATGACGCGACCGCTGCTGTTCCTGCTCTGCCTGCTGACGCTGTTGCCCTTCACGGCCAGCGCTCGCCTGGCTGGACCGCCGGAAGTCTGGCAGCAGCCGGCCGAAGCGCGCGACCTGGCACAGATCCGCCGCAGCGGTGTGCTCAAGGTGCTGGTGAACCAGAGCCGCAATAGCTCCGGCGAGGTCAAGGGCGAATCCGTCGGGGTCGAGTACCACCGCATCCGCACCTTCGAGCAGTACCTCAATCGCAATGCCCGAGACGGGCGCGAAATCAAACTGAAGATCATCCCGAAGGCCAAGGATCAGTTGCTGGTTGCATTGCAGCGGGGCGAGGGTGACCTCGTGGCGCCGGGGGAACTGATCAACCAGGGCATCGGCAGCAACGTCAGCGCCAGTGCGCCTCTGCGCAAGGATGTGCCGCTGGTACTGGTCAGTCGCCAGGGGCAGCGTCGTTATCAGCGCCTGGAGCAGTTGTCCGGCCGCAGCATCGCACTGCCGGTCGGTAGCGCGGCGGGTGAGGCGTTGCGGCCGGTGAACGAGAAGCTCGCGGCGCGCAAGCTCGCACCCATCGTCATCGAGTGGGTCGATTCGACGCTGGCGGTGGAAGATGTGCTGGAAATGGTCCAGGCCGGCATCTTCCCGCTGACGGCCGTGGAGCAACCGATTGCCGAGCGCTGGGCCAAGGTGATGCCGAAGCTGCGTCTGGACAAGCACCTGGTGCTCGACCGGCAGGGCGACATGACCTGGTTCGTGCGCCGCGATGCGCCGACGTTGCGGGCCAGCGTCGACCGTTTCCTGGCGGGATATCGCGCGCCTGAAGATCAGGATGCGGCGTTCCAGCGCGTCTACCGGCGCCTCTACAAGGTTCACAACCCCCTTGCCCGCACCGAGCGCCAACGCCTCGAGCGCGTGCGTCCGGTGCTGCAGCGCTACGCCGACCAGCATGACTTCGACTGGCTCAGCCTTGCTGCACTCGCCTATAAGGAGTCCAGCCTGAATCCGGCCGCCAGGGGCGCGGGCGGCGCCACCGGGCTGATGCAGATCACGCCGGGAGCCGCGAGCAGCGTGGGTGTGGGGAACATCCAGAAGCTCGACAACAATGTGCAGGCGTCAGCCCGGTACCTGGCCAAGCTGCGTCGCAGTTTCTTCTCCAGCACCCAGCTCGATGAGCGAGAGCGCATGGCCTTCGTGCTCGCCGCCTACAACCTCGGCCCGCAACGGGTCCAGGGGATGCGCGCCGAAGCCCGGCGGCGGGGCCTGAATCCCAATCAGTGGTTCTTCCAGGTAGAACGCATCGCTGCTGAACAGGCCGGGATGGGCGTGGTGAGCTACGTCAACAGCGTGAACAAGTACTACCTGGCCTTCGATCGCGAGCGTTATCTACTGGAGCCTTCGAAAAAGGCTGGCAAGGCGCGAAAATAATCGAACAATTCGATGATGTGGGTGAGAATTTTCCGGTTTTAATATCAAAAAATTCTACTAAACTTGTGTTCATCGACTCCCACAACACAAGGAACACCTCGATGAGCAACCCGATCAAATCCGTCCTCGCCACCAATGCTGGCTATGGCATCACCCTGCTGCGCGTCATCACTGGCCTGACTTTCATGGCACACGGCGCGCAGAAGCTCTTTGGCATGTTTGGTGGTTATGGCCTGGCGGGTACCGGGCAGTGGATGGAAAGCATCGGCCTGACTCCCGGCTACCTCATGGCCCTGATGGCCGGTAGCGCCGAGTTCTTCGGTGGCCTGGCTCTGGTGATCGGTTTGCTGGTGCGTCCGGCCGCCGCGGCGTTGATCGTTGCGATGGTCGTGGCGATCTTCAGCGTGCACTGGGCCAGCGGTTTCTTCATCACCAACGGTGGTTTCGAGTACGCCATGATCCTTGGCCTGATCAGCGCCACGCTGCTGGTCGAAGGCGCCGGCAAGATGTCCCTGGATCGCAACCTGGCCAGCTGAGCCAGGTCGTTGAAAAAAAGGCCCGCTCATGCGGGCCTTTTTGCGTTTCATGGCTGCTTTTTCCTGGCCATCGCCAACTCGGCGGCGGCCTGGAGACGCATGCGCTCCTGCGGGTTGAAGCCTTCCTCCTCCAGGCGGTTGATCGCAGCGGTCTTGTCACTCTGGCTCAGGCCTTCGCTGGCCTCGATACGGCCTTTCTCCTTCAGGTAGGCCTGCAGCCGTTGCTGCCATTGCAGGCGCTGCTGGTCCAGGTTCTCCAGCCTCGCCGTTGCTTCGGCCCCCACCAGTTGCTGGCGGAGCTGACGAACCTGCTCGGGGCTGCCGCCTGATGCCTGGAGCGCCCCCACCTGGACCCGGAGTTCGGCCTGCAACTGGCTCGCGGCCAGGGCCTGCATTTCTTCCGGCAAGCCGGCGCGTAGTTGGTCGATGGCTGCAGCCTTCGCGGCCGGGGTCATGTCGGCGTCGCGCTGGATGGCCAGGCGCTGCAGGGTGAAGGCGTTGTAGGCCTCCTCGGAGGCGAAGAAGGCTTGATGGGCATCGGTGCTGAAGATGCGAGCGCGCAGTGCCTGTACCGCCGCTTCACGCTGACGCAACGCGTTGAGGTCAGCGAGCAGCGGCAGATCGCGCTCCAGTTGTATGAGCTGACGCTTGTAGTCCAGGTACTGGTCGAGCAATGCTAGGGCCTGGCCTTGCGCTGGCGATTCCAGTTGCCCCGTTATGAAGCTTTTGAGGCGCTGGATGCTGTTGGCCAGCGACTCTTCGCCCTGGGTGCTGAGGAAGTAATCGAAGATGCGCCGGATGTCTTCGGTGATCAGCAGGTTGCCGGCGGCATCGAGGTGGAAGCGGCCGTCCACTTCTGTCCCCGCCAATGATCCGGGCTGTTTCGCGACGCTGGTTGCGCCCGCCAGGGAGCTTTGCAGCGGCTGCGAAGCGGGGAAGGCGTCGGCAGTTGGAGCGGGCGCTGCTGCGATGGTTTTCGGGGGGACAACGCCAGGTGAGGCTGGAGCCGGTTTGCCGCCCCCTTGCAGCAGGATGGCCAGGGCGCCGGCAAAGGCGAGAGGGAACAGCAGCAGGAGTTTTTTCACAGGGTCACTCGGCAGTCTGGAGGGAAACGGGGCCCGCAAGCCCCGCGCAGTTGCCTCAAAGGCCGTCGTTTTTCAGCCGGTTGGCCTGTTGACGATAGACGGTAGTTGGGTCTGTCTCGAACAGACTGGTCAGCCCCAGGGTCTGATTTACCTCGTCCAGGTGGTTCATCCGATAGTCGTCGCGGATGACCTTGCCCAGGTGCGAGCTGCAACGTCCCACCAGGCCGTCGTTGGCTTGGCCGTTGAAGGGCAGGGAGCTGGCGCCAAGCAGCCCGTCACTCACATCCAGCACATTGGTCAGGGGGCTGGTGCCGCTCCAGGAGTAGTAGCGCACCCCATTGACCTGGTAGGCGCCTTCACCACAGGCAGTGGTCGGCAGGCCCTGCGGGAAGCGTGCGTTGAACGCGGTCGCGCCCTGGCTGTTGAGGGATTCCAATGCGCCAAGGGCGTTCTGCTGGAGGTCGCTGTTGCTGCCGGAGAGGAAGTTGATCAGTGCGCCCAGGCCGTTGACGATGCCGGCCAGCATGACTTCACCCGCGGAGCCTGGTGGTATCTGACGAAGGAAGTCAGCAGTGGCGGAACCTTTGTGGGGCGCGCCGACGCTGGTGGCGGAGGCGACGAGATCCGGACGCACCGCTGCCACATAGCGAATAGTCGGGCCGCCATGGCTGTGACCGATCAGATTGACCTTGGGGCTGCCACTGATGGCGACGATCTCTTCCACCTGTTCGAGCAGTTCTTCGCCGCGTGCTTCGGTGGTGTTCAGCTGGCTGACTTCCGTGACATAGACGCGGGCGCCATCACTGCGCAAGGCAGAGGGAATGCCGTACCAGTAATCGACGCCAAGGATGCTGTCGAATCCGAGCATGCCGTGGGTCAGGACGATCGGGTAGCGGGTCTGGGTGTATCCGCTGGAACCGAACCAGAGTGCGTGGGCTTGTCCGGACGCAGCGAGTCCAGTGGCAAGGCAAAGGGCGAGCAGGGTCTTGTTGTTATTCATGTGCGCTCTCGATGTTGTGCGTGGGAGGGCCTGACTGCATTCCCTGGCATGGCCACGCCCTTCCTGGGCGTGCACTTCAGGCAGGGCGGAGCGCAGGAACCATGCCATTCGCTGCGAATATCGAGTAGCTGCTCTGGATTGGGCTTTTTGCGGATGTTTACATCCGTTCACCGTAGGATGTCGGCCAGTTTCCTGTTACGCGCCGAAACGTCAGGCTGGGGTCGAAGGCCGCAATGGCCAGTGTCCAAGCGCGCGATAACGGGTGCCTCTGGCGGTGTTTTCCGAGGCGAAGAGGGCGAATTCCGTGGCTGGCCAATCGAAGGTTGGGGTGCTGGCCGCGGGAAGTCGGGGGCAGTGGCGAGCCAGCGTCAGGTGAGGCTTGAAGGGGCGGGTTTCCAGGGTGAAGCCGGCGCCCAGCAATTGCTCGCGCAGGTCGCGTTCCAGTTCGAGCAGTGCGGGCGGTATCCGGCTGGGTGCCAGATACAGCAGGCCGTTTTTCCAGCGCGCCAGGCGATCCAGGTGCAGGGTGAACGCCTTGGGTTCCAGGCCAGCCGCCAAGGCTTCCAGGGCTTCTACCTGGCCACGGGGTTGCGAGCCGAGGAAGGCGAGGGTGAGGTGAAGCTTGTCGGGCGCCACGGGTTTACCGTCAACGGGGTTCCGGGTGCGCCAATCGGCAATGTCGTGGGCCAGTTGCGGGCAACAGGGAAGGGCGAAGAACAGGCGCAGGGGCGGGGTGCTCATGGGCGTCTCGCAAGGCGTGGTGGTCGCCTTGACAGTATTGCGCGGGCTTCTCTAGGATGTCGCCCCATGCGCCGATTTAGTCAGCTACTTGCGGGGCGCAGAAGTCTTCAGAGGCTTCCAAATACCGCTAAAACGCTGGTTCGGTGTCGCCTCTCACCGCTGCCCAGCGGGACCTCACGAGGCGGAGACATGACACCATGACCTGTCCCCAACCCCTGCTTCGACTAGCCCCGATCACCACCGGGCTGGTTTTGCGCAATCCCCGAATCCTGCTTGGCGGCTCGCACCAGCCAACGCTCCTGCGCTATCTCGAAGGCTGGCCCAAACGCTGGGGCCGTCCACGCAACTTCCTGATCCAGTTCGCCCGCGAAGGCGAGTCGTTGGCTCGCTTCGCCAGCGACAGCTTCGACATGGCGGTGATCCAGACACCATCAGCACAGGAGCTGCCGGAGGTGCTCGGCCAGTTGGTGCGGGTGGCGCGGCAGGGGCTGATCACTCGGCGCTGACCGGCCGGCTCGGCCGCTGATCTACGGATAATCGATCTCTACCACGTACCAGATCTTTTCCCCGGTTGGGGTGCTGACCCGGACTTCGGCGTCCAGTGGCTTGCCCACCAACGCGCGGGCAAGGGGGGAGTCGATGCTGATGAGGTTCTGCTTCAGGTCGAACTCGTCTGGTCCGACGATGCGGTAGCGCGCTTGCTCGCCATCGTCATCTTCCAGGGTGACCCAGGCGCCAAAGTAGACCTTGTCGGGATCGCTCGGACGCTCGCGCACCACTTTGAGGTTTTCCAGGCGTTTGGTGAGGAAGCGAACGCGACTGTCGATCTCCCGCAGCATCTTCTTCCCGTAGGTGAATTCGGCGTTCTCGGAGCGGTCGCCCTGGGCGGCCGCTTCACTCACAGCTTGCGTGACCTTGGGACGGCGTACATGCCACAGCTCATGTAGCTCGGCGCGCAGTCGGGCCTCGCCTTCCGGGGTGATCAGAGGGGTTCCGGCGGTGCGGGGCGGGCGATAACGGCTCATGGCGGTCCTACGGGGTTCTGGAGGGCGAAGCCTATCAAGCTTCGCGCAGGACCGTCAGTGGGCTGGCGTTGAGCGCGCGACGCGTCCCCATCACGCCTGCCGAACCCACGAGCAGGGCACCGAGCAATGGCAGCAGGAGCAGCCAGGGATGGGGTTGCCAATCCAGGTCGAAGGCGAAGCGATAGAGCAGGGCGCTGACCAGTTCGCAGCCGAGTGCCGCGAGCAAGCCGCTGCAGGCGCCGAGCAGGGCGAACTCTGCACGACGGGCTTTCAGCAGCAGCTGACGCTCGGCGCCCAGGGCGCGCAGCAGGGCGCCTTGGCGGATGCGCTCGTCCAGCGTGGATTGCAGCCCGGCAAAGAGTACGGCCATACCGGCCGCGAGGACGAAAAGCAGCACGAACTCCACTGCCAGGGTGACCTGGGCGAGGATGCTGCGCAGTTGCGCGAGGATGGCTTCCACCTGCAGCAGGGTCACCGCCGGGAAGGCACGGGACAGTTCCACCAGATCGCGGTCGTGGCGCGGCGGCAGATAGAAGCTGGTGAGATAGGTGACGGGAAGGTCGGACAGGGTGTTCGGCGCGAAGATCATGTAGAAGTTCGGCTGGAAGTTGTCCCAATCTACCTCGCGCAGGCTGGTCACTTCGGCGTCGCGTTGCAGGCCACCGACGCTGAAGCTGAGCTTGTCGCCCAGCTTGAGGCCAAGGCTTTCGGCAAGTTTGGATTCGACCGAAACACCCGGCAGGGCGGATTTGTCCAGGTCGCTCCACCAATGCCCGGCTACCAGGCGATTGTCGCCTGGGAGCTCGGCGGACCAGGTCAGGCTGAGGTCGCGCTGCACGGCGCGTTCGCCCTGGGAGTCCTTGCTCACCAGTTGGCGTACCGCTTCTCCGTTAATGGCCGTGAGCCGGCCGGGTACTACCGGATAAAGCGGCGACGGATGCGGCGACAGGCTGGCGAGGCGGCTGGCGAAGGCGTCTTTCTCCGCCGGCAGCACGTTCAGGGCGAAATGGTTGGGCGCGTTTTCGGGTAGCTGGTTCTGCCAGGTGTCCAGCAGTTCGCCCCGAAGCAACGCGATCAGCGCCATGGCCAGCAGAATCAGGCCAAAGGCCAGGGACTGGCCGGCTGCCGCCAATGGGTAGCGCAGCAGTTGGCCAAGGCCGAGTCGCCAGGGCAGGGCGGCGTTGGCCAGGGCCTTGCGCAGTCCCTTCAATCCGGCCAGCAGCAGGCCGCCCAGCAGCAGCGCCGCGATCAGGCCGCCACCGAGCAGGGCGAGCGTCAATTTCAGGTCCAGGCTCAGTCGCCACATGATCAGGCCAAGGGCCAGTAATGCCGCTCCATATATAAGCCAGGCACTGGGCGGCAGCGGCAGCAGGTCGCGGCGCAGGACGCGCAAGGGTGGCACCCGGCCCAGTGCGGCCAGCGGCGGCAGGGCGAAGCCGGCCAGGGCGAGCAGGCCGGTGGCGATCCCGGCCAGCGCGGGCACCAGGCCGCCGTCAGGAATTACTGCAGGCAGGAGTCCGCCGAGCAATTCGAACAGCACGACCTGCGCCAGCCAGCCGAGCAGGGCGCCCAGTGCACTGGCAAGCAGCCCCAGCAGAGCCAGCTGCAGACCAAATAGAAGGAGGGCTTCGCGGCGGGACAGGCCAAGGCAACGTAGCAGGGCGCTGGCGTCGTAACGACGTGCGGCGAATCGGGCCGCAGACAGCGCCACGGCGACACCGGCGAGCAACACGGCCGCGAGGCTGGCGAGGTTCAGGTAGCGCTCGGCGCGACCGAGGGCGCCACCGATCTGGCGGTTGCCTTGCCTGGCATCCTCCAGGCGCTGGTGCGCTGCCAGGCCGGGTTCAACCTCCGTCCGGTATTGCGCCAGCGCTTCATTCGAACCGCTCCACTGCTCCCGGTAACGCACCCTGCTACCGGGTTGCACGATGCCGGTGGCATCGAGGTCATCCAGGCTGATCAGCACCCGTGGGGTGAGGCTGTAGAAGTCACCTGCACGGTCGGGTTCGTAGGTGAGCACGCGCGCCAGGCGCAGGGTTTTCTGCCCGACATCGATACTGTCGCCGGGCTTGAGGTTCAGCGTTGCGAACAGCCTCGCTTCCGCCCAGGCTTCACCCGCTTTCGGGCCGCTGCCGGTGGTTTCCTCGCCATAAGGCTCCGCGGCGCTCTTCAATTCACCGCGCAGTGGATAGGCTGCGTCGGCGGCCTTGACGCTGGAGAGCTGGATACCGTTGTCGGTGGCGATAACGCTGGAGAATTCCACGGCGCTGGCATGTTTCAGGCCCAGCCGGTTGCCGCTTTCGACTTGACCGGCGCTGGCCGGTGACGAGCCGCTGAGCAGAAGGTCGGCACCGAGGAATTCCGTGGCACGCAGCAGCATGGCGCCATTCAGGCGGGCGCTGAAGTAGCCGATCGCACTGCTGGCGGCGACGGCTACCAGCAGGGAAAAGAACAGCACCCGCAATTCGCCGCTGTGGGCGTCGCGCCACAGTTGGCGGGCGGCCATCGTCAGCAGGCGAGCGAGTGGCAGGCGTCGCATCAGGGTTCCACCTGTTCGACCAGACGTCCGCCTTCGAGGCGAATAAGGCGGCGGCAGCGATGCGCGAGGCGTTCGTCGTGCGTCACCAGCACAAGGGTGGTGCCGCGCTCCTGGTTGAGTTGGAACAGCAGGTCGCTGATGCGCTCGCTGGTGTGGCTGTCGAGGTTGCCGGTGGGCTCGTCTGCGAACAGCACATCGGGTTCGGCAGCAAAGGCGCGGGCAATGGCGACGCGTTGCTGTTCGCCGCCGGAGAGCTGGCGCGGGTAATGGCTGAGGCGCTGGCCAAGGCCGACCCGTTCGAGCAGGTGGCGGGCACGTGAGCGCGCATCGCGGTTGCCTTCCAGCTCCAGCGGCAGCATGACGTTTTCCAGAGCGTTGAGGTTGTCCAGCAACTGGAATGACTGGAAAACGAAGCCAACATGCTCGGCGCGCACCCGGGCCCGCTGGTCCTCATCCAGGCTCGACAGGGCGCGCCCTGCCAGGTGCACCTCGCCGGCGCTGGGCAGGTCGAGCCCGGCGAGCAGGCCGAGGAGGGTGGATTTGCCGGACCCGGAGCTGCCGACGATGGCCAGACTGTCGCCCTTGCCGAGGTCGAAGGAGAGGTCGTGCAGGATGGTCAGCTCGCCTTCCGCGCTGGGAACCACTTTGCTAAGGTTCCGCGCATCGAGAATGCTTGCGCTCATGGAGAATCCAATGCGTGCCTGGTTGTTGGGTGGCTGCCTGTCACTGTTGCTGTTGGCGCAGGAGGCCATGGCGGGGATCGTGCTGGTCGTCGGCGATAGTATCAGCGCTGCTTTCGGGCTGGAATCCAGCCAGGGATGGGTCTCGCTGCTGGAAAAACGTCTTGCCGAAAAGGGTTACGAACAGCGCGTGGTGAATGCCTCCATCAGCGGTGACACCAGTGCCGGCGGGCTGTCCAGGCTGCCGGCGCTACTGGCCGAGCACAAGCCGGAGCTGGTGATCATAGAGCTTGGCGGCAACGATGGACTGCGTGGCCAGCCACCTGCGCAATTGCAACAGAATCTTGCCGCCATGATCGACAGCGCCAAGGCGCAGGGTGCTTCCGTGCTGTTGCTCGGTATGCGTCTACCGCCCAACTACGGCGTGCGCTATACGACGGCATTCGCCAATGTCTATAACAGCCTGGCAGCGGAAAAACAGGTGCCGCTGGTGCCCTTCTTCCTCGACGGGGTCGGGGGCGTGCCGGAAATGATGCAGGCCGATGGCCTTCACCCTCGCGCGCAGGCCCAGCCAAGGCTGCTGGACAACCTCTGGCCGACGCTGGAACCCATGCTCTGACGCTTTTCCCGAGGCTCGCTTTCGGCTAATGTTGCGCACCCTCCCTGGAGTCCTCCATGCCGCGCCCCGCCTGGTCCCTGTTTGGCTACAAAGTCATTGAGCCCGACGAGCAACTCGACCTGTTCGCTTGCCGCGAGATTCGCCTGCATCTGGTGGCGCGACAGCTGGAACTGGACGGCTTCGCGGATCGGACCCTTTGCGGCGGTTTGCTGCCGGCGCAGCCGCGCTGGAGTAGTCTGGAGCAGGAGTTGCTGCGTGATCGGCGGCTGTGCTCCAACTGCCGTTCCACCCTCGATGCACACCGCAAGGGGCAGCACTCGGTCTGGTCGGAGGCCTGAGGGCTCCCGGCGCGGCGCGCGCCGGTGTAGAATTCTGAGTCTTTTAATCAGTCAATTTGCCAAGGATTCCCGGATGTTGCCGCGCTTTACAGCCGTCGCCCGCTCCCTGTCGTTAGCGTCCCTGCTGGTGGCGGGCCCTGTCGTAGCCCTTGAGCTGCCCCTGCCGCCGCCCGGCGAAGATATCGTCGGCCAGGTCCAGGTGATCAAGGCCAAGTACGAAGACACCTTCGCCGATATCGGTGTAGCCAATGACCTGGGTTACCTGGAGATGGTCGCCGCCAACCCTGGCGTCGATCCCTGGCTGCCCGGCGCGGGCACCGAGGTCATCCTGCCGACCCGCTACATCCTCCCGGCCGGGCCGCGCGAAGGCATCGTCATCAACCTTGCTGAATACCGGATGTACTACTTCCCGAAAGGGCAGAATGTGGTGCATACGTACCCGCTGGGTATCGGTCGTGAAGGCTGGGGCTCGCCCATTGCGCACACCACCATCACCGCCAAGACCTCCAACCCGGCCTGGTATCCGCCGAAGTCGATCCGCGAAGAGCACGCGGCCGATGGCGATCCGCTTCCAACCATGGTGCCGCCGGGTCCTGACAATCCCCTTGGCCCGTTCAAGTTCAAGCTAGGCGTACCGGGCTACCTGATTCATGGCTCGAACAAGAAGTTCGGCATCGGCATGCGCGTCAGCCATGGCTGCTTCCGCATGCTGAACAACAACGTCCTGGCACTGGCTGCCATGGCGCCGGTGGGCACTCCGGTGCGCATCATCAATGAGCCCTACAAGTTCGGCGTGAGCGGCGGCAAGGTCTACCTGGAAGCCCATGCCCCGCTGGATGATCATGGCGACCCGTCCGTTGTGGACAAGCACACTGCCGTGATCAACGCGCTGCTCAAGCGTGAAGAGTTGGTCAACACCATTCGCCTGGATTGGGATGTGGTGCGCGAAGTAGTCGCGGCCGAGGACGGCCTGCCGGTAGAAATTGCCGAGCCCAACTCGGCGGTTGCGGCCACTATCCCCAATACCGAGCTGTAAGCGCCGGTCGTTTCAAGGAAGCCCGCTGAGCGATTCGCCAGCGGGCTTTTCTTTTGCCCGTGAGTTGGCGATGCAGCGGCGTTTGAAAGTAACTCGGAACAGAAGGGCAGAAAGTGCGGGCAATAAAAAAGCCGACCCAGCGAACTGGATCGGCTCTATAGCCCGAGAGCTATTACTTGCGGCTGGCTTTTTCCAGCATACGCAGGGCGCGCTCGTTAGCCTCGTCAGCGGTCTGCTGGGCTTTCTGAGCGGCGGCCAGAGCTTCGTCAGCCTTGCGGTAGGCTTCGTCAGCACGGGCTTGAGCGCGAGCAGCTGCGTCTTCAGTCGCAGTCAAACGAGCTTCGGTTTCTTTGGATACGCTGCTGCAACCGGTGGCCAGAACTGCGGCCAGAGCCAGAGCAGAGAATTTCAGAACGTTGTTCATCGTGTTCCCCTTAAGGTGGACATTTCCATAAAGCAATTCCCCGAGCTTGGGAAATTAGCCGGCGTACATACTACCCATAACTTGTAGTAAGTAAACTGACCTTGTGCAAGGCAGGCACATTTTTTTCAGCTTGCCGGCTAGTTCACGAGCAACTAACGAGGTCGCTGATCAAAAAACAGTCAGGCTGATTGTTCTTTGATCAGTCGAAATTCCAAGTGTAGGCCCTGCCCAGCACTCTGGGCCCTTTCCCTCCCATAATCTGACAAGCGTTACCTCGAGCCAGGGCAAGGGCATTCGTGCGCAAATCGTGCATTGAAAAGGGAACTTTTTCAGAGAACCGTGAATTATCACTCTCTATACAAAGAGCGGCCGTAGTAGTGCCTGTGGGCCGCTGATAAGCTTGCACGGCTTCCGATATCCGTAGCGAAGCGCAGACTTCAAGGACGTCACTATGTCGAAGATTCTCAAGTGGGGAGTGCTCTCGGTTCTGGCCGTGGGGTTGATCATCAAGTTGTCACTTTGGTGGTCGGTCAGATCGATCATGGATGACGCAATCAGCAAGTTGTCGCCGATGGTGGATATCACCTATGGCGGCATTACTTCTTCCTTCGATGGCCGGGTTGGCCTCGAGAACCTTCAACTTCGCGTCCCGGTCATGGGAGATAGCCTGCATGTGCAGCAGGCTGAACTGAAGTTCAAGAGCTTGCGCGAACTCCTCAGCTTCAAGGAGCGCCTCGCCGAGGGCAAGTTTCCCGAGCAGATGGCGCTCAGCCTGAAGGGAATGGCACTGGAAGTGCATGGGCCGTTCATGCAGCAGCTGTACAACACGCCCGCCGAGCGCAGTGTATTCACCGCAATGAGCGAAGTGGCGTGCGGCACGGTGCGCAATATCGGCACAGACGAACTGCTGGAGATGGGCTATCGCACCCTCGAGTCCGACGTCGAGTTCTCCTACCTGTTCCAGCCGGGCGCGCAGAAGCTCAACCTGAACCTGACTTCCGATACCCGGGACATGGGCGAGGTGCGTCTCAGCCTGTCGTTGTCTAACATGTCGGAGAAGCCGGGCGACCTGCGGGTCAATCCGCCGCAACTCTCCAGCGTGATCTTCGAGTTGAATGACAACCAGTACCAGCGCAAGGTGCAGCAGTTCTGCGCCGGTAAACTCGGTCAGACGCCGGACCTGTATCTGAAAGGCGCGGTTCAGCAGTTCGATACCGCACTGCGGAGCCAGAAGGTCGCCCTCGGACAGTCGATGCTGGATGCTTATGGGCGTTACCTGAAGGACCCGCAGTCGCTTCGCGTAGAACTCACCCCGAGCGAAGGCATGGCGTGGGATGGCCTGCAGTTCTTCGACGCCAAGGATGTTGTTGCCATGCTGCGTCCGGCGGTATTGGTGAACCAGGAGCTGGTCCAGCCGGTCGAATTCAGCTGGGTTGACCCCTCGGCAGCGCGCAACGAGCAAGTTGCAATGGAAAGGGTCACCGCAGAGCCGGAAAACGATGGCGACGGACGTGCCGTGCAGCAGTATGAGTTCGTCAATGTTGCCGACCTGCCGGGATATGCCGGCAAGCGACTGCAGTTCATCACCTTCGATGGCGCCTATTACCAGGGTGTATTACACAAGGTGGAGAACGGGAAGGCGTACCTCAGCGTGCAGTTCGGTTCCGGCACGGCAGAGATGTTCCTTCGGTTGGAAAAGATCGATAAGGTACGCGTAAGGTTTTAGATCCTCAGAGGAGTAGTGATGAGCGAGGCATTGTCCATCCACCATGACCAGGCTGGTCATCAGTTCGAGACCACCGTGGAAGGTCATCGTGCATACCTGGCCTATATGGACCTGGGTAAACAGACGTTGGACATCTATCGCACTTTCGTGCCGAACGTCCTGCGCGGCCGCGGGATTGCCGCAGCATTGACCGAGTCGGCCCTGGAATATGCCGAGGACCACGGCTATACCGTGATCCCATCCTGCTCCTACGTCGAGCGCTATATCGAGCGACGTCAGCGTCAGGCCCAGCGCAACGGCTGAGCTGAAGCGCAAAGAAAAACGCCGGGCAATTGCCCGGCGTTTTCGTTTTCAGCTTTCGATCAGCGCTGGCGCTTGGGCAGCACGTCCTTGAGCTTGGCGTGCATGCTGCGCAGGGCTTTCTCGGTGGCTTCCCAGTCGATGCAGGCGTCGGTGATGGAAACGCCGTACTTCAGCTGGTCGAGGTCTTTCGGGATCGACTGGCTGCCCCAGCCCAGATGGCTTTCCACCATCAGGCCGACGATGGAGTTGTTGCCTTCGAGGATCTGGTTGGCGACGTTGTCCATCACCAGCGGCTGCAGGGCAGGGTCCTTGTTGGAGTTGGCGTGGCTGCAATCGACCATGATGTTCGGGCGAATGCGCGCCTTGGTCAGTTCCTGTTCGCAGATGGCGACGCTGACCGAGTCATAGTTCGGCTTGCCGTTGCCGCCGCGCAGAACCACATGGCCATAGGCGTTGCCCTTGGTGGTGACGATGGACACGCCACCTTCCTGGTTGATGCCGAGGAAGCGGTGCGGGCTGGAAACCGATTGCAGGGCGTTGATCGCTACGGTCAGGCTGCCGTCGGTGCCGTTCTTGAAGCCGACCGCTGACGAAAGGCCGGAAGCCATCTCGCGGTGAGTCTGGGATTCGGTGGTACGGGCGCCGATGGCCGACCAGCTGATCAGGTCCTGCAGGTACTGCGGGGAAATCGGGTCCAGGGCTTCGGTGGCGGTGGGCAGGCCCTTTTCGGCCAGGTCGCGCAGCAGTTGGCGGCCGATGTGCAGGCCGTCCTGGATCTTGAAGGAGTCGTCGAGGTACGGGTCGTTGATCAGGCCTTTCCAGCCGACGGTGGTGCGCGGCTTCTCGAAGTACACGCGCATCACCAGGAAGAGGGTATCGGACACTTCGGCAGCCAGGACCTTCAGGCGATCGGCATACTCGTGAGCGGCCTTGATGTCGTGAATGGAGCAGGGGCCCACGACCACGAACAGGCGATGGTCCTTGCCATCGAGGATATTGCGGACCACCTGGCGGCCATTGGCTACGGTGCCCAGGGCTTCATCGGTCAGCGGAATTTCGCGCTTCAACTGCTCCGGCGTGATCAGGGTCTCGTTGGAGGCAACGTTAAGGTCGTCGATCTGTAAATCAGCCATCGTGCTTTTCATCGTTCAGGTCGTCAGGTCACGGGTGCAGGCCGCCAGCGATCCCCGTTTGGCGGAGAGCACAGCAGTAAAAACGCGGCGGGGACGGGAACCTTAACGCTTTCCACGTAACCTCGACAATGGCGAATGCATGCGCCGAACGTGGAATTTGCACGAATTCAGACGGGGGCGAAGTCGGCTGCGTGCAGGGTGATCCATTCCTGCGCCACCGCTTCCGGCGCCAGGGCATGGCCCACTGCCTCTTCGCGCTGCTTGCGGTACTGTTCGATCAGGCAGATCTGCTCGACCATGCGGGCGCGGAACATGTTTTCTTCATCGGTGAACGCGATGCCGATCATGTAGTCGTCGACCTGCTTGCGGCACCAGGCGACGGTCCCGGAAAAGCGTGCCTGGTCGCCCAGCAGCGGGATGCACAGTTCGATGGAGGTGCCGCGCCGGAACGCCCGGACGGAGTTGCATGCCACCCCACCCAGGCTGATATCGTGCAGCCGCTGCGGGGGCATGTGCCTGCCCTTGCGCGGAACCAGCTCCACGGGCATTTCCGTGGGGTGACGCAGGAATTGACGCATGACCGCGAACTCCAGATGCCTCGAACCCGGCATCGCACCAGAAACTATAGTGCCCGAGGTGGAACTGACTGACCTCGATGCCGATCGCCGTCTGCTCGACCTGCCCGGCACTTCACTGGTGATCTTCACCAGTGCCGGCTGCGCCAGTTGTCGCTGGGCGCGCGGGCATCTGCCGGGAGCCGGTCTGCCGGTGGACCGATTGTGCTGGATCGATGCCGGCAATAATGGTGGGCTGGTCGAGCGCTATGAGGTATTCCACCTGCCTGCGTTATTCGTGGTTCAAGATGGCAACTTCCATGGCGCGCTGCACTCCAGCCTGCGACGCGACGATCTGACAAAGTCCCTGGAACGGGCCTTGGCCCGGCCGGCAGAGGAGCTTCCTTAAATGAGTACGAGCAAACCGCGTATCGGCATTATCGGTACCGGCGCCATTGGCGGCTTTTATGGTGTGATGCTGGCGCGTGCCGGCTTTGATGTGCACTTCCTGCTGCGCAGCGAATACGACGCCGTGGTCGCGCGTGGCCTGCAACTGAACAGTGCGGTACATGGCGCCCAGGCGCTATTCCCTGTCCAGGCCTACCGTGATGCCGCCGACATGCCGCCTTGCGACTGGCTGCTGGTAGGTGCCAAGACCACCAGCAATGCCGCGCTCTCGCCGGCCATTGCCCAGGCTGCAGCGCCGGGCGCGAAGGTGGTATTGCTGCAGAACGGCCTCGCGGTGGAGGACGAACTCCGTCGGCTGCTGCCAAGCTCGCTGCATCTGCTGGGTGGCCTCTGCTACATCTGCGTCCACCGCTCGGAGCCGGGCGTGATCGAGCACCAGTCCCTGGGCGCGGTGAACCTCGGCTATCACTCCGGTCCGGCGGTGGGCGACGCAGAGCGTCAGGCGCTGACGGAGGAGGGCTCTGGTCTGTTCAAGGCAGCCGGAATCGATTCCGCAGCAGTCGCCAATCTGGACCAGGCACGCTGGCAGAAGCTGGTGTGGAACGTGCCCTACAACGGCCTGTCGGTGCTCCTGGATGCCGGCACCACTGCGCTCATGGGCAATGCCGATACCCGCGAATTGATCCAGGCGATCATGCAGGAAGTGGTGGATGCGGCGACCGCCATCGGGCATCGCATTCCGGATAACTTCGCTGCAAAGCTGCTGGCTTCCACCGATCGCATGCCCGATTACTTGCCGAGCATGTACCACGACTACGCTCAGAAGCGCCCGCTTGAACTCGGCGCCATATATGAAGCCCCTCTGGCCGCGGCTGCAGCCATCGGCTTCGAGATGCCGCGTATCCGTGCGCTCTATCAGGCGCTACGCTTCATCGACGCACGCAATCAGGGCTGAGGGGCGGACCTTCATGGGCAAGGGACTGGGTGACAAGCTGGTATTGGCAATCTCTTCGCGGGCGCTGTTCGACCTCGACGAAAGCCACCGGGTCTACGAGGCGGAAGGCATAGAAGCCTACCGCCAGTACCAGATCGACCATGAAGATGAAGTGCTCGCGCCTGGTGATGCCTATCCGCTGGTGGAGAAACTGCTCGGCCTGAACGAGCAACTGGGCCAGCAGCGAGTGGAGGTCATCCTGGTGTCGCGCAACAGCGCTGACACCGGGCTGCGGGCGTTCAACTCCATCCAGCACTACGGCCTCGGCATCTCCCGCGCCGCCTTTGTCGGAGGGCGCAGTCCCGAGCCGTATCTGCGCGCCTTTGGTTGTCACCTGTTCCTGTCTACCCATGCCGAAGATGTGCGTCGCGCCCTGCAAACCGGATACGCCGCCGCCACCATCCTCTCTGGAGGACCGCGCCGCGCCGCGAGCAACGAGCTGCGCATCGCTTTCGACGGCGACGCGGTGCTGTTTTCCGACCATTCCGAGCGCATCTACCAGACTGGCGGCCTTGAGGCCTTCCAGGCCCACGAGCGCGATTCGGCGCGCGAACCACTGGACGGTGGCCCCTTCAAACCCTTCCTTTCGGCGCTTAACCGGCTGCAGCAGGAGTTCCCGCCGGAGGCCTGCCCGATTCGCACGGCACTGGTAACCGCGCGCTCCGCACCGGCACATGAACGGGTCATCCGTACCCTTCGCGATTGGGATATCCGCCTGGACGAATCCTTCTTCCTCGGCGGGCTGGAAAAGGCCGCGATCCTCGAGACCTTTGGCGCAGACGTATTCTTCGACGACCAGGCCGGGCACTGCGAAAAGGCCCGTGATGTGGTCGCGACCGGGCATGTTCCGCATGGGGTGAGCAACGAACCACAGTTCTGACTAAGCTCTGGTGAGGCCAGCCAAGCATGGCGGTAGGAGGCCTCATGATTCGCTCCATTCTCTATGCCACGGACCTCGGTCTCTATGCCCCATATGTTCTGCAACACGCCCTGTCTCTTGCTCGCGCCTACAACGCCCAACTGTACGTAGTCCATGCGGTGGAGCCCCTCGGGCTGTTCGCCGAATCGGTGCTGCAAACCTATCTGGACGACGACACCCTGAAGGAGCTGCGGGCCAAGGGCCTGGGCACTGTCATGTCGAGCATCGAGCAAAGGGTGCTGGAAGGATTTCGCGATGAGATGGGGGAGGCCGTCCAGGACCTGGACATGATTCGCGCGGTACGGGTGGTCCAGGGGGACCCGCCGCTGGTCATTCTCGAAGAAGTGCAGAAGCTGTCCGTCGACCTGCTCGTCGTAGGTAGCCATAGCCACGGGACTTCGCTGGATACCCCGCTGGGGCGTACGGCTGCCAGATTGGTGCAACTTTCCGAGGTGCCGGTGTACCTCGTGCCGATGCTCCAGCATCGCGGACACAACGACTTCTGATCACCGCTGGTCGCTGGTTGTGCAAAGCGCAAAAAAACGTCTAGTTTTATTCAGCAAACCATTAATATGGTTATAAACGCCGCCGACATCCTGCGGCGTAACCGCTTTGAGGAATGCCTATGAAGCTCCAGCAATTGCGCTACATCTGGGAAGTAGCGCACCACGACCTTAACGTGTCCGCTACTGCCCAAAGTCTCTACACCTCGCAGCCGGGCATCAGCAAGCAGATCCGTCTGCTGGAAGACGAGCTGGGCGTCGAGGTTTTCGCTCGTAGCGGCAAGCACCTCACCCGTGTCACTCCGGCCGGTGAGCGCATCATCACCACCGCGGGCGAAATCCTGCGCAAGGTCGAAAGCATCAAGCAGATTGCCCAGGAGTTCTCCAACGAGAAGAAAGGCACCCTGTCCATCGCCACAACCCACACCCAGGCGCGCTATGCACTGCCGCCGGTGATTGGTGGATTCATCAAGCAGTACCCGGATGTCGCCCTGCACATGCACCAGGGCACGCCCATGCAGATTGCCGAGATGGCTGCCGATGGCACCGTCGATTTCGCCATCGCCACCGAAGCACTGGAGTTCTTCGGTGACCTGGTGATGATGCCGTGCTACCGCTGGAACCGCTGCGTCATCGTTCCCCAGGGCCACCCGCTGGCCAAGCTGCCCAAGCTGACCCTCGAAGCGCTGGCCGAACATCCCATCGTGACCTACGTGTTCGGCTTCACCGGCCGCTCCAAACTGGACGAGGCGTTCAGCCATCGCGGCCTGACGCCCAAGGTGGTCTTCACCGCGGCCGACGCCGACGTTATCAAGACTTACGTTCGCCTGGGACTGGGCGTGGGCATCGTCGCGAAGATGGCGGTGGATCCCAAGCTCGACAGCGACCTCGTGGTGCTGGACGCCAGCGAGCTGTTCGAGGCGAGCGTGACCAAGATCGGTTTTCGTCGTGGCACCTTCCTGCGCGGCTTCATGTGCGACTTCATCGAGAAGTTCGCCCCGCACCTGACCCGCGACGTTCAGGCTCGGGCCGTGCAGTGCCATAACAAGGCTGAGCTGGATGAGCTGTTCCACGACGTGGAACTGCCGACGTACTAAGTCATCTGGCAACGAAAAAGCCCGGCGGATGCCGGGCTTTTTTATGGGCGACGCTTGGGAGCTATGAGGCTGGGAGATGTTGGGTTTCGCTTCGCTCTACCACAACCTACCGACACCGGCACTCCGATAGCTTTTGTAGGTTGGGCAGAGCTCCGCGAAGCCCAACGCCTTGGCTGCAACCTACGACGATTGATCGGAGGCCGAGGCTTTCAGCACATCGCGCAGGAAGGCCAGGAACACGGTGTAGACCTGCTCCCGGCCATCATCATGTCGCACCACGAAGAACGGCGCGGTGTCCACGCCGTAATGCTGCGCCGCCATCCAGCCGGCGCTGCCTGGGTTGCGCTCATCGGCCACCAGGATGCGGTCGATCCGCCCCAGGTGGCCGCCGCGTTCCAGGCGGTCCATCACATCCCGGCATTTGCGACAGTCCTGGCCATCGGCGAGGACTTTCTTGACCAGGGTGATGCGCATGGCTCAGGCCTTGCTGATCAGGTTGCCGGCGTGCAGGCCGCATTCTTTCTGGGTGGCTTCCTCCCACCACCAGCGGCCTTCGCGTTCGTGCTGGTTCGGCAGCACCGGACGGGTGCAGGGCTCGCAGCCGATGCTGATGAAACCGCGCTCGTGCAGCGGGTTGTAAGGGATCTCCAGCATGCGGATATAGGCCCAGACTTCTTCGCTGCTCATCTGCGCCAGCGGATTGAACTTGTACAGCGGTTTGTCCGGAGTGGAGAAAGCGCCATCCACTTCCAGCACAGCCACTTGGGAACGGGTGCCGGGGCTCTGGTCGCGGCGTTGGCCGGTGGCCCAGGCCGTTACGGTGGAGAGCTTGCGGCGCAGCGGTTCGATCTTGCGGATGCCGCAGCATTCGCCATGGCCGTCCTTGAAGAAACTGAACAGGCCCTTTTCCTTGACCAAGGGTTCCAGCAGGCGCGGGTCCGGCGACAGCACCTCGATGGCGATGCCGTAGTGCTCACGGACCTGCTCGATGAAGCGGTAGGTTTCCGGATGCAGGCGGCCGGTATCCAGGCTGAATACCTTGACGTTCTTGTTCAGCTTCCAGGCCATGTCCACCAGTACGACGTCTTCGGCGCCGCTGAAGGAAATCCACAGGTCGTCGCCGAAATGCTCGAAGGCGAGCTTGAGAATGTCCTGGGGGGACTTGTTGGCGTAAGCCGTCGCGAGTTCGGCGACGTCGAAGGGGTGGCTCATCAGGCAGGCTTCCTTTTGGGGGTGGCGCTGGGCGCGCTCTATGGCGCGCATATTAACAAAGGGGGAGTTATGCCCCTAAATAACCAACGGGAAGTACCGCTGTGATGTTTGGGTATAAGGGCCGCGTTGCACGGTCCCGGTCGAGTCGCTAGAGTGCCGCCTCCAATCAAAAGCCATGCGGGGAATTTGCTCGTGGAAATCGCCTGTCTCGACCTTGAAGGTGTACTGGTTCCGGAAATCTGGATCGCTTTCGCGGAAAAAACCGGAATCGAAGCGCTGAAGGCGACCACCCGGGACATCCCGGACTACGACGTGCTGATGAAGCAGCGCCTGCGCATCCTCGACGAACACGGCCTGAAGCTTTCCGATATCCAGGAAGTGATCGCCACCCTGAAGCCGCTGGAAGGCGCCGTCGAATTCGTCGACTGGCTGCGTGAGCGCTTCCAGGTCGTCATCCTCTCCGACACTTTCTACGAGTTCTCCCAGCCGCTGATGCGCCAACTGGGCTTCCCGACGCTGCTGTGCCACCGCCTGATCACCGACGAGACTGATCGCGTAGTGGATTACCAACTGCGCCAGAAGGACCCGAAGCGCCAGTCCGTGCTCGCCTTCAAGAGCCTCTACTACCGCGTGATCGCGGCCGGCGACTCCTACAACGACACCACCATGCTCAGCGAAGCCCATGCCGGCATCCTGTTCCATGCGCCGGAAAACGTGATCCGCGAGTTCCCGCAGTTCCCGGCGGTGCATACCTACGAAGACCTCAAGCGCGAGTTCATCAATGCCTCCAACCGCCCGTTGAGCCTCTGAGCCCCGCCCATGAAAAAGCCCGCGAAAGCGGGCTTTTTTGTTTTTGTTGGCTGAAGGGATCAATGAAACCTTGTGGGGGCGAATTCATTCGCTAAGGGCAGCGAAGCTGCCCCGGTTGTTAAAGGGGCAGGCCTTCGGCCTGCACAGCGATTGAAATCGCCCCCACAGGTGAACGGTTCACTAATTCCCCAACCCCTCCAGTGCCGTCATCAGCACCTTCACCTTGGTGATGGACTCGCGGTACTCCTCTTGCCAGTCGGAGTCGGCGACGATGCCGCCGCCGCCCCAGCAGCTGGCCTGCCCGTCCTTCACCAGCACGGTGCGGATAGCAATGGAGCTGTCCAGCTCGCCGCGAACATCCAGGTAGAGCAGGGACCCGCAGTAGATCGAGCGTCGCGTAGGTTCCAGCTCGTCGATGATCTGCATGGCGCGGATCTTCGGCGCGCCGGTGATGGAACCGCCGGGGAAGCTGCCGGTAATCAGGTCCAGCGCGTCCTTGTCGTCGGCCAGGCGGCCGGTGATGGCGCTGACCAGGTGGTGCACGTTGGGGTAGCTCTCCAGGGCGAACAACTCCGGCACCCTCACCGAACCGATGGCGCAGCTGCGTCCCAGGTCGTTGCGCAGCAGGTCGACGATCATCAGGTTCTCGGCGCGGTCCTTGCGGCTGGCCAGCAGTTCCTCGGCCTGTGCGCGGTCTTCCTCCGGCGTCTGGCCGCGCGGTCGGGTGCCCTTGATCGGGCGGGTTTCCACCATGCCCTGGCTGACCTTGATGAAGCGCTCCGGCGACAGACTGAGGATGGCGCCACCATCGTCCAGCGCCTGATAGCCGGCGAATGGTGTCGGGCAGGCCGCGCGCAATGCCTGGTAGGCCGACCACGGATCGCCTTCGCAAGGAGCCTGGAAGCGCTGGGTGAAATTCACCTGATAACAGTCGCCGGCCTGGATATAGGCGTGCACCCGTTCAATTGCGTTGCGGTACTGCTCCTGGTCCAGGTTCGCGCGGAAGGGCGCCAGCAGGTGGAACGGAGTGGTCGTCGGTTCGGCAGACTCGCTGAACAGGGCAATCAGGCGAGCGCGCTCGGCTTGCGCGAGGCTCGGATGGAACACTAGTTGGCTGGTGCGCAACTGGTGATCGCTGACCAGCGCCCAGGCATAGAGGCCGAGCCGGGCGTCGGGCAAATTCAGGTCGTCGACGGCTTGTTCCGGCAGCTGTTCCACCCGGCGACCGAAGTCATAGGACAGGTAACCAATCAGGCCGCCGACGAACGGCAGCTCGATTCCGGCGGGCAGGCTCGCCTCGCCGAGGCTGGCCAGAGCCTTCCGCAGGCGCTGGGCGAAGTCGTTGGCCGATTCGCCCGGAGATGCTGCAAATGCTGCCAATGGCCAGGCGCTGAATAGGTCATAGCGTCCACGCTCGGCGACCGGGCGGCCAGCGTCCAGCAGCACGGCGCCAGGCGCCTGGCGGATGCGGGCGAAGCGTTCGCAGGGAGATTCCTGATAGGGAAGTGCGTGTAAATGACAGTCAGGCATGGGGGCGGCAGGGGCTGAATGCAGGAGCGGATTCTAGTCTGCCTGTAGTGGCGATCCTAGAGCCTTTTCTGACGTTTACGTAGGAAAAACATTCTGATACTTATGTACCAATCCCACGGAGATGTACCTCCGAACCACAACGATAACGACACAGGGATTCAGGCAGTGGACGCAGTTCTCAACCCCGCAGCCGGTAGCCGCCAGCGCTCCAAACTCGTGACACCCCAGGCATCTGCCGATTATCTGCCCAGACCCCAGGTTCAGGCGGCACTGGCCGCCCATCCTCATGCACGCCTCCTGCTGTTCTCGGCACCCGCCGGGTTCGGCAAGACCACCGCCCTCGCGGCCCTTACCGAGCAGCGTCGCGCCGCCGGCAGCGCGGTGGCCTGGTTCTCGCTGGAGAGCGAGGATGACGACCCCGCGCGATTCTTCCAGCAACTGATCAAAACCCTCGGCGAAGCCGTGCCCGGAGTCGGCGACTACGCCCGGGGCTACCTGCACAACACCATGCAGGTGCCGGTCAATGCCGTGCTGGAAAGCCTGCTGGTTGACCTCGCCCGGCACAATGGCCCGCTCCTGCTGGTGCTGGACGACCTGCACCTGCTCAAGGACCCGGAACTCTTCACCGCCCTCGGTCGCCTGGTGCGCCTGGCCCCCGCCAGTTTCACCCTGGCCGTCGGCAGCCGCTCCCTGCCGCCGCTGAGCCTGGCCACCTTGCGGGCCAAGGGCTGGTTGCTGGAGATCGGGCTCGACGAGTTGCGCCTGTCCGTCGAGGAAACCCGCGACTACCTGGCCCGTACCGGCCTGCAACTGGATGATGCCGTACTGGCCGCCCTGCATAGCCATACCGAAGGGTGGGCGATTGGGGTCCAGCTGGCGAGCCTGTGGCTGCGCCATCAGCCGCAAGCCACCGAGCAGATGGAATGCCTGGGCAGTGACCAGGCCACCGTGGGCCAATACCTGCTGGCCAGTGTTTTCGAGCATCTGTCCGCCGATCTGCAGGACGCCCTGCTGGCCCTCGGTATCGCCAGCCAGCTCAGTGGCGATCTGGCCAATGCGCTGACTGGGCGTCAGGACGGCCAGGCCTTGCTGGAACGGCTGGAAACCATGCAGCTGTTCCTGCTGCCACTGGATCGCGAGCGCCAGTGGTACCGCTTCCACCACCTGTTCGCCGATTTCCTGCGCGGCCGCCTCAAGACCCATGATCCGGAACGCCTGAAGCAACTGCACTTCAACGCCAGTCTGTGGTTCACCAACCACCACATGCAGAACCTCGCCATCGAGCACGCCAGCCTGGCCGAGGACCCGGACATGCTGGCTGCACTGGTGGATGGCTGCGGCCTGGAGCTGATCAACCGCGGCCAACTGAACAAGATCTACCGCTGGCGGCAGAAGGTGCCGGACGACATCGCCGCGCGTTACCCGACCCTGATCCTGGCGGATGTCTGGAACCGCGCAACCGAGATGGCCCTGCCGGAAGCCAACCAGATGCTCGACGAGTTGCTGGCCCGCTGGGGCGGCACCCGCGCCGAGGCCCAGATCAGCGACAAGTACCTGGCCACCCTGGCGGTGAAGGCGGCCCTCGCCCTGCAGAAGGACGACCTCGAGCTCTGCGTCACCATCGCACGCAGGGTGGAGGCGCAGCTCGGGCGCAACCAGGCCTTCCTCGAAGTCGCCATCCTGGTGATCGGCGCCATGGCGCTGGTGACCCTCGCCCAGCCGGACCAGGCGCGCCGCCTGCTGTCCCTGGCGCAGCAGCGCAACCATTTCCTCCAAGGCCGTTACCTGGACATGCAACTGGCCAACGTCGAAATTCTCCTCGCCCTGGAGCAGGGGCAGGTGCGGCAGGCACAGATGCTCTTCGAGCAGATGCGCGCGCAAGTCATTCCTCATCTGGGTGAGAAGTCCCGCGCCATGGCGCTGCCGGTCATAGTCGAGTCCCTGATCGCTTACCAGCAGGGGCGCCTCGATGGTCTGGAGGAGCGCCTCGGCGCCGCGCTGACCCATATCGACGTCATCCGGCCGATCGACATCTATGCCCAGGGCATGCTTTTCCTCGCGCGCATCCAGCGTATGCAGGACAAACCGAAGGAAGCGCAGGCGACCCTGGTGCTGATGCAGAACCTCGCTGCGCGCAACCAGTCCTGGCGCTTCTATGCGCGAGCAGTGGCGGACGAAATCTCGCTGATGCTCCAGGAGCCGGGTACCGACCGCATCAAGCGGGCCGAGCAACGCTTCAAGGGCGTGGACTGGAACAAGCTGGCCAATGGCGGCGGCACCCAGCACGGCGCCAATTCGGCGCTCTGGGTACAGGGGCTGATTCGCGTGCGCCTGCAGCAGGCGCGTGGCCACTTCAGCGAGGCCCTGCACGAGATCACCCAGCTGCGCGGCAAGCTCCAGACCAACTGGCATGGCATGCAACGCCTGCGCCTGGACCTGCTGGCCGCCCTCAGCTACCAGCGCCTGGGTTACCAGGAGCGTGCCCAGAGCCTGCTGGTGCAGTGCCTGCTCTGTGCCGAACGCGAAGGCGTGCGCAGCCTGTTCATAGAAGAGGGCGAGGCCATCCGCCAACTGCTCCAGCAACTGGAAGCGGCCGAGCGTCAGCCGGCCCTGCAAGGTTTCATTCGCGACCTGCTGGCGTCCTGGCCCGGCAACGACGCACGCAAATCCCTGGATGTGCTCGAAGAAGGACTCACCGACCGCGAGCGCGAGGTGGTCTGCCTGGCCGCCAAGGGCATGTCCAACGAAGAGATCGGACAGCAGCTGGCCCTGGCGCTGGGCACTGTCAAATGGCACCTGCACAACATCTACGAAAAGCTCAAGGTGCGTAACCGGACCCAGGCGATCCGGCGTGCCCGCGAGCTGGGGCTGCTCGAACCATGACCGACCTCTGCCTGTCACGCCCGCACCAGATTCCCTTGCTGCGCACCAAGCTATTCCCGGCCGATGCCGGTGGCCGACCGGTACTGCCGCGCCGCGCCCTGATCCAGCGCCTGCACGGTGCACGGAATCGCCGCGTACTGGTCCTCAGCGCTCCGGCCGGGTTCGGCAAGAGCACGGTGCTCAGCCTGTTCCGACAGCACCTCCAGGCCGATGGCGCGCACGTCGCCTGGTTGTCCTGCGATGAGGCCGACAGCGAGCCGCAGCGCCTGCTGCAATACCTGGTCGCTGCGGTGGATGCCACATTGCCCGGCTTCGGCGGCAATACCGTCGGCCTTCTGCAGGGGGATATGAACTGGCCCATCGAGGCCGTGATCGATGCCTTCGTCGGCGACCTGAAGCGCATCGAGGGCGACCTCTACCTCATGCTCGACGACTTCCACCGCATCCGTCATGCCGCCCTCGACCAGGGCGCGCGCTACCTGATCGAGAACCTGCCGGCCAACGTCCACCTGGTCAGCAGCACCCGCTTCACGCCGCGGCTGTTGTTCAGCGAGACGGAGTCGCTGCTGCTGAAAGCCGAAGACCTGCGCCTCAGCCTCGACGAAACCGAGGCCTATTTCCGCGAGGTGCGCCAGCTGCCGCTGGCCAGTGACGAAGTGCGCCTGCTGCACACCCGCACCGAGGGCTGGATCACCGCGCTGCACCTGGCGAGCCTGGCGCTCACCCGGCATCCCGACCGCGCCGCGTTCCTTGCCAGCCTCAGTGGCACCGAGCGCAACATCGCCGACTACCTGACCGAGGACGTGCTCGAAAGCCTGCCGCAACCCTTGCAGCAGTTCCTTGACCAGACCTCGGTGCTCGACGAGTTCTGCGCCGATCTTTGCAATGCGCTGACCGGTCGCCGCGACGGACTCGACATGCTGATGCGCCTGCAGCGCGAGCAACTCTTCATCATTCCCCTGGACGAGCACGGCGAGTGGTTCCGCTATCACCATCTGTTCGCCGAATTCCTCCAGGGCCGTCTGGCGCGCCAGACCGATTCGGCAACCCTGCTGCATGCGGCGGCGCGCTGGTGCGAAGGGCACGACATGCCGGATCGGGCCATCAAGTACGCCCTGCGTGGTCGGGATTTCGCCTTCGCCGCCCAGATGCTCGAGCGTCAGGGTGCACGGCTGATCGCCGGCAACCGCGTCTACGGCATCCTTTCGATGCTCAAGGGTGTGCCGGCCGAGGTCATCCGCGAACACCCGGTGTTCCAGATCTTCTATGCCTGGCAGCTGGCATTCGAACAGCGCTTCGCGGAGTCCGAGGCGCTGATAGAGGAAGTCAGCACGCGGCTGCTGCAGGGGCGCGGCAAGGTGATCCACTTTGGTCTCGGCGAACTGCTGGCTGCCTCCCAGGTGCTCAAGGCCCTGGTGATGCTCTACCAGGACAAACTGGAGGCCTGCCTCAAGGTCGCCCGCCAGTGGCTCTCCATGGTCCCGGACAACCAGCCGGTATTTCGCGCGAGCCTGGCCTGTGTGCAGGCGGCGGCCTACGCGCTGATGGGGGAGTTCGGCGAAGCCGCCAAGGCCATCGCCGTTGCCCGCGACAACCTGAAGCTGGTGGACAGCGAATACCTGCACGTCATGACCAGCCTGATCGAGGCGTTGATCTGCAAGGAGAGCGGCGAGCTGGAACGCGGCCGCGCCATCGCCGAAACCGCCCGCACCCGAGTGGAACGGGTGTTCGGCCGGCGCAGCCGGGTAGGTGGGCCGCTGGCCCTGGCCTATGCCGACCTTCTTTATGAGCAGGATCGCCAAGCCGCGATCCTCGCCGAATTGCCCCTGGCGACCACCTGGCGCGATGTGGCGACGCCCGTGGAGCTGATCAGCCGCGGCCAGTTGGTGATGGCGCGGGCGCGATTCTTCGCCGGCGAGCCGGAGCAGGCGCTGGTCCAGCTCGACGAATGGCTGGCTGGCCTGCAGGGCGCGGGCTACGAACGGGTCTTCGCCCACGGCATGGCCTGCAAGGTGCAGTTCCTGCTCTGGCTGCGCCGGCCCAATGAAGCAGAGCGCATCTGCCTGCAACTGCAACAACACCTCGCGGTGCTGCCACTGGCGCGTTACTCCGATGCGCACACGGTACTGGCCCTGACCGAAGCGCGCCTGGCGCTGACCGAACGCCGTCCCGAGCGCGCCCAGGCGAGCCTGGAGAATTGCCTCGCACGGCAACAGGATGAGCACCAGCGTGACCGTCGCCTGCGCCTGTCGCTGTTACTTTCTGTGGCGTATTGGCGCAAAGGTAACAGCGAGAAGGCCTTCGCCCTGTTCCAGAACACCCTGGAAGAGGCCTGGAACCGTGGTTACCGCCGGCTGTTCCAGGACGACGCGCTCTGGCTGCTACCGCTCTGGGATGCCTGGCGTGCGGCGGAACCGAAGCGTGCCGGCGCCTGGCAAGGCGTGGCCGAAAGCCTGCGCGAGCAATGCCGCCGGCTGGCCGTCGACCCAGAAACTTTCGATGAAAATCAAGATGTTAGCCATCGCGAGCGGGAAATCCTGCGGTATGTCGCGGCGGGTCTTTCCAACCGCGATATCGCCCAGGCGGTGCATCTGTCAGAGGCCACCATCAAGTGGCATCTGCACAACCTGTTCGCCAAGTTGGGGGTACGCAGCCGTACCCAGGCCGTGTTGAAAGGCAAGAGTCTGGGCCTGTTGAGCGAGGCCTGAGGTGGGAGTCCCGCCGCCCCTCCATCCCTTGGATGGGCTGGCAGCGGGGGAGGGGCTCAGTAGTTTTGTTCCCAGGTCGAGAAGCATGGTGCTTCACGAATCCTCGCCGGATGCGACTAAGGAAGCAGCGTCCGGCCAGGAGATCGGCGTCAGCCGGTCCAACTGCCGATGACAGGAGTCGACGGCAGGCCCCGGGGGCAACCCACCTGTGAACTTTGGAGATAAAAAGAATGAAAAGCTTCAAACAACTGGCTCTGGCCGCTGCTGTGCTCGCTGCTCCGTTCATGGCCCAGGCCGACCTCAAGGCCATGGACGATTCCGCTCTGTCCGGTGTGACCGGTCAGGACGGCATCAGCATCTCCGGTAGCTTCAACGGCTCCATCGGCAGCATCGTCTACACCGACTCCGAAACCTCCGGCAGCACCACCACCGCCGGTACCCTGCGTCTGGAAACCGTGTCCTTCACCGGCTTCGACATCCTCGACAGCGACCCGCTGAAGATCGACGTGATCGACGGTGGCGCCGGTGGCAGCGACAAGCTGCAGATCAGCCTGCCGTCCATCACCGGCCAGCTCTCGGTTGGCGCCATCCGCGTTGGCGACTCCAGTGCAGCCAGCATCGGTTCGCTGGCCGTCAACAACATGAACATGTCCGGCTCCACCCTGAAGGTTTGGGGTCACTGACAGCTGCGTTGATCCTGTAACCCGGAAACCTCGCCGACCAGGTCGGCGGGGCCTTCTCCGCGAAAAGAGTCGAGTAGTCGGAACGGCAATGATCGAAATCCTGATTGGCAGTTTGCTCGGTCTGTTCGGCTTCACCCAGACGGTGGACACCAAGCCGCAACCGCAAGGCGCGGTGAACATCAGCCAGCCGCTCTCGCCCAATGGCCCGTACCGTGAAACGGCGGTCGTCGAGCCGATGAGCCAGCTGCAATTCCGTAACGTCATCCGCCAGGCCTACGACTACAGCTGCGGTTCCGCCGCGCTGACCTCGCTGCTGGACTATTACCTGGGCCGCAACCTGGAAGAACGCCAGGTGATGGAAGGCCTGCTGCGCTATGGCGAAGCCGACAAGATCGTCGAGCGCCGTGGCTTTTCGCTGCTGGACATGAAGCGCTTCGTCGGCGCGCTGGGCTACAAGAGTGGCGGCTTCCGTGCCGAGTTCGGCGACCTCGACGCCCTCGAACACCCGGCCATCGTTCCGATCCACTACGGCGGCTTCAAGCATTTCGTCGTGGTGCGCGACGTCTACAACGACCACGTATTCGTCGCCGACCCCGCACTCGGCAACATCAGTTTCACCCGTGCCCGTTTCGAAGAAATCTGGGACCAGAACGTCCTCTTCGTGATCTTCCCCTCGGGCAACGAGCCGCAAAACGCCATGGCCCTCACCGAGCGCGACCTGCGCCTGGTGGACGACCGCATCGTCAGCCTGCTGGCGTTCAAGGAGTTTCCGCAGATCACCAAGTTCACCCAGAACGAAATCGACGAACTGGGTTCGGGGGGCGACATCCGCTACATCCGCCGCAAGTGACACCCGCTCATAACAAGAAAGACCTGGGGATAGCACCATGGGACCAAGGGAATACGCATGGCTGGCCATGCTGGTGCTCTGTACCAGTCTGCCGCTGCACGCCGAGGAGAGCTCGGTGGACGAGGCGCGTGACGCGCTGAGCAAAAAGGAAGACGACGCCGACAGCGCCAAGGCGCTGGAAGAGGTGTTCCAGGCCTCCGAGAAGAGCTACACGCTGCTCAAGAAAGGCGAGCGCACGCTCACCTACGGCTTCGACTATTCGCTGGTGCGCGATACCCAGATCGAAACCTTCCGCACCGGCAGCAACGTCTACAGCGTACTCAGCCAGAGCGAGGCCCAGCACACCTTCACCAACTCCTTCACCTTCGATTACGGGGTGTGGGACAACCTGACCTTCAGCGTGCGCCTGCCCTTCGTTGCCAAGTACGACACCGAACGCGACCTGAATGTCTACAGCCTCGGCGACATCTCCGCCTCCCTGCGCTGGCAGCCCTGGGCTTCGACCCGTGGCCGGCCGGTCACCACGCTCTTCGCGACCCTAGGCCTGCCCACCGGAGAAAGCCCGTACGACATAAACTCCGAAAACGACCTGTCCACCGGCAACGGCTACTACAGCCTGGGCGTGGGCGCCAACATGTCCTACGTGATCGACCCGGTCGTGCTGTTCGGCTCGGTGGGGTACACCTACAACCTGCCGGTGCATGACATCCATCAGATGCGCGGCGGGCGCATCCTGGAAGACGTGGAACCGGGCGACACCCTCAACTTCAGCATGGGCTTCGCCTATGCGCTGTCCTACGACGTGTCCCTGGCCACCTCCTATCAGATGGCCTACACGACCAAGCCGACCTACAAGTTCGAGACCGCCAACCTGGAGGGCACCGAACAGACCAGCTCGATCATGAACTTCTCCCTCGGCCTGCGAACGTCGCCGGACTACATCATCAACGTCAACGCCGGCTTCGGCATGACCGAGGACTCGCCGGACGTACTCCTGGGGCTCTCCGTACCCCTCGACATCAAAGGCCTCAAGGCCCAGTAACCGGCGAGAGATCACCTCATGAGCACGCACCTTTCGCCGCTTGCGCGGGCGATCGCCGGGGTCGGCCTGTGCTGGGCGGGCCTGGCCCAGGCCCAACTGGCCAACGACCTGACCATCGGCAACCCCAAGGCGATGGCCATGGCCAATGCCATTACCGCCGATTCCTCCGGGATCGACGCGGTGCACTACAACCCGGCCGCACTGACCAAGCTCAAGGGCCGCCAGACCACGGTGAAGTTCCTCACCGGCGTGATGGACATCCGCGCCAAGTTCGAAGCCCCCGAGGACTACGGCTTCCTCGGTTACGACGACGACCCGGTGGCGAACTCCAGCAGCCGCACCCTGACGCCAGCCATGTACCTGCCGGGCATGGGCGGCATGACCGAAGTGCCGGTGCTGTTCGCACCGCTGGCGGGTCTCTCGATCAATCCGCCGGGCTCCAAGTTCACCTTCGCCACCAACGTCTATGCGCCCATGGCGTTGGGTTACTCGCGGGATTCCGACAGCGATCCGGCGCGCTACCAGGGGCGTGAAGTCGCCTTGCAGCGCATCACCTACTTCTCGCCCTCGGTGGGCTACCAGATGAACGACGAGCTGGCGGTGGGCCTGTCCATCGGCTTCTCCCACCAGGCGATGGCGCTCAATCAGGACTTCCGCAACCCCGGCTTCCTGACCGGTCTGACCCGGCTGTTCAACGAGTTCCTCTGCCTGCCGGGGATGGGCGAAGTCGTCTCCGGGATCATCAACGTCTGCGGCGGCAAGATCGGCCCGTTCGACACGCTGGCCAACATGGACCTGGACCTTCAGCAGTCGCTGTCGCCCACCTGGAACATCGGCTTCCTCTGGGAACCCACCGACTGGTTCGCCTGGGGCGCCACCTACCAGAGCGAGGCGCGCATGCACCTGCAGGGCAAGTACCGGGTCGACTACAGCAAGGACTGGCAGGGCTTCTGGTCCGGCATGCAGTCCTCGCTGTTCGGCCAGGTGCTGAGCCCGTTGTTTCCCCTCGGCAACGTCGACGAAGAGCAGGGCAACGCGTCATTGGACATGACCTACCCGGACAATTTCTCCACCGGCATCAAGATCGTCCCCTTCGACCGCTGGCAGTTCAACTTCGACCTGAAGTGGAGCGGCTATAGCGACTGGAACGAATTCGAGATCGAATTCGACCGCGAACTGGACCTGTTGCGCATCGCCAAGAACTTCGGCGGCGGCAATGCCACCGACCGCAGCATCATCCTCGACCGTGGCTACCGCGACACCTGGAGCTGGGCACTCGGCATGCAGTACCAGTGGACCGACCGCCTGGCCGTGCGCGCCGGCTACGAATGGCGCCCCTCGGCCATTCCGGACGACAAGGCCGATGTGCTCGCACCCATCGGCGACGCCCATCTGTACGGCCTGGGCCTGGGGTACCGCTGGGACAAGGACACCAACATCGACATCGGCTTCAACTACTTCACCACCAAGCAGAGCACCAAGGCCGACACCAGCTGCAACCTCAACTGCAGCGGTATCGACAACCTGGTCTACAACCCCTACGCCGGCCAGAACGTCTCGACTTCGGTGAAGGCGTACATCCTGGCCCTGACCTACCAGACGACCTTCTGATGAAAGCGCCCATCCTGCTCATCGCCCTGACCCTCGCCGGCACCGCCCAGGCCAGCAGCGGTCGCTACCTGACCTGGATCGACAATCAGGGCCGGGTGCACAACACCTTCGTCGACAGCCGCTACAGCGAGCAGCAGCGTCAGGCGGCCAAACGCGTCGTCCAGAGCGACCAGGCACGCCTGAAGGACAGCGACGACGCCCAGTGGCCCGGCAGTGCGAAGGCCGGTGAAAGCAAGCGGCGCTATTTCACCTGGGTGGATGCCAGCGGCAACCTGCAGAACAGCTTCTACGCGGCCGGTCAGGTGGATTCGGGACAGCGCGACTTCGTGCTACCCAACGGCCAGCGCTCCGAGGAATACGTCGACTCGGACGTCCTCGAAGGCCGTGGCTATTCGCGGCCGGAGCAGGGCCCGGCCTACTTCACCTGGGTCGACGAACAGGGCCGCACCCATAACTCCCCGGTGCCGGCGCGAGGCAAGGAGACGGATCGGGATGATGCGCGACCCGGTCCCATCGCCTACACCGAAGCCCGCGAGATGGAATTCAAGCGCAAGGCTGCACTGTTGCCCTCTTTGGACGGGCAGCCCACCGCCGCCATGAAGGCCCTGCTGGAGGGCAGCGAAGAGCAGGGCGAGGCGCTCTACCAGAGCCTGGTGGACCGCTGCTGTGGCCAGTTGGCGGATGCCGCCTTCACCGAAGTCTCGGTCGAGGAGCCGCGTTACGAGGAGCTGAACAATCTCTCGCCAAGCTTCGACTTCCCCATGGGCCGCAGCTACTACAGCGCCCTGAAGCTGCCGCGCTCGCAGCACAGTTACGGCTTGCGCATCCGCAGCTTCGCCAATCGCCAGGTGGTCTATCCCTCGCTGCTGTTCCTCGACGAGGCCAAACGGCCCACTCGATTGGTGAGCGATGCGATCTACCAGCTCCACGGTGAAACCTGGTACCGCTATGCGTTCATCGAAGGCACGGTGCAGGTCCGCGCCAACCAGGGCGAACGCTACGTGCTGCTGCTGACCACCGATGAAGACCGCAGCCTGCAGACCCTGGATAACAAACCCTTCAAGCGCCCCCTGCAGGACCTGGCCCTGAGCGAAGCGGGGATGCAGGTGCATGAGCACGCGGACCAGGGCTCGTTCGAACTGGCCATTGTGAAATGAGGCAGGGCCTGCTCTTCATTTGTGGGGGCGAATTCATTCGCTAAGGGCAGCGCAGCTGCCCCAGCTCTTCCGGGCAGGCCTTCGGCCTGCTCAGCGATTGAAATCGTCCCCACAGGAGGTGCACAGGCACTCGGTGCCTGTGCGCTTTGCTCCCCTCTCCCTCCGGGAGAGGGGCCGGGGGTGAGGGAGGGCGGGTAAACCATCGCAGGGTGGCTTGACCGCGCGGTATGCTGGCAACCCCAGCGACCCGAAGCGGATTTCCTGCCATGTCCGACACCAGTGCGCTCTTCACCCGCAACTCCGACGCCTACCGCGCCAATCGTCCCTCCTATGACCCCGCCCTGATCACCTGGCTCAGCCAGCAGGCACCGGACCTTTCCCTCGCCTGGGACTGCGGCTGCGGTTCCGGCCAGGCGACCGTCGACCTCGCGCGGCATTTCCAGCGGGTGGTGGGGACCGATGTCAGCGCGTCGCAATTGGCCAAGGCCGAGCCGGCGGCCAATATCGACTACCGCTGCGAGCCGGCGGAGCAGACCTCGCTGGCCGACGCCAGTGTCTCCCTGACCCTGGTGGCGCAAGCGCTGCACTGGTTCGACCTGGAGCGCTTCTACGCGGAAGTGCGCCGCGCGAGCCGGCCGGGCGGGTTGCTGGCGGTGATCTCCTACAACCTCACGACGATCACGCCCGAAGTGGATGCACTGGTCAGTCACCTCTACAGCGACATTCTCGGCAGTTACTGGGCTGAGGAACGCCGGCACGTGGAGCAGGGCTACCGCACCTTGCCGTTCCCCTTCGAACGCATCGAAGTACCGCCCTTCACCCTGGATGCCGAGTGGGACCTGGCGCGGCTGCTGGGTTACCTGGAAAGCTGGTCCGCGCTGGCAACCTACCAGACGGCCCACGGCACCAACCCCCTCGACCCGCTGCGGGAGCGATTTGCGCAAGCCTGGGGTGACCCGGCCAGCACCCGCCGGGTGAGCTGGTCGTTGGTGGTGAATCTGGGGCGGGTTTCCTGAAGTCGGGCCGTTCCTTTGTGGGGGCGAATTCATTCGCTAAGGGCAGCGCAGCTGCCCCTGGCTCCCTGGCAGGCCTTCGGCCTGCTCAGCGATTGAAATCGCCCCCACAATGTATGTCGGCCGACGAGCCCCACCCTTAAGCCGGCAAGCTCGCATCCCTCCCGTTATGCGAAGTGAAGTCCACTGACCGGTCCACCATGTTGATCGCCGCCACCAGCTGTTCGGGTTGGGAGCGGGCCGAGGCCATGGTCCATTGGTCATAGCGGTCGTTGCCGATCCGCACCATGCGGATATGGGTGGTGCGGTCGGCGTCGACCACCGGGTCCGGGTCGAAGAAGCCGAGCTTGCGCCGCAGCTTCTCCAGGTCCGCCGGGTCGCCGGTAAGGAACAGCCAGCCCGGACCGACATGGTGGGACTCGGCGTACTCCCTGAGGATTTCCGGCGTATCCAGCTCCGGTTGCAGGGTGATGGAGTACATGAAGACATTCTTCCCGGCGCGGTCGCCCAGCAGCTTCTGGGTGCCGCGCAGGTTGGCGGTCATGGTGGGGCAGAGGCCGCCGCACATCGTGTACATCATGTTGAAGGCCACCACCTTGTCACGCATGAGGTCGTCGTAGAGCTTCACGCGTTTGCCCAGGTGCGTGTAGAGCGTGAGGTTTGGGAAGTAGCGGGCGCCGAAGCTGTCGCCCTCCGCGTACTCGGGTTCCGGGCCAGCCCAATTGCGGCCCACCAGGCCGGCGCCCAGCGCGGCCACGCCTGCGGCAGCCACACCGGCTCCGAACAGCAGGTTTCTGCGAGTGTTCATCTGGCATCTCCAGTAACGATCAAGGGTTGGCTTTGGCTCAGCTGACGCCGCACTCGGCTGGCGCTTCGGGTGGCGTGTCGTCCTCGATGTCCCAGCGCATCATCATGCCGTGGTCCTCATGGATCACGTTGTGGCAGTGCATGACGTACTTGCCGGTGAAGTCGCGGAAGCGCAGGAACACCCTGACGGCCTCGTTCTTGCCGAGCACATAGACGTCCTTGCGTCCTCGCTCGTGTTCCGGAATGGCCACGGGCACGCCGTTGACCGTCTTGCTGAGGATGCGGCCCTCCTCGAAGTGGATATGCACCGGGTGCTGCCAACCGCCGCTTTCGTTGACCAGTTCCCAGATCTCGCACTCGCCCTTGTCGATCTTCGCGCTGGTGTCGAGGATGTTTTCCGGCTTCCCGTTGACTGCCCATTCGCCGCCTTTGCGGTCGAACACCCAGCGGCGCACCTTGGCCCGTTCGATTTCCTCGTCGCACAGCGGGCGCAATGGCCGCAGTACATCGGGCACCTGGCTCAGGTCCTGCTCCGGAGGATCGCGGTCCACCAGCAGCTTGAGCACCTTGGTGCCGGAGCCGTCGACCTTGTCCGGCCCCTTGGTTGTTTCCTGGATCAGCCGGTTGGTGAGAAACAGCTCGGTGCCAACGGGGTACTTGGAGAAATCCACCACCAGGTCCGCGCGTTCGGCGACGCCCAGGTGCACCTTGCCCATGTTGCGGATGGGCGCGGGCAGCAGGTTGCCGTCGTTGGCGATGTAGGTGAAGGTCTGCGCCTTGCCCTTGCTGTCGTGCAGATAGAACTCGTAGAAGCGCGACGGGCCGGCATTGAGCAGGCGCAGCCGGTACTTGCGACGGGCGACTCGCAGCACCGGTTCGATCTTGCCGTTGACGAGGGTCTTGTCGCCCAGGGTGCCGTCAGGGCTGAAGCGGTCGAAGACCAGCTGGCCCTTCGAGTCGAAGCGCATGTCGTTGAAGCTCAGCATGTAGTCGTACGGGAAGCTGGGCAGGCGCAGCGCTTCCGGACTCGGGTCCTTCTCGTTGCCGGAATCCAGGTGGTCGAAGATGACGTAGAAGCCGAACATCCCGCGCACCACGTTCTGCGAGGTGGCCTGCCAGGTGTGGTCGTGGAACCACAGCGTGCCGAGGGCCTCACGGTAGTCGCCGATGCCATTCTGCATCTCGTCCAGCCCGGCGTAGACGTTGGGGTAGAAGTGGTCCTTGTACTCGCCCTTGTAATCCATCGTCAGGCCCTGCTTCTGGGCACTGAAGAAGTCGCCGGGAAAACCGTCACTTTCCGAAGGGCAGTGCAGGTTGTGCAGGTGCACCGAGATATAGGGAACGCCGACGCCGACGTGGTCCTTGGGCAACTTGCAGTGGAAGCGGCAAAGCACCGGCTGGCCATAGCGCGCGAAGATGATCGGGCTGAAACTGTCCGGGGTGGAATCGGCCGCGCGGTAGCTCCAGACCTTGATTTCCGGCAGGTCCGGGTGAGCCTTCCAGGGGCGCTCCACCACATTGATTTCGTACATCGTCGGGTTGACGCCCAGTTCGTCGTAGCGCTGGTGCGGCTTGCGGCCGCATTCGCCGTGTTCTGCGTCGGCGGTTGCGGAAGGCGGAGCCACCTGCACGCCGTCGGCGCCATGCAGCACGCTGACCGGGTTCAGCGGACTCATCTGATTGGGAAGGAATTCCTTCCACGGCGTGGTTCTTGGACTGGTGATTTCCGAGGTGTCGCTGTCCTTGGCCTGGCTGTCGCTTTCCGCGAGCAGAAGGGGCAGGGCGCTGGCGGCAGCGGACCATTTGAGGAACGAGCGGCGATGGGTGTTAGCGAGTTGTTCTGGTTGTTGGTGGCTGTCGCCGGTGGCATTGCTGGCGACAAGCGAGGTTCCCCTGTACAGCAAGCGAGAGATATTCACGGCTGCGGTCCTCCACAGCTTGATTGACGGTGAATTTTCGATCGCTCTGACTGCTTCAGAAGCACCTCGTACCGGTCGGCCTTATTGGCTCTGTAGTGATGCCGGTCGAAGCGTGTAACACGCTTTCTGAAACAGGTTGAAACAAACTTATAGGAGGCAATTCCGCAGTGCCATCATTCACCTGAGTGAAAACCGCCTTTGGCGGACTGGCGGCTGAACTACGGATACGAACGGTATAAAAGTACAAATGGATGAGTAACTTATCGAGGCAAAGCGCTGGCGCTTGAAAGCCGCTGGAAAGTTGACGCATGCAGGAGGAGAGATGCACCAGGTTTCACGCTATGCAGTAGGCGAAGGGCTGGACGCTGAACGCCAGTTGCTGGAGCACATCCAGCAGGGGGCAGCGGAATGTGGGTTGCTCCTGTGGCGACCGAGGGAAGCTGCGCTGGTCATGCCACAACGCATGAGTCGGCTGGCCGGGTTCGCCGCCGCCGGCTCGGAGTGCCAGGCGTTGGGCTGGCCGATCGCCTTGCGCGACAGCGGCGGTGAGCCCGTGCCGCAATCGCCGGCAGTGCTGAATGTGGCGCTGGTTTACGCGCTGCCGCCCCGCGAGAGCGAGCTGACCCGGATCGAGAACGCCTACCTGCGACTCTGCCAGCCGATGCTCGACTGGCTCGCCGGCATGGGGCTGGAAGGCGGGCTGGGCGAGGTGGACGGCGCATTCTGCGACGGCCGTTACAACGTCACCCTGGAGGAACGCAAACTGGTCGGCACCGCCCAGCGCTGGCGACGCCGGCGCGACGATGGCCGGCATGTGGTACTGGCCCATGCCGCCGTGCTGATGGAAAACCAGCGCGAACCCATGGTTGAGGTAGTGAATACCTTCTATCAGGGCTGCGAGCTGGATAATCGCTGCCGCGCCAGCAGCCATATCGCCCTGGACGAGTGCGTGGGGCAGGTGTGGAGCCGGCTTGATTCACTGCGGGATTGCTATCGCCGGACGCTGGCCGAGGCAGGGCTGAATCTGGAATGAGCAGGCAGTGAAGTGAGAGTCTTTCGTCAGTGAATAGAAGTAATTCACATTCGGTATCGAATATCGCTTGACTGAAAAATGAGAATCATTATTATTCCAATCACTGGCCTCGCGGCCAGCTGGATAAGCTGACAAGCCCAGTTTCGGACTCATCAGATTATCTCCTCATCAGGCTAATCACGGTTATTGACCCGGCAATTTGCCGGGTCTTTTTTTGCCTGCGAATTCATTCGCCAGGCGGGACGCAGTCCTGCCGTAGGTTGGTCCGAGGAACGAGGCCCAACAGAGACTTCCGGGAATCGTTGGGTTTCGCTGCGCTCTACACCAACCTACGGGAGGTTTGAGTGGGGCGTCGGCACTCATTTGTAGGGGCGAATTCATTCGCCAGGCGAGACGCAGTCCCGCCGTAGGTTGGTCCGAGGAACGAGGCCCAACAGCAGACTTCCGGGAATCGTTGGGTTTCGCTGCGCTCTACACCAACCTACGGGAGGTTTGCGTGAGGCGTCGGCACTCATTTGTAGGGGCGAATTCATTCGCCAAGCAGGCCGAAGGTCTGCCCATCGGATTTGCAGGGATCAATGCCCCTTCGCCTTCCTGATCCGCAGGACGATCGCGCCCAGGATCAGCACCACCACCGGCGTCATCACCAGGATCGCCGTCTTCGGCGACACATCCAGGCCGATGGTGTGCAGGCCGCCGTAGAACAGCTTGAACAGGCTCAGCAGGTAGTAGCTGATGGCGATGATCGACAGGCCTTCCACCGCCTTCTGGATCTTGATCTGGGTATCGGCGCGGGCGTTCAGGCTGCGCAGGATCTCCGAGTTCTGTTCTTCCACCTCCACATTGACCCGTGCCCGTAGCAGGTCACTGAGGTTGGCCACGCTCTGGCCCAGGCGCACCAGGCGCTGGTCGGTGGCCGCGCAGTAGCGCACGGTGGGACGGAAACGGCGTTCGATGAACACCCCCAGGCGCTGGCAATCATCGATGTGGGATTCGCGCAGCTCATTGATGCGCTCGAAGACGATCTGCGCGTACGCCTCCGTGGCGCTGAAGCGCTGGCGGGTGCGGGCGGTGCTGCGCACGATGCGGGCGGAGAGGGCGGCGATATCCGTCGACAGCTCCTTGGCGCTGCCTTTGCCCTCGGCGTTGCGGTCGGAGAGTCGGGCCAGTTCCTTGTCGTATTCCTTCAACTGCACGCTCACCGCCTGGGCAACCGGCAGGGTGAGCGAGGCCATCATGCGGTACGTCTCGATTTCCAGGAGGCGGCGGATCATCCGGCCCAGGCGGTAGGCATTGAGCCGGCGGTTGACCAGCAGGATGCGGTTCACGCCGTCTTCGCTCAGGCGGAAGTCCGACCAGGCGATGGCATCGCCGCCGCCCAGGGTGGAACCGGATGGGTCCTTGAACCCGTACGCGGCGGTGTCGCCCGCCCAGTTCGTATCCGACTCCACCAACACCTGGTCGGCATTGATCAGCAGGTGGCGATGGTCGGCCACCAGGCTTTCCAGCGCTGCCGGCAGAGGTGGCCAGAAGTCATCGCCCGCGTTGCGCGGTACCACCAGGGTGAGGGTGAAGAACTCGGTATGGCGTTCCCATTTCAGGGTGTTCTCGCCCATGCGCAGCAGGCCCTGGGAACCATTGCTGGCCAGTGGCGCGTCGGCGGTCTGGTTGAGGCGCTCGACCAGGGCGTCGCAGACGTCCTCGGCATCGGAAAAGGCGAAGTGATAGACGTTGGCCGGATCACGGAAATAGATCGACGGCCGCGAGTGCAACTCGTTATGCAGGGCTTTGCGAAGTGGATGCATGGGGACTTCTGCGAGCAGGGAGGTTTTCTTCGATGACGCGGCCAGGTCATGGCGCGGTCACACTCGCGAAGAACTTGCGACAGGAGCCACCGACCAGTCGGGGCGGGTAGCCCTTCAGGCCGGTGGCGACGGGGAGTGGCGACGAAGTCGCCTGATGACGCTCCTGAGTCTTGTGGACCCCTAGGCGCGAAACTGTTGCATCAGACCCTGCTGATGGTTGGCCAGTTCGTTGAGCTGGCGACTGACCCGGGCCGATTGCTCGGCCTGCCCGGAGAGCGATTCTGTCACGTCGCGGATGGCTTCGACGTTGCGATTGATCTCGTCTGCGACGCTGCTCTGTTCCTCGGCGGCACTGGCAATCTGCAGGTTCATCTCGGTGATCAGGTTGACGGCATCGCTGATGCGCTCCAGGGCGGCCACAGCCTGCTGCACCTGGCTCACGTTTTCCTGGGCCAGGCCGTGGCTGCCGTGCATGGCCTGGGTCACGTCGCGGGTGCCGTTCTGCAGGTTGTCGATCACCTGGCGGATCTCTTCCACCGAGTCCTGGGTACGCCGCGCCAGGCTGCGCACCTCGTCGGCCACCACGGCGAAACCGCGCCCGGCGTCGCCAGCGCGTGCGGCCTCGATGGCGGCATTCAGTGCCAGCAGGTTGGTCTGTCCGGCGATGGAGAGAATCACCTCCAACACCGAACCGATCTGCTCGCTGTTCTGGGCCAGTATCTGCAACTGGCTCATGGCTTCGCTCATGTCCCGCGCCTGCGCGTGGATGGCGTTGGTGGTGCGGGTGATCACCTCCAGGCCTTCGCGACTGGCCTGGTCGGCGTTACGCGCTGCATCCGCGGCCTGGGCCGCACTCTGCGCCGAGGCGTTGGCCGTGGCAGACATCTCGTGAAGGGCGGTGGCCACCTGGTCGATCTCGCGGAACTGCTGCTGCATGCCTTCGCTGGTCTGGCGCGCGATCAGCGCCGACTGGTCGGCGGTGTCACGGGCATCGCGCACCGAACCCTGGACCTTGGCGATCACCGGTTGCAACTTGTCGAGGAAGCGATTGAAGGCCAGCGCCAGGCGGCCCAGTTCGTCACGCCGGGCGTAGGTCAGACGGCGGGTGAGGTCGCCTTCTCCGTCGGCGATGTCCTCCAGCATGCCGGCTAGGCGCAACAGCGGACGCGTCACGCCACGGGCAGCCAGCCAGATCATGGCAACTCCGAGCAGGGCTGCGACCGAGCCGAGGATGAATTCCAGCGCCGAGCTTTGCAGGCGTTCGTCATCCATCTGGACTTTCAGGGCTTCGGCGGGCGCCAGCAGTACCCGCTGCGGCACGCCCAGCAACACGCCCCAAGGCTTGGTCCCGGCGATGGGCGAGAGGGGTTCGAGCACGCTGATCTGCCCCTTGTCGATAAAGGCATGGGGCTCGCTACGGCCGAGGAATTCGAGGACTTCGGTGGCCTGGTCCGGCAGCACCGCCTGGAGGCGCTTGCCCAGCTGGGCGGCATCCTGGCTATGGCCGGCAACCACGCCGGATGGGCTGACGATGCTGATGCGGCCATTGCCCTCATAGAGTTCACGGCTGCTGGTCAGCGCGTCCTGTTGCAGGCTGTCGAGACTGATATCGAGGCCGATAACCGCCAGCACCTTGCCATTCTCCAGCAGCGGGAACGCGATGCTGGTGACCAGCCTGCGAGCGCCCGAAGATTCGTCGAAGTACGGCTCCAACAAGCACAGCTGCCCGCTGTCGCGCGGGCAGGTGAAAAAGGCGTTGAAGGGCGCGCCGCTTGGACCGGGAGAGGTATCGGCCAGCAGCTTCTCGTCGCCCGGCACGGCTTGTAGTTCGCCCGGTTTGGCTTGCAGCCAGTACAGGGCGAAGCGCCCGGCATCGTTGCTGCCGAGCTCGTTGCGACCTTGGAATTCTGCGTCGCGGCCATCGAGGGCATCGGGCTGGAAGATCAGGAACAGCCCGAGCAGCTCCGGACGCTGCTCCACGGCCTTGCGCAGTTCCCCGGCCAGTTCGCCCCGCAGGGTTTCAGCACTGATCTCGCCGCGTGCGGCACGCTCGCGCAGATAGAGCAGGTGCCGTGCCAGGCCGAGGCCATATTCGTGGGTGCGGGTGAAGCTGCGCTGGATCTGCAGGGCCTGGACCCTACCCTGGGCCTCCAGATTGAGGCGCGCGGCTTCGGCGAGCATGCGCCCGCTGGAATCCTTGACCCGCTCGGTGCTGGCGCGGGTCTGGTAGAGCGACAGGCCGACCAGCAGTCCAACCACCAGGATCAGGCAGAGGCTCGCCAGAAGGGTGATCTTGCTTTGGATGCTTAGGCTGGGGCTGGACATGGGCGCGATCGCTTGGGAGGCCGGGGCGTTGCCGCCCCGGAAGGGTCAGAAGACGGTGACGAACACCAGCTGGCTGTAGAGGTTGCTGTCGTCGCCGCCGAGCTGGGTGCCGCCTTCATCGGCGCTGCGGTCTGGCTTGTAGAGGCCGACCACGGGCATGACGATCAGATTTTCGCTCACAGCCCACTCGGCGTAGAGGTCCACCTCGCGGCCGTCGAAGTTGCCCAGGTCGCGGTCCAGGGTGTTGAAGTCGAACCACAGGGCGCCAAGGCTCAGGTTCTCCAGCGGCGTCACCTTGAAGGCGACGTGGTGGACCTGGGTATTGGAGTTGAACGGGCCGGCGTAGTTGCCCGCCACCTCGCCCTGGAACCAGGTGCCGTAGCCACGGCTGAAGCCGGTGAACAGCGGGTCGTAACCTTCCGAGAAGCGGCTGTAGCGGTAGTTCACGCTCGGGCTCCAGGCCACGTCGGAGAAGGTCCAGCCGGCTTCCAGGTACCAGGCGTTCTCGTCGTCGACGTCCTTTTTGTCCTGCCAGGCGTATTCAGCGGAGAGGAACAGGTTCTCGACCCCGGCATTGCCCTGGCCACGCACGCTGTAGGTCTTCATGCCGTCGCGTTCGGCCTGGAAGGGCGATGCGAATTCTTCGTCGATATCGCGGATATCGATGGCGGTCAGGCCCAGGGTGCCGGCTTCGGAAACATGTTCCAGGTTGCCCACCAACAACTCGGGCTTGGCCTGGGCGCGGTTGTCGGACTTCAGCCACATCAGGTCGCCGCGCAGGCCGTCCTTGCCGCCGAGGCGAAGCACGGCGGTCTGATCGAAGGCTTTACGCGCGGCCAGCCAGTAGGCGCCACCACGGTTGAACTCGCCGTCGGCCAGGCCTTTACCGAGGTTCAGGGCATCGCCATTGATGAGGAAGCCGTCGCCGATCATCAGGTTCTGGCGGCCGAAGGAGAAGTCCACGCCGTCTTCGCCCAGAGCGTCGAACAGTTGGCCGGAACGCCAGCCGAGGTAGGCGTCTTCGATCTTGGTGGTGCGCTCGGAACCATCGGTGAAGCCAGCCGCGTCACCGTCACCCCAGGTGCCCGAGCTGAGCATGTTGAAGGCGCCATAGCTGGTGCCGGCCCCCGCCAGCCCCTGGTCGAAGCTGATGCCGTACTTGGCATAACCCTCGCGCCACGACGACGACCCCTCGCTCTTCGAGCCAGCGGTGGCGTAGTTCTCCTGGCTGTGGAAGAAGCCGTACACGGCCTCCAGGGTTGCATTCAGATGGGTGTCTTCGTCGGCGTACAGCTCGTAAGCACCCGCCTGAGTAGCGGCACCTACCAACAGCGCCAGGGTTGAGAGTCGGAACAGGTTCGACCGGAACATCGCGAGGCATCCTTCTTTTTGGAATTGGCAGCGGAGCGTTTCTGCGTCCGGATACTAAGGAGTTGCCGCGCGCTGGCCTTGTGCCTGCTTGCCAAGGGCTTGAGGCTGCGTGCCAGAATCAGCAGGGACTGCCAGTGTGGCTTTTGTTGTGGGGGCGAATTCATTCGCTATGCGGGACGCAGTCCCGCCGTAGGTTGGTCCGAGGAACGAGGCCCAACGAGTGGGAGCGCGCGTTGGGCTTCGCTTCGCTCTGCCGCAACCTACGGTCGCACGCGATGTACTGGCACTCATCTGTAGGGGCGAATTCATTCGCCAAGCGGGACGCAGTCCCGCCGTCGGGAGGTCCGAGCAGGCCAAAAAAAAACCGGCCCTAAGGCCGGTCATAAACTCACGCAGCGACTCGGTTTACACGGTTTCGGGGCGTTTCAGCACCAGGGTCAGGATGTCGTAGCTGGCCACCAGCTCGCCGTTCTGGTTGGTGACTTCCACATCCCAGGCGACCACGCCTTGCGGCTCGCCTTTCGGGCTCTTCTTGCCCTGGTCGATCTTGCGCTTGCAGGTCAGGCGCGCCTGGATGGTGTCGCCAATGCCCACCGGAGTGATGAAGCGCAGGCTGTCCAGGCCGTAGTTGGCCAGTACCGGGCCTGGGGCCGGGGAGACGAACAGGCCGGCGGCGGCGGAGAGCACGAAGTAGCCGTGGGCGATGCGCTTGCCGAACTGGGATTCCTTGGCGGCCAGCTCATCGAAGTGCATGTAGAAGTGGTCGCCCGACAGGCAGCCGAAGTTGACGATGTCGGCTTCGGTGACAGTGCGACGGTGGGTCAGCAGGGACTCGCCGACCTGCAGCTCGTCGAAGTAGCGGCGGAACGGATGCACTTCGGTCTCGACCACCTTGGCGCCACGCACGTATTCGCCGGTGACGGCGGCCAGCATGGTGGGCGAACCCTGGACGGCGGCGCGTTGCAGGTAGTGCTTCACCGCGCGCAGGCCGCCCAGTTCTTCACCACCGCCAGCGCGGCCGGGGCCGCCGTGCTTGAGCACCGGCAGCGGCGAGCCGTGGCCAGTGGATTCGGCGGCAGATTCGCGGTCGAGGATGTGCAGGCGGCCGTGCAGGGCGGCGGCTTGCGGTACCACGCGGGCGGCCACAGCGGGGTCCTTGGTGACCAGGCTGGCCACCAGACTGCCCTTGCCACGGGCGGCCAGGGCGATGGCTTCGTCGATGTCGTCGTAGGCCATCAGGGTGCTCACCGGGCCGAAGGCCTCGATGTCATGGGCACCGCCTTCGGCGTGCGGGTCGCGGGAGCGCAGCAGGGTGGGCGCGAAGAAGGCGCCTTCGTTAACGCCTTCGCCGCGCGGGGCGAAACCGTCGCGGGCACCGAACAGCAGGTCGCTGCTGGCAAGCAGGGCGTCCAGGCGCTCTGCCACGTCGGTCTGCTGGGCATGGGATGCCAGGGCGCCCATCTTCACGCCTTCCACGGCCGGGTCGCCGACCACCACCTTGGACAGGCGATCGCGCAGGCGTTCAGCCACGGCGTCGATGTGCTTGGCCGGTACGATGGCACGACGGATCGCGGTGCACTTCTGGCCGGCCTTGACGGTCATCTCGCGGGCCACTTCCTTGACGAAGAGGTCGAACTCCGGATCGTCCGGGGTGATTTCCGGAGCGAGGATGGCGCAGTTCAGCGAGTCCGCTTCTGCGTTGAAGGGCACGGAGTTGCGTATCAGGTTGGCGTTCACGCGCAGTTTGGCGGCGGTGTCGGCGGAACCGGTGAAGGTCACCACGTCCTGGCCTTGCAGGCGGTCCAGCAGGTCGCCGGTGCTGCCGATGATCAGCTGCAGGCTGCCTTCCGGAAGTAGGCCGGACTCGTGCATCAGGCGCACGGCGGCTTCGGTCAGGTAGCTGGTGGCGGTGGCCGGTTTGACGATGCAGGGCATGCCGGCCAGGAAGCTCGGGGCGAACTTCTCCAGCATCCCCCAGATCGGGAAGTTGAAGGCGTTGATGTGCACGGCCAGGCCACCGCGCGGCACCAGGATGTGGGTGCCGGCGAAGGTGCCCTGCTTGCCCAGCGGCATGGCCGGGCCTTCGTGGACGATGTTGCCCGACGGCAGTTCGCGGGCGCCGACGCCGGCATAGCTGAACAGGGTGGCGGCGCCGCCCTCGATGTCGATCCAGCTGTCGGCGCGGGTGGCGCCGCTGTGGCGGGACATCGTGTAGAGCTGTTCCTTGTGCTCGGTCAGGTACAGCGCCAGGGCTTTCAGGCGCGCCGCGCGCTGCTGGAAGTCCATGGCCATGAGGCTGGCGATACCGCGTTTGCGGCCATGTTCTACGGCTTCGGAGAAGTCCAGGGCTTCCTCGTGGGTGCGGAAGAGGTCGCTGCCGTCGATGGCGCTGCGCAGAGCCTGGGAACCGTGTTGGCCGATCCAGCGACCGCCGATGAAGCTTTGCAGCGTGGGGGCGTTACTCATGAGGAAATCTCCGTGAAGGGTGCCGGCGCAGAGCACCGGCGTTCATTCTTGGTTCGTAGGAGCGAGCTTGCTCGCGAATCGCGGTTGTTCGCGGCAAGCCCGCTCCTACAGGTTGGGTGCCTTACCAGAGGGCCAGCGTGTAGCCGAGGATCAGGCGGTTTTCATCGATATCGGTATTCAGTCCGTTGCCGGACCTGAAGGTGACGTTGCGCCAGCGCAGACTGAGGCCCTTCACCGGGCCGCTCTGGATCACGTAGGCGAGGTCGCTGTCGCGTTCCCATTCTTCGCCTTCGTCGCCGGTTGCGGTCTTGACGTTGCTGCCGTCGACATAACGGGTCATGAAGGTCAGGCCCGGGATGCCGAGGGCGGCGAAGTCATAGTCATAACGCAGTTGCCAGGCATCTTCCTCGGCGCGGGTGAAGGTATTGAAAGTCACCAGGTTGACCACGTAAGGGTCGCCGCCATTGAGGAAGGGGAAGGCGCTGTCGCCGGACATGCGCTGGAACGCCGCGCTGATCCGGTGGGCGCCCTTGCCCAGGCTGAACATGCCGTTGAAGTTGCGGTTGTCGATCTCACCCGCACGCTCGACGCCATCGCCGCGGCTGTCGAAGTAGCGGATGTCGCTCTTCAGATTGAAGCCCCCTGAGAGCGGTAGCGTGTGCACCAGACCGACGAACTGCTGGCGGTAGATGTCGTCCAGCAGGCCGTAGTAATAGCTCACCGCCAGCTGCGGGTTGATGGCGTAGGTGCCGCCGGCGAAGTCGAAGGCATCGCTGGTGGCGGCGCCTAAACCGATGTCGTCGCGGCCGGAGGAGTCGCGCAGGTTGGTGCGGGTCAGGCGGCCGCCGTTGAAGGTCAGGCCGGCCAGCTCCTGGCTGGTCAGCATGCCACCCTGGAAGGTGGAGGAGAGCAGCCGGGTGTCGTTGTAGCTCGCCACGGGCAGCAGCGGCTGCAGGGTGCCCAGGCGCAGCACGCTCTGAGAGGCGCGCAGCTTGGCGGTCAGGCCCAGCTCGCTGTAGTCGTCCACCGGCTCCTTCGACACCGGGTCGAACGGCAGCAGGCCGGTGCCACGGCGGTCGCGGCTGGAATCCAGCTTCACGCCCAGTTCGCCGATGGCATCCAGGCCGACGCCCACGGTGCCTTCGGTGAAGCCCGACTCGATGCGTGCGGTGAAGCCCTGGCCCCATTCTTCGGCCTTGGACTGGGCGGCGCCTTCCTGGCGGAAGTCGCGATTGATGTAGACGTTGCGCAGCTCCAGGCTGCCCTTGCTGTCTTCGATGAAACCCGCCAGCGCCGAGGTGGCAAAGGGCAGGGTGAGCGCCGCAAGCAGCGGCGCAGTGGTACGGCTTTGGGTCATTGTTCTTGTATCCATCGTCCGGTCGTTCTGGGCTCAGTGGCGGCTGGCGGCGGCTGCGCCGATGCCGGTCATGGAGCGGATGAACTGGGCCAGGTAGCGGCCGCGTTCTTCCTTGGCACGCTCGGAGGCATCGGTCACCGAAAGCAGCCAGGCACTGAAGAACGCCAGGCCCATGGAGAACAGCGCCGGGTTGGAATACGGGAACAGCGCCGTGTCGTGATGCAGCACGTTGACCCAGACAGCCGGGCTCAACACCAGCAGGACGATGGCGGACAGCAGGCCGGCCACGCTGCCGGCGACGGCGCCACGGGTGGTCAGGCCTTTCCAGAACATGGAAAGGAACAGCACCGGGAAGTTGACCGAGGCGGCGATGGCCAGCACCAGGCCGGAGAGGAAGGCGATGTTCTGCGACTCGAACAGCAGGCCGAGGATCACCGCCATTACGCCGATGCAGAGGGTGGCGATACGCGAGACGCGCATTTCCTCACGCTCGCTGGCCTTGCCCTTGCGGATCACGCAGGCATAGAGGTCGTGGGAAACCGCCGAGGCGCCGGACAGCGCGAGGCCGGCCACCACCGCCAGGATGGTGGCGAAGCCCACGGCGGAGATGAAGCCGAGGAACAGGCTGCCGCCAACCGCGTGGGACAGGTGCACCGCAACCATGTTGCCGCCGCCGATGATGGCGCCGGCCGCGTCACGGAATTCTGGGTTGGTGCCGACCATCACGATGGAGCCGAAGCCGACCACGATCAGCAGCAGATAGAAGTAGCCAATGAATCCAGTGGCGTAGAACACCGATTTGCGCGCTTCCTTGGCGTCGCTCACGGTGAAGAAACGCATCAGGATGTGCGGCAGGCCGGCGGTGCCGAACATCATGCCGAGGCCGAGGGAGATCGCGTCGATGGGGTTCGACAGCAGGCCGCCCGGCGCCATGATGGCCGCGCCCTTGGCGTGTACCGAGGCGGCAGCGGAGAACATGGCTTCGGTGCTGAAGCCGAAATGCTTGAGCACCATGAAGGCCATGAAGGTGGTGCCGGAGAGCAGCAGCACGGCCTTGATGATCTGCACCCAGGTGGTGGCCAACATGCCGCCGAAGGTCACGTAGCAGACCATCAGCACGCCCACCAGCATCACGGCCTGGGCGTAGGAGAGGCCGAACAGCAGCTCGATCAGCTTGCCGGCGCCGACCATTTGCGCCACCAGGTACATCAGCGCCACGGTCAGGGTGCCGAAGGCCGCGGTGATGCGGATCGGGCTTTGTTCAAGGCGATAGGACACCACGTCGGCGAAGGTGTACTTGCCGAGGTTGCGCAGGCGTTCGGCAATCAGGAACAGGATGATCGGCCAGCCGGCAAGTACACCCAGGGCGTAAAGCAGGCCGTCGTAGCCGTTCATGAACATCATCGCGGAAATGCCGAGGAAGGACGCCGCGCTGATCATGTCGCCGGCGATAGCCAGGCCGTTCTGGAAACCGGTAAGGCCGCCGCCGGCGGTGTAGAAGTCCGCGGCCGAGCGAGTGCGCAGTGCGGCCCAGCGGGTGATGCCGAGGGTGAAGAGCACGAACGCCAGGAACATGTAGATGGCGTTCCAGTTCAGCGGACGGGCCGCGGCATCGGCCGCGAAGGCGCCCTGGGAAACCACCAGGCCGGTAGCGAGCAGCAGAGAGGCGAGCGCTTTCATTGGCCACTCTCCTGCTTCAGCTTGTCGTTCAACGGGTCGAGGACGTTGGTGCGCTTCACGTAGATGCCGGTGAGCGCGAAGGAGAGCAGGATGATGACCACGCCCACCAGCATGCCCACGCTGGTGACGCCTCCATTGAGGGATTGGCCGAGCACGCCGGGGGCGAAGGCCACCAGCAGCACGAAGCCGTAGTAGATCACCAGCATGGCGGCGGTCAGCGTCCAGGTCAGGCGCTGCTTGCGGCGGACCAGCTGGATGAAGTCCGGGTTCTCCCGGATGCGATCGAGGTCTTGCGGGGTCATGGGTTGCTCTCTCTTTTTGTGATTGTCGAGGCGCCCGTTCGACGGCCGACGGCAAGGCTGCTTGTGTCGAACGGGGTACTGCTGGTGCTGCTTGTAGGAGCCAGCTTGCTGGCGAACAGGTTCTGCCAAACAGCTTCGCGAGCAAGCTCGCTCCTACGGGTGTCGCTTACAGCTGGTCGAAGTCCAGAACCACTTTTTCGCTGATCGGGAAGGTCTGGCAGGACAGCACGTAGCCGGCGGCCACTTCGTAGTCCTCCAGGGCGAAGTTGCTGTCCATCTCCACCTCACCTTCGACCACCTTGCACTTGCAGGTGGAGCACACGCCGGCCTTGCAGGAGTAGGGCAGTTCCATGCCCTGGGCGTTGCCGGCGTCCAGCACGCTGACGCTGTTGCGTGGCAGTTCGAAGGTCATTTCGCGGCCATCGCTGATCACGGTGACCTGGCTGCTGGCGCCGTCAGTGGCGCGGGCGGCTTCGCGGGCCTCACGCTTGGCGCTGCTGCCGGCGGCGGCGAACAGTTCGAAGTGAATGCGTTCGGCGGCCATGCCGTTGGCCTTGAGCTGGTCGCGGACGGTCTCGGTCATGGCCTGCGGGCCGCAGATGAAGGCGGCGTCGAGGGCCTTGACGTCGATCCAGCGGGAGAACAGCTGGCCGCACTTGTCGGCGTCGATCCGGCCGTTGTAGAGGTCCACGTCCTGTTGCTCGCGGCTGAACACGAAGATCAGGTTGAGGCGCTGCAGGTAGGTGTTCTTCAGGTCTTCCAGCTGCTCGCGGAACAGTGCCGAAGCGCTGGAGCGGTTGCCGTAGATCAGGGTGAAGCGGCTGTTCGGCTCGCTTTCCAGGGTGGTCTTGATGATCGACAGGATCGGCGTGATGCCACTGCCGGCTGCCACTGCCAGGTAGTTGCCGTGACGCGCGGCGTCCAGCTCGACGAAGAAGTGGCCGGAGGGCGGCATCACTTCCAGGCTATGGCCGGCTTTCAGGCTTTCATTGGCATAGGCGGAGAAACGGCCGCCGGCCACGCGCTTGATCGCCACCCGCAGCTCGCCGTCATTGACGCCGGTGCAGATGGAATAGGAGCGGCGCACTTCCTCGCCGTCCATCTGGGTACGCATCACCAGGTGCTGGCCCTGGGTGAAGCGGAACGCCTCGGTCAGGTCGGCGGGAATGTCGAAGGCGATGGAGACCGCATCGCGGGTTTCCGGGCGTACTTCTTTGATCTTCAGGCTGTGGAACTTGCTCATTGTTCTTCTCCTGCGGCATTGCCGCGCGGAGGGCGAATACAAACGACGCGAGCGAAGGTCAGGCTAGGCGGAAGCAGCCGAGGAAGCGGAGTTTACGTCTGTAAATGAGCATTCCGAGGCTGTTTCCAACGACGCATGGCCGAGCGCAGTAGTTTGTGTTCGTCCTCCTAGATGCACTTGAAATAGTCGAACGGCTCTAGGCAGTCGCGGCAGCGGTACAAGGCTTTGCACGCGGTGGAGCCAAACTGGCTGAGCAGTTCTGTGTGGGCGCTGCCGCACTGCGGGCAGCACACATCGCCGGCGTCGCCCATCAGGCTGCGCTTGCTGGTGCTGCCGGCCGGCGGGGCGATGCCGTAGGCGCGCAGGCGCTCGCGGCCGTCGGTGCTGATCCAGTCGGTGGTCCAGGCCGGCGTCAGGCGGCGCTCCAGTTTCGGCGCGGCGAAGCCAGCACCTTCCAGGGCCTGCTCGATGTCGTGCTCGATCACCTCGGTGGCCGGGCAGCCGGAGTAGGTCGGGGTGACCACCACATGCAGGTGGCCGTCCTGCCAGTCGAGGCCACGGACGATGCCGAGGTCGACCACGCTGACCACCGGCACTTCCGGGTCCATCACCTCGCCCAGCACCGACCAGGCGCGCGCCAGATCATCTGGCGCGCCAGGCCTTGCGCCACGGTCGCTGGTAATCAGCTCACCAGGACGCATCGGGGTGGGCCCGCTGGAGGAATTGCATTTCGGCCAGCAGCAGACCGAGGTGCTCGGTGTGCAGGCCCTTGCGGCCGTTCAGGTAGAAGTAGCTGGCCGGCTCAGGCATCGGCAGGGTGGCGCTGGCGAAGATGTCGGCAACCTTGGACTTCCAGGCTGCGGCGATTTCCACCGGGTTCGGCGCAATGCCGGCCTCGAACAGGCGCTGTTCCACGTCGTCGCCGTTCACCAGTTCGACGGTGAAGCGCCAGACATCACCGATCGCTGCCAGCATGCGCTTGTGGCTTTCTTCGGTGCCGTCGCCCAGGCGCTCGACCCACTCGCTGGAGCGGCGCAGGTGATAGGTGACTTCCTTCAGGGCCTTGGCAGCGATGCCGGCGACGCGCTCGTCGCTGGACTGCGAGAGGCCATGCAGGACCTGGAAGTGCCAGGCGTCGAAGAAGAATTGCTTGGTGATGGTCACGGCGTAGTCGCCGTTGGGCTGTTCCACCAGCAGCAGGTTGCGGTAGGCGCGCTCGTCGCGGCGGAAGGCCAGATGATCGGCGTCACGGCCGTCTTCCAGCAGTTCGGCGGCGTAGTCCAGCCAATTGCGGGCCTGGCCCACCAGGTCGAGGCCGACGTTCATCAGCGCCAGCTCTTCTTCCAGTGCCGGGGCGTGGCCGCACCATTCGCACAGGCGCTGGCCCTGGATCAGGGCGCTGTCGCCGAGGCGCAGCAGGTATTGAATGAGGTCTTCGCGTTGAGTCATGGCAGCGGCCTCACATGTGGCCGACTTCGGCCGGCAGCTCGTAGAAGCTGGCGTGGCGGTAGACCTTGTCCTGGGACGGGTCGAACAGCGGCTCTTTCTCGTCCGGCGAGGAAGCGGTGATCAGCGCGGACGGCACGACCCAGAGGCTCACGCCCTCATTGCGGCGGGTGTACAGCTCGCGGGCGTTCTCGATGGCCATGCGCGCATCGGCGGCATGCACGCTGCCGACGTGCTTGTGGTTCAGGCCGTGCTTGCTGCGCACGAAGACTTCAAAAAGGGTCCACTCAGACATGATTCTTATCTCCTCGAGACGGCTTACGCGGCGTCGCGTTTCTGTTGTTGTTTACGGGCATGGGCGACAGCGGCTTCGCGGACCCAGGCGCCGTCTTCGATGGCCTTGCGGCGGGTGGCGACGCGCTCGACATTGCACGGGCCGTTGCCCTTGAGCACTTCGTAGAATTCTTCCCACTGGATGTCGCCGAAGTCGTAGTGGCCGCGTTCCTCGTTCCACTTCAGGTCCGGGTCCGGGGCGGTGCAGCCGAGCAGTTCCAGCTGCGGCACGGTCTGGTCGATGAAGCGCTGGCGCAGTTCGTCGTTGCTCTGGCGCTTGATCTTCCAGGCCATGGACTGGGCACTGTTGGGGGAGTCGGCGTCGCTCGGGCCGAACATCATCAGCGACGGCCACCAGAGGCGGTTGATGGCGTCCTGGACCATGTCCTTCTGGGCCTGGGTGCCGTGACGCATCATGTGCAGGAGGATTTCGTAGCCCTGGCGCTGGTGGAAGGACTCTTCCTTGCAGATGCGGATCATGGCGCGGGAGTAGGGGCCGTAGGAGGTCCGCTGCAGCACCACCTGGTTGACGATGGCGGCGCCATCCACCAGCCAGCCCACGGCGCCCATGTCGGCCCAGCTCAGGGTCGGGTAGTTGAAGATGCTCGAGTACTTGGCCTTGCCGCTGTGCAGCTTGGCGACCTCAGCGTCGCGGTCGGCGCCCAGGGTTTCCATGGCGCTGTACAGGTAGAGGCCGTGGCCGGCTTCGTCCTGGATCTTGGCCATCAGTTGCAGCTTGCGTTTCAGGGTCGGGGCGCGGGTCACCCAGTTGCCCTCGGGCAGCATGCCGACGATCTCTGAGTGGGCGTGCTGGGAAATCTGGCGGATCAGAGTCTGCCGGTAAGCGTCCGGCATCCAGTTCTTCGCTTCGATCTTGATCTCCGCGTCGATCTTCTCCTGGAAGGCGCGTTCTTCGGAGGACATCTCCTCCAGCGCTTTCACGCGCTTCACGCCGGTCTCAACCAATTGTGCGTACATGCCGTTCTCCAGCCATGCAGGGTTCGTGGGGTGGCTTGGCCATGGCGCTATTTTTAAATGATACGAAATCAAATATCAAACACTAAATCATGTATCGAATATGGTTTTTGTATCGCTTTGATGAGAGATTAGGGTGAGCTTCGGGCATAAGGCGACAGGTATCAGCCTCTCACCTGTAGGAGCGAATTCATTCGCTAAAGCGCTCGAGATGCGGAGGTGATGCCCATTCCAGAGCGCCCGCAGCCAGTCATGCGAATGAATTTTCTCCCACGGAAAATGCCCACAATCCTGTATCGGATGATGTGATACAGGAGTTGTGATGTTTTTGGTTGCAAAGTGGATGGTTATCGCGCCAGGCGACAATCGGGAGGCTCGTCTAGAGTTTCAGGCGACGAATGGAGGAGGGTGGGACCATGGGATGTCCGCAGGTGTGCAGCGGTGCGACGCTGCAATGCAGTTTCGGCGTAGCGCCGACGGTACTGAACGTGTTGCCGGTGAACCGCACCCTGACGGGTGGAATGCCGGCGGCGAACATCATGGATCACATCCCCCTGGTGAACATTCCCACCTTCGGCATGTGCCAGAGCCTGGCCAATCCCACGGTGGCCGCCGCCACTGCTGCCGCCCTTGGCGTGTTGACCCCGATGCCCTGCATACCGGCCACGGCGGCGCCCTGGATTCCCGGCGGCGCACCCACTGTGCTGCTGGGCAACATGCCGGCGTTGGATTCCAACAGCACGCTCATGTGTAGCTGGGCGGGGGTGATCAAGATACAAGTGCCTGGGCAGATGCAGATGCTGATTCCCTAGGCCGCCGCAGGGCCTGGTTCGCGAGCAAGCTCGCTCCTACAAAGGAATAGCGTCCGGCTGCGAGATGCGAATGTAGGAGCCGGCTTGCCGGCGAATGGCTGGTTCGGTTCGCGAGCAAGCGCGCTCCTATAGGGAAGGAGTCAGGCTTCTGCCGGCTCGCTCCAGCGTCGCCACCACCACCGCAGTCGGGAGATGGGCTTGCCATCGGTGTCCAGCGGTCGACCGTCTTCGGCGAAGGGTTGGCCCGGTTCCAGTAACTGCCCTTTCAGATAGCGACTACGCAGGGCCACCTGGCCATTGCCGTGGAAGCGTTGGTAGGGACCGTCGCGCACACCGTCGCGATACTGCTCGATTTCCGCGACGCTGCCGTCCGGGTAATAGCTGGTCGCCTCTCCATGCATCAGCCCTTGGCGATAACTCACCTTGCGCTGGAGCCAGCCTTCCGGCGCGTGGAAGGTCGCTACGCCATGCAGTTTGCCGCGCATGTACGGCATCTGTGCAGATACGCGGCCGTTGGGGTGGAAAAGGGTGGTCGGACCATTCAGCTCGCCCTGGCTGTAGCTGAGTTGGGCCTGGGGGCGGCCGGCGTCCTCGATGCGCACCGGCCCTTCCAGATCGCCGTCCTGCAGGTTGCCCTGCATGCGACTGTCGCCACGGGTGAGGTCGAGCTTGCCGGATTGCGCCATGGTCAGTTCACCTTCACCAGGCCGCCCTTGATGGTCAGCATTCCGCCGCCGTCCACGGTCTGTTCGGCGCTGGCCTTGTTGGTCAGGCTGATGCCAGCGTCGTTGGTCAGAGTGGTGCCGGCCTTGTTGTCCAGCGACGTGCCCGCCTGGTTGGTGAGGGAGGTGCCGGCTTTCTGGGTGATGGAGGTTCCGGCCTGGGCGGCGAGGTCGGCATCGCTCTTGAGGGTCAGGCTGCCGCCGCTTTGCAGGGTGAGGGTACCGCTGACCTTGATGGTCAGGTTGCCGTCTACGGTGAGCTCGTAGTTACCCGTCACTTTGTGGCTGTAGTTGCCGCCGGTGCTGTGGGTCTGGTCGGCACCCACCGTTACCGTGCGGCTGTCCTTCACATCCAGGCTGTCGCTGCCGGTCTGGATGGTGACGCTGCGCTTGCCCTTCTCCAGCGTGACGGTCTCGTCGCCCTCCTTGACCGTGCGCGTGCGGGCGTTCTGCACCGTGAGGGTTTCGTCGTGGCCGATGGTGGCGGTGCTGTCGTTGAGCACATTCACCTTCATGTCCTTCTGCGCCTGCAGGAACACCTCTTCGGCGTCCTTCTTGTCTTCGAAGCGCAACTCGTTGAAGCCGCCGCCACCTTTGGAGGAGTTGGTCTTGATACCGGACTGGGTCTGGTTGTCCGGCAGGGCGTAGGGCAGGGTGTTGTCGCCGTTGTAGACGCAGCCGGTCACCAGCGGCCGGTCCGGGTCGCCATCGATGAAGGTGACGATCACCTCCTGGCCAATGCGCGGGATGAACTGCATGCCGAAGCCCTTGCCGCTCCAGGGCAGCACCACGCGTACCCAGCAAGAGGACGTCTCATCATTCTTGCCGTCGCGGTCCCAGGGGAACTGGATCTTGATGCGGCCATATTGGTCGGTCCAGATTTCCTCGCCGCTCTTGCCCACCACCACTGCTGTCTGGGTATGCATGCGCGGCTTGGGTGTGATGCGCGGCGGGCGATAGTGGGTGGCCTTGGGAATGGCTTCGAAGCGATTGCGGTAGTGCTCGTGGCTGGCCTCGTGGGTGACCGACGTCACCACCCAATCCATGTTGAGCGAGGCGTCGTCATGGCCGCTCAGGGTGAACCAGTGTCCTGGCACCAGCCAACGACAGTCGCTCTCGCCGATGAAACGCTTCTCCTGGCTGCGCAGCTCATCCACCCGCTGCTTGGACAGTGCATCACCACGGGCCTTGGCGGTATAGCCGCCCGGATGCTCGTACCTCGATCGAGTTCCGGACACCGCTTCGGCCTGGCTGTAGAGCGACGTGGTCGGCGTGGTGAATTCGTAATCCGTGGCGCTGTAGATCCCAGCCACCGCCTGCAGGCACAGCTGCCCGGAACGCACCCCGTGCAGCTCCCGCACACCGATCTCCTGGCCCAGATAAGGCACCTTCGGCCCGTTGGGAATCGGCGGAAACGCGTCGTTGCTGTCGCCCAGTACCAGGGTGTGCTTGCCGTCCTCGTGGGTGAAGAACCAGAAAATACCTTCCTCCTCCAGCAGCCGAGAAACGAAGGCGAAATCGGTTTCGCCGTACTGCACACAGTATTCGCGCGGGCTGTAGCTGCCGCTGAGCTTCAGCTGGTAGTCGCTGAAGCCATGGGCCGTGAAGATGCCGGTGACGATGTCGCTGGTGGTCTTGTTCTGGAACACCCGGTTGTTGCTGGCCAGGGTCAGCCACCAGAGCCAGGGGCGCAGTGCCAGCTGATAACGCTCGGCGGTGACATCGGCGGGGAGCTGGTGGATTTCGGCGACCAGGGCATCGAGGGCACGCTGGTTGGCGTCGTTGTGGAGGGTGGTGGTGAGGTGGGTGGCGACTGCATTGGCCAGTACCAGGGCGGTGGAGCTGCTGCCATTCAGGGTCAACGCACCAAGTGCATTTAAGGTCTCGTAGCCGGAAAAATCGTACGGATACAGATCCGCAAGGCTGGTTGCCTTGAGCGAGAGGCTGGTATTGGAGTCAGTAGGGCGAGTCATCTTGGGTCAGCGTAACGCTTCTCCGTCTGGGCTCAATACATGTAGGGATTGCCGTTTCTTGCACCGTTGCAAGGTGGGCACAACGGTCTGACATTGGTGATGTCATTGCGTAGCAGTTCAACAATGTCGTAGCTGACTGTCTTTGCGCTGAGGCCCGTGGCCTGCGGAAAGGTGACCAGAATGGTCCGGTTAAGCGGGGTGTAGACGTATTTCGCATTCAGCACGTCAGGGCCCTGGTGCGGGATGACCCAGATGTCGCCCTGGTCGCACACACGCCAGATCGACATCAATGCATCGCGGCCCACTGTTCCAGTGGTGGGCACGAAACCTCCTTGATACTGATTGCCAACCAGGGTTTGCGTGAACGATCCCAGACGATGGGAGAAGTTGGATTGCAGGGTCGCCTGCGGAATACGGTGATCCATCTGGGCGCAGTCCAACGGAAGCACTCGACCACCGCACTGACCTTCACACTTGAACGCATCGAAGTTGTGGTCGGATTCGAATTTTCGTTGGCCAGCGAAAGTCGATATGGCCACGCCGTACTTTCCCATCAGGTTGCAGATTGGCGACCAGTTGTTGCGCATCATCGTCTGGGTGTTGTCCCAGCTCAGCCCGCCATTCGGGCCGACAAATATCACCAGTGGAATCATTGTTCTTCATCTCCCTGCTGTTGCCCGCGTCTTGAGGAAATCTGAAATGGCTGCTCGGTGGGCCTTAACTCATCCTTCTTTCATGTAGAGAATTCCGCTCTTTCCGTGAAAGCAGACATCTTCGGTATTTCTCTGGAGAATGTTCGTCACCTGTGTGACACCGGTCCGGGTATACCTGGCGGCATTGGTTGCACCTTTTTGCCAATCGGCTTTTCCCTGCATTTGAGGGTTGATGTCGGAAAGTTTCAATGAGGCATTCTTTGCCTTGGGGTTTACTATCTGCACCCAGTTGCGTGCCTTGTATCTTTTGAAAAGGTAGTGAGACAAGAAATGCTGCTTGAGCGGTTGGAATTTATTGTCCTTTCCCAAGAGGTAGCGCGTTACATTCTGCGGGCTTCGGAAGGAGCTTGTCGTCAATAGTGGGTCGGGGTCTCTCGCGCCCCCTGTCAGGGGAAAACAGTCCACGAGGAATTGCCACATGTTGATGTTGGGGCTGTCCTTGGACATGAGCCAATAATCCACGGACTTTGCATAGAGGTCATGAATTGGCGCTGTCGTCTGGCCGGTCAGGGCATAGGCGATAGCCAGCCACTGCAGGCTGTGGCTGTGTTCGCCGTGGTCAGCGCTAATCGCATCCTTCCAAAAGAGCTTGTTTCTGATCAGGGTTCCAATGAATAGGTCGCCGTCGACAAGCGTTATTCCGATTGGCACGGTATTAAAGTTGGTGTCTGCCGTTAAGCCCTGCTGAAAATTGAAGTTGTATCGGGCAGCTACCAGGCCCAGACAGCGGGTAAAAACGTTTCCTGGTACCGGCGCAGCAGCTAGTGCCGATTTATCCTGATTGGTAATCAGAAGATATTTCTCCCAAAGCATCCGGGAAACGTCAGTCAGGGTGTTTTTGAAGTACGCCTGGTTCTCCAGGAAGTCGTAGATCTTTCCAAAATCTTCGCGATAGTTATTGAGTGCATGATCGCTCTGGATAACGATTTCTCTGTCCTTACCGCGCTCTTTCTTGGTCAGAAGAAATTTCAGCTCTTTTATTTTTTCGTATCCGGCCATCAGGCAACTCCAGGTAAGTCGGTGTGATTGCGCCGACTCCGTCAATCTCCCTGTAATCTGCGCCATCGACATACCTTTGGTACGCGAAGGCCCCTCGAACCGCGGTTTGGTGGACGACTACTCCAACACCCACTCCGCCAACTTCCCCGTCACCTGCGCCATCAGCACATTCTCGATATCCCGCGCCCCTGCCGAGCTGCACTTGGCCAATACCGCTTTCACGATGGCCGGGTCGAAGTCGAACTGCTTGCCGGTGGCGGCCTTGTAGCGGCCCTGCAACTTTTCCAGCTTGGCGACGATGATGCCTTCCAGGGTCGCTTCGTCCAGCGGGCGGTAGGGCACCACGGTCATGCGGGCGAGGAAGGCGGGGCGGAAGGCTTGCAGCAGGACCTTGCGCAGGCGTTCGTTGAAGGCGTCGCTGCCGAGTTGGTCGGGTGCGGTGTCGAGCACCAGCTCGGCGCCGACGTTGCTGGTGGCGAGCATCGCGGTGTTCTTGAAGTCCACCACCAGGCCGGTGCCGTCCTCCATCACGCCCTTGTCGAAGACGTTGTAGAAGGCTTCCAGCACGTCGGGGTGGGCCTTTTCAATTTCGTCCAGCAGTACCACGGAGTAGGGGCGGCGGCGCACGGCTTCGGTGAGCACGCCGCCGGAACCGTAGCCGACGTAGCCGGGCGGGGCGCCCTTGAGTTGGCTGACGGTGTGGGCCTCCTGGTACTCGGAGAGGTTGATGCTGATGAGGTTGCGCTCGCCGCCATAGAGGGCGTCGGCCAAGGCATAGGCGGTTTCGGTCTTGCCGACGCCGGTGGGGCCCACCAGCAGAAACACGCCCACCGGTTTGGCCGGGTCGGTGAGGCCCGCGCGGTACGCCTGGATGCGTTGGGCAATGGTACCGAGGGCGCTGTCCTGGCCCATGACACGCAGGGCCATGCGCTGGCCGAGGGTGCGCACAGCGTGGGCTTCGTCGGCGAGCATCTTGCCGATGGGAATGCCGGTCCAGCCGGCAATCACCGCTGCCACCGTCTTGGAGTCCACCTGTTCGGGCACCAGCGGATCGTCCTGGCGAATGGCGTCGAGCCCGGCTTCCAGGCGCGCCAGTTCGGCGGCCAGGTGGTCGATGCGGTCGTCCAGCTCTTCGTTCGGTTTGCTGGCGTCGACGCTGTCGCTGAGGGCGAGCAGTTCGCGGCGGGCGTCCAGCAGTTCGCGCACGGCCTCGCGCTCCTCGCCCCAGCGGGTTTCCAGTTCGCGGATGGCGACCAGGTTGTCGCGGGATTCGGTTTCCAGTGCGGTGATGCGCTCGCGGTGGTCGAGACCCGTTGCTTGCTCGCGGCGCAGGCGCAGGAGTTCTTCCACCAGCGCCTGTTCGCGATGACGCAGGCTCTCCAGTGGCGGTGGCACGTCATGCTGGCCCAGGGACACGCGGGCGCAGGCGGTGTCCAGCACGCTGATGGCCTTGTCCGGCAGTTGCCGGCCGGAAATGTAACGGTGGGAGAGTTTCACGGCGTCATGGATGGCGGCATCCAGCACCTGCACGCCATGGTGCTGTTCCAGCTTGGCGGCGACGCCGCGCAGCATTTCCACCGCTGTGGCCTCGTCCGGTTCTTCCACCTGTACGAGCTGGAAGCGCCGGGCCAGGGCCGGGTCTTTCTCGAAGTACTTTTTGTATTCCAGCCAGGTGGTCGCCGCCAAGGTGCGCAGTTCGCCACGGGCCAGGGCCGGCTTGAGCAGGTTGGCGGCATCGCTCTGGCCTTCGGCGGCGCCGGCGCCGATCAGGGTGTGGGCCTCGTCGATGAACAGGATGATCGGCTTCTCGGCATTGCGAACGCCGTCGATCACGCCCTTGAGGCGCTGTTCGAACTCGCCTTTGACGCCGGCGCCGGCCTGCAGCAGGCCAAGATCGAGGACTCGCAGGCTGACGTCCTGAAGCGGCGGCGGCACATCGCCGGCAGCGATGCGCAGGGCCAGGCCTTCCACGACGGCGGTTTTGCCGACGCCCGGCGCGCCCACGAGGATCGGGTTGTTCTGCCGACGACGCAGCAGGATGTCGATGCTCTGGCGAATCTCATTGTCACGCCCGACGATGGGGTCGATGCGCCCAGCGTGGGCATCGGCGGTGAGGTCCTGGGTGTACTGGTCGAGGAGGGTGTCCTGGACTTCGGCCTGGGCGGGTTTTCCCTTGGCAGCCTGGGCGACGGCCGGTTTCTCGCGGGAGGGCTGGGTCCATTCCAGCAGGTTGCTGCGCAGGGCTTCGCGCGGGATGCGCAGCAGTGAAGAGGCGCTGCTGAGCAGCAGCGTGCGGCGTTCGTCTCGATCGAGCAGGGCAAGCAGCAACAGGCCGGAGCGGATGCTTTGCTGACCCAGCACGCTGGCGTGCACCACCGCATCTTCGAGCACACCGACGGTTTGCGCGGAAAGTGCCGGGGTACGGGTGTTGCCGGCCTTGAACAATTCCAGCGCCTGGTTGATCTCCGAGGCGAGCGTGTCGCGTTCCAGGCCGAAACGCGGCAGCAGGCAGGCCAGGTCGCCTCCTTCGATATCCAGCAGTTCCAGCAGCAGGTGCTCGATTTCCACGTAATGGTGGGTGCGCTGCAGGCAGCGTTGCGCGGCCCGTTCCAGGGCACGGCGGCTTTCCGCGTTGAGGCGTCCGATCAGGCTACCGAGTTCCATGGTCAGGCCACCTCCGTTTGACGCAAGCGAGTGTCGATCTGTTGCAGGGTGTCGCTGCGCACTTGCAGGCCACCGCTCCAGCGCAGCCGCGGCGGTTGGGTGCGGTCGAGGCACAGCGGCGCACCGGGTCGAACCAGCAGGCGCAGGGTGCAGTCCAGGTCCGGGCCGAAGTAGAGGGCGGCCAGGCTTGCGAGCCGGTTGTGTTCAACCCCGCTGGGTAGAAATGCGGGGGCGCGCTCGCTGGACAGCGGGCCGACGGTCAGGCGGATGCCGGCGTGTTCATCCCATACGCGCGTACCGGCGATGGCGTCGCGACCCAGGTTGAGGTTGCGACCACCCCGTTGCAGGCGGCTGCGGCTGGCCGGCGGAATGTCGCGCCAACCGCCCTGGTAGGCCTCGTAACGCACGTTGACGTTGAACTGATGACGTACCAGGGTGGCGAAGCCGGCCAGGGAACGACGCCCCCCGGCGAATAGCGCGGTGCGTGCGGTCACAGCAGCGTCTGGCAAGGCCAGTCGATGCTGCAAGGGGGCGGGCAGCATGCCGCTGAGGGCCAGCAACTGGCCCTGCACCGGCGAATCTGCGGGCGCCCGAAAACCCAGTGCCAGGCGATGCTTGCCGAGCACGCGGTACAACAGGCTGAGCAGGCGATGCTGGAACAGATCGAGGAATTCCCCTGGGGCGTGATCCTTCGCTTTCGCCCGCTGTTGCAGCCACTCCTGGTAGGCATAGGGCAGAGGACCGTCCGGGCCGCCGAGACCGAATACCGGGGTAGTCAGTGTCGGTGGCTGGCCGGGCTCCTCTTCCAGCTTTTCTATCTGGCTGGCGGCGAAGGTCGGGGTCAGCGGGCCGCGCAGGCGCAAGGCCTCTCCCTGGGGCGCGCTGCCTTGGCCGAGCGCCTCCATGCCAGGCCGTTCACGCTCCAGCAGCAGGAGCGCCTGCAAGAGTTCGAAGGCCTGCGGCTCGTCGCGCAGGCGACGGCTCAGAGGGAGAGGGGCATGCCGGCTTGGGGTTGCCACGTCCTGACCTCCTTGTCGCCATCGACCAGCACGGTTCGCACGAAGCGGTTGGTGGTCGCGTAGAGGGAAAAGAATTGCGCCAGTACGGCGGAAAAGAGCACAGCGCTGGCACCAGCGAAGTGTTGCGGGTCGAGGCTGATACGTACCTCCAGACCGTTACGCCAGCCACGCCAGGCGTCGTCGCCAACACGCGCCACGACCCGTTCGCAGGTCAGCCGGGTGATGCCTTCGATCTGCCGGCGGGCACCGCTTTCGTCGCGCAGGTTGTGCAGGTTGAGCATTTCCTGGAGGGCTTCCAGCGCCTGCGGGCCTTCCACTAGGGACAGGTGGTTGAGGGTGAGCTGCGACACCATGCGCCAGCGCGATTCGCCGGACAGGTGCGGCAAGCTCTGCGGGCTGGGCGGGTTGCGCAAGTTGGCGCGGGCGACGGGGCCGGGACGCTCGAAGCCGAGGCGAGTGCCGGCAGGCAGGTTCTCCGCCAGGTGCCGGTTGGTGCACAGCAGCTCGGCGGTCAGGCTGTACTCGGGGGCATCCAGCAATGGATCGAACCCGGTGTCCACCAGGCTCAGCAACAGGTCGGTGCCCAGGCGGTTGGGCGTCATGCCTTGCACCCGGCGGGCGTGCCAGTAGAGGCGGGCACCGGGAATGGTCGCGCCATGGGCATGACCGTAGTAGGCCGGTACCGGAACCACGCCACGCGGCGAGGCAGCACGCATGGCGCGGATGCTGTGGATCTCCACGCTGCTTTCGCGGTGGGCGTCGGCGATCAGGCGATATTCGCTGCGCGTGCCGTCCGGGCGCAGCGGTTCGGACGTACGCGGGAACAGGTTGATGACGGGCGCGCAGCCCAGGCGCAGGTCGTCCTGTTGCAGGTGCAGGCGGCCAGTCGGAGCGCGGTCGAAGGCGATCACCAGCGCGCAGTCGCGTCCGCCCGCTACCGGTGGCTGGATCGGGACATCGAAGAAGGCGAATTTGTCCGGGAGGGTGAAGTACTCGGCCAGGAGGCGCAGGCCCGGATGCTGGCCATCCTCGTCGGGGAGCAATGCCTGGTCGTCGGCAAAACCCACCAGTTGCGGCTCGCCGGGGCAGGGCAGCAGCGGCATGCCGGGCACGCCGCAATGGATGCCGAGCGTGTGGGCGCCCAGCAAGTCGTAGAGCGCGGCGTTGGTCACCGGCGAGGCGGCGAGATGGAGGCGCAGTTGGCGGACGGGCAGTTGCGCCCAGTCGAACTCACCCAGGCAGTGCAGCTCCAGGCGCAGGGCCGCGCGTGCATTAGGGCGGCCGGTCAGGGCAACCGCCTCGTCGCCACCCAGCAACGTTGCGGCACCAACACGCACGGGCCACAGCGTCGCGTCGGCGGTGGTGCGCAAATGCACGCTGGCGCCCTGGCTGGTGGTGACGAACAGTGGTGTGTCGCGCGGCATCCGGTAGCCCTCGGCCAGACTGCCCTGGGTCGGGTCCGGCTCGAACTGGACGATGGCGCAGGACGGTAGAGGGCGCAGGGCCAGCGGGTAGAGCTGTTCCAACAGGGCGTCGCTGAACTCGGCGTAGTCGTCGTCGAGGCGCCGCTGCAGGCGTGCGGTCAGCAGGGAGAAGCCTTCCAGCAGCCGCTCCACGTGCGGGTCCGGGCATTCGCCGGGAGAGAGTTCCAAGCGCCGGGCGACCTTCGGGTAGCGTGCGGCGAACGCGGCGCCGGCATGGCGCAGCCAGGTGAGTTCGCGCTGGTAGTAGTCCAGTAGTTCCGGGTCAATCGAGTCGCTCATGGCGCACCTCGAGTCCCTCTTGGCTGTTGTCGATGACGAATACCGCCGGCCAGGTGCGCTGACCGCTGCGCAGGCTGCCGCCGAGACGTAGACGCAGGCGCTGGGGTTGGCCGGGGATGGGCTCGGCGTCCACGTCGGTCAGTTGCAGGCGGGGTTCGAAGTGCTGCACGGCCGCGCGGATTTCCCGCACCAATTGGCGACGGTCATCGCTGCGTCGTGCATGCAATGCGCTCCAGTCGGCGATGCCGTAGTCGAGGATGGTCAACGGCCGGCCGCTCCTGGTGCTGGCGCGGCGGGTGTTGAGCAGTCGCGTCAGCTCCTGGCGGACGGACTCCGCCAGGGCTTCGCGGTCGAAAACCGGCGCCTCGTCCGCCTGGGCGGCAAGGCGCTCGAACAGCGGTGGGAGCAGGCCGGCTTCCGACATGGCGGGTCGCCGCGCTTACTTGACCACCTTGTTGGCGGCAAGGTCCCAGGTGGACGCCGCCGTGCCTTCCTTGGTGCCGTCATCCTTTTGCGCGGTGAGTTCCCATTTGATCTTGGTGAAGTTCAGCGACAGGGTTTCCACCGGCTTGCCGCCGGCGCCACCGCTCACGCTGACGTTGGACAGCACCACGTTGTCCAGGGTGTAGACGATGAAGGGCAGCACCTTGCCGTCGCCCTCGGCAGCGTTACGGCCGATGGTGATCTTCGCCGTGGTGATGGGCTTGCCGGCACAGCAGTATTCGTTCAGCGACGGGGTGGAGGTGTCGATGAACTTGGTGAGGGTGAACTCGCCGATGTGCGGGCGGCCGGAGGTACGTTCCGAGTTGCTGACGTCGTTGGTGACCTGCATGGCCACGTTGTGGCTGTAGGACATCACTTCGATCTTGTCGGTGAAGCCCTCGAGCAGGCTGTCGCCTTTGATGTCGTCGCCGAGGTCGAGAATGATCGCATCCATCGATTGGAACTCCTGAATCTGGAAAGTCTGGCGAAAGGGTGGTGCCCGCCCGCCGGGCTAGCCGGCGGGCGGCTCGGGTCAGGCGGCTACCGGCGGCGGCAGGCTCGCGACCAGGCGGATCGAGGCGGTCAGCTCCTCCAGCTGGAAGTGCGGCCGCAGGAACACGGTCGCCCGGTACGCACCCGGCTTGCCGGCCACTTCGGTGACGTCCACCCGCGCTTCGCGCAGCGGGTACTGGGCCTTGATCTCCTGCGGCGCGTTGTCGTTGATCAGCACGTAGTCGGCGATCCAGTTGTTCAGGTAGGTCTGCACGTTGTCGCGGGTCATGAAGCTGCCCACCTTGTCGCGCATGATCACCTTCAGGTAGTGGGCGAAGCGCGAGGCCGCGAGCACGTACGGCAGCATCGCCGAGATGCGTGCGTTGGCATTGGCTTCGTTGGTGTTGTAGAGCTTGGCCTTGTTGGTGGTCTGGCCGCCGAAGAACACTGCGAGGTCGCTGTTCTTCTTGTGGCAGAGGGCGATGAACCCGAGTTCGTTGAGCTCCTTCTCGCGGCGGTCGGTGATCGCTACTTCGGTCGGGCACTTCAGCGACAGGTCGCCGGAACTGGTGCGGAAGGTATGCGCCGGCAGCCCTTCCACTGCACCGCCGCCTTCGGCGCCACGGATCGCCGCGCACCAGCCGTACTTGGCGAAGGCTTCGGTAATGCGCTGGGCCAGGGCCCAGGCGGCATTGCCCCAGAGGTACCGGGAGTGATCGGTGCCGTTGACGTCTTCGACGTAGTTCATGCCTTCCACCGGCAGGGTGTCCGGGCCATAGGGCAGGCGCAGGAGGAAGTGCGGCAGCACCAGGGAGACGTAGCGCGAGTCTTCGCTCTCGCGGAAGCTGCGCCACTTGATCAGCTCCTGGCTCTCGAAGATTTTCGCCAGGTCACGGGGCACGGCCATTTCGGTGAAGGCGTTCATGTCGAACAGCTTCGGATTGGCGGCTGCGATGAAGGGCGCGTGGGCCGCGGCGGCGACGTTGGAGAGTTTCTCCAGCAGGGCGACATCCTGGGGATGGCGGCCGAAGCTATAGTCGCCCACCAGCAAGCTGAAGGGATGGCCGCCGAAGGTGCCGTATTCCTCTTCGTAGATCTTCTTGAACAGCGCGCTCTGGTCGAACTCGACGGCCTTCTCCAGGTCGGTCTGCAGTTCTTTCTGGCTGACGTTGAGCAGGCGCAGTTTCAGGCGGGTGCTGGTCTCGGTGTTCTGCACCAGCAGGTGCAGGCCACGCCAGGACGCTTCCAGTTTCTGCATTTCGGGGTGGTGCAGGACTTCGTTGAGCTGGGCACTGATCAGCTCGTCGATCTGGCTGATGCGGTCGTTGATCATGGCCACGGTGTCCTTGTCGATGGCCATGCCTTCGTCGAGGACCTGGGTGGCGAATTCCGCGAGCATGTCGCGGGCGTAGTCCTGCTGGCTGTCGTCATGGGCCATGCGGCCCTCGGCGATGATGCGGTCGAGCAGGGTCAGGGTTTGAGTGGTGCTCTCGCTGTTCGCACCGGCTTCTGTTGCCATGGGCGATTCCTCCTGGAAGTCTGGCTACGGATCAGGCCTGGGGTTCGGCCGGTGCTTCGCCTTCGGGCGTGGCGGATTCGGCTTCGGGACGGGCCGACTTGATCTCCTGCAGGCCCTCTGTGTTGCTCACCACTTCCTGCAGCAGCTTGTCGAGGTCGTCATTGCCATCGAGCTTGGTGAGCAGGTCGCGCAGGCGTTGGCGGGCCTCGAACAGGCGGCGCAGCGGAGTGACCTGCTTGACGATGTTGACCGGGTCGAAGTCGTCCATGTCCTTGAAGCGCAGCTCGACGTTGAGCTTGCTGCCGTCGCCGGTGATGGTGTTGTCCACCTGCAGGGTGGCGCGCGGTGCGATGGAGGAGAGGACCTGGTTGAAGTTGTCGCGGTCGATCTCGGTGAAGCGGCGCTCGATGAGCTTCGGCAGGGGTTGCTCGGGCTTGCCGGAGAGGTCGGCTAGGATGCCGACGACCAGCGGCAGTTCCTTCTTCTCGATGGCATCGCCGATCTCGACGTCGTAGGTGATCTGAACCCGGGGCGGGCGTACCCGATCCAGTTTGTGCTGCGTGCTTTCTGCCATTTTGGTGGGCTCCGGTGCATTGCCACGAGCGCAATGCATCGGACTGATCCTGTCATCGCACTCCCTTGCTGGATCACGGCGCGACAGGAGGGGAACTACACGCAAGCCTGTCCTTGGCGATCCCACTAGTTCGTCTGTCCGACGAACTACTCAGACACGCTAGAACAGGTCTATAAATTTGCAAATGCAAACCAGAGTCTGACCACCATGAGGCAGGGACGTTTCATTTCCATCTCGAAATTCGTGTTGTTGGCCGTTGCGATCCTGTTGGGAGGCTGCTCCGATCTTCTCGGTCCGCGTGTCCAACTGGACAACCTGACCCTGGACGTCGCCGAGCGCGCCAACGACGACACGCCCATCGCCGTTGACTTCATCGCCGTGCGCGATCCCGAGTTGCTCAAGGTGCTTTCCGGCATCACCGCGCGGCAGTGGTTCACCGATCGCGAGCAATACCGTCGCGACTACCAGAAGCAGTTTTCCGTCTGGAGCCTGGAGCTGGTTCCCGGGCAATTCATGGAGGCTCGCGAGTTCCCGCTGACGGGGGATAGCGCGGCTGGACTTTTGGTCTTTGCCGGCTATAACACACCCGGTGCTCACCGCCTGAGGCTGGATGAGCAGAGCCGTGCCTGGCTCCGGTTCGATAGCAGGGAAATGCGCTTGCTGAGCGAGAACGAGCAGTGACGAAAGGCCCCTGAAGCATCAGGGCGTCGAGCTCGCGACAATGTCGGACGTCGAAGGGGAGTGGTATGAAAGTTCTGCCTGACGCGGTGTGCTGGCATGAGGGCATGCAGTTGCTGCCCCAGCATTTCCAGCTGCAAGGGTTGCGCGCGGAAGTTCTCGCCGCCCATTTCGCCCAAGCCGGCAATCCCTGGTTCTGGGGTGTCTCCCAACTTGAACTCGACCCCGCTGCCCTCAGCGCCGGCCTTGTGCGCGTACTCGCCCTCGAAGCCATCTTGCCCGACGGCCTGCCAGTGAGCATCAAGCCCGGTGAAGGCACGGTCCTGGAGCTGGACGTGAGCGCCGCCATCGCCCAGTCCGCGACCTCCAGCGCCACCGTCTTTCTCGCCGTCAATCCGCTTGGCCGTGGCGGCCAGGTACTGCCGCTGCGTGGCCGCCTGCAGTCGGCGGTAGGTGAAGCGGTGCCGGATCTGGCCAGCGGCGAACACCCCGAACCGATCCTGGTCTGGCGGCCCGCCGCGCGACTGGTGACCGAGACAGGCCGCGCGGATTCCGTCTGCCTCCCGCTGCTGCGCATCGCCAAGGAGGGCGGCGGCTTCGTCCGCCAGTCCTATGTGGCGCCGACCCCGCGCGTCCTGCCCGAATCCGTGCTCGGCCGCTCGGTTGCCGCCCTCTGCGCCCGCACGAGGGAGAAATGCCTGTTCCTCGGCGGCCGCCTGCGGCAAGCGGAGCAGGCGGGCAATCATGACGATATGGCGGAGATTCGCCGCCAGCTCGCCGCGCTCTGGGCGCGACTGCCTGAGGTGGAGGCGGCGCTCAACAGCCGGGTCGCCGCGCCTGACCGTCTACATGGTCTGTTGGTCGGCATGGCCGGCGCCTGGTGTGCGCTGGACCCGGTGGTCGGTGTGCCGGCTTTCGCGCCGCTGGATTACCTCGACCTCAAGCGCGGTTACGACGAAGTGCTCGACTGGCTGGAGAGCGCCCTGACCCGCGTGCGGGTCGGTTATCGCTGCCTGGTATTCGAGCAGGTGGAACAAGGTTTCACCATCCAGCTGCCAGACCTCCAGTCCCGTCGCCAGCGCCTGGTGATCGGCCTGCGCATGCCGGCCGGCGCCGGTGAGCAGGCGGCTTCCTACTGGCTGGGGCAGGCCATCATCGCCGCTCAGGGGCAAGTCCCCACCCTCGCTCGCCAGCGCATGAGTGGCCTGGCGCACCAATCCATGAGCCGCGCCGAGCAGGTCGCCTACAGCGTCGGGGAGGACACCCGGCTGTTCGTCGTCCAGGCTGCTGGAGAGTGGTTCGACCCCGAGCAGAAACTCTGCATCGTGGTGCCCGGCCAGGGTGCGCTGGTGGGGCCCTGGCAAGTGGTGCTGTTCGTCACCAACGCACACGAATTCGCCTGACCAGCCAAGGACGCGCAAATGCCGGAACGGAGTGTGGCCCTGTATCCGCCGGAGTTCGGTCAGGCACCCCTGAGCCTCGCGTTCCGCCAGGCCTGGCTGGAATGGCGTGATGCCTGGGACGAACTGGAAGACGCCGATGACAGCGACGGCCAGTTGGTAGAGCGCACCGCCGAGACCGCTACGCGCATCGTTCGCCGTCTCTGGCGCAGTGCCTTTGCCAGTGTCGGCGAGCCGGCTGCGGCGCAGGTCAAGGCGATGGTCTACGCCTTCGTGGCGCTGCTGGACGAGACCCTGGTGTTCGGCAACTGGGCCGGACAGGTCGCCTGGCAGGCGCGCCCGCTGGAGGCGCGGCTGTATGGATCGCGCAATGCCGGTGAGCGCTTGCCGATGGCCATTCGCGGCCTGCTCAAGGAGCGCGTTCCAGCGACCCGCGACCTGGCCAATGTCTACCTGCAATGCCTGGTGCTCGGCTTCCACGGCCAGCTGCGTGGTGAACGTGGCCAGGCCACGCACGAGCGCTGGCGGCAGGCGTTGTTCACCTTCGCCTGGCAGCGTGAGCCCGCCGCCGCCGGCGTGCTGCAAAGCCTCGAACGCCCGCTGCGGGCCGAACCCTTGAGCCGCCCCCTGCGTCGGGCCCTGCCGGATGGCCTGCGCCTGGGGTTGGCGATTACCGGTTTCGCGCTGCTGCTGACAGTTATCGGGCATTGGCTGTGGAGCGACATCCAGTCCGAGCTGGAGCCCGTCCTGCACCTGGCGGCCACTCTGGATGACGGGGAGCAGTCGGAATGAGCGGCTTCGCCATCGCCCTGATCGTCCTTGCGCTGCTCCTGCTCCTGGTCGCCCTCGCTGCACTCTGGTGGTGGCTGCGCACCCAGTCCGGCGCGGCCATCCGCAGTTTCTATGCCGCCGTGCGCAAGATGGAGCACGACCAGGGCAGCCAGGACCGTTACCAGACGCCCTGGCTGCTGTTGGTGGGCGACCCGCGTGAGGGCAGCCAGCTGTGCCCGGATTGGCAGTTGGCACCGGCCGGGCGGGCTGCCTGGTTCGGTCGCTGGTGGCTCGACCCCGACGGTTCGCTACTGGTGGTGCCCCAGGGGCTGTTCCTGCCGGAGGAGGGTGGCACCGTGCCGGCCTTTGCCTGGCGCCGGCTGCTCGGCATGTTGCTGCGTCTGCGTGGGCAGCGGCCGCTGGACGGCGTGGTCTGGACCATCCCGCTGCCGCGCCTGCTGGACGATGCCCAACTGGCGGCCGATGCCATCGCGGTACGGCGGCGTTTCGGAGAAATGCTGCAGCGCCTGGGCCTGAGCCTGCCGGTGCATGTACTGGTCACAGGCCTCGAGGAGCTCCCAGGGTTTCAGGAATTGGTCGCCGCCTTGCCCGAAGAGGGCTGTGAGCGTGCCCTGGGTTGGGCTTCACCCTATGCCCTGGAGGCTGGTTGGCAGGGCTATTGGCTGGATGACGCCATCGACCAGATGGTCCAGGGCGTGCAGGCGGCGATTCTCGAAGTGGCGGCTATCAAGGGTGAGCTGGGAGAGGACCTCTACCGTCTGCCGGGCCAGTTGGATGGCTTGCGCGGCAATCTGCGCGCGCTGCTCGAACCGGTTTTCCAGGGCAATGCCCAGGGTGAAGCACCGCGGCTGAGGGGGCTCTATCTCGGTGCGGCGCAGGTGGTCGCCAGCGAAGACGAGCCCTGGGAACTGGGCACCCGTGAGGCGGCCCCGGTACGCGGCGTATTCACGCGATCGCTCTGGCGTCAGCGCTTTCTCGCGGAACAAGGGCTGGCCCTGGCGGTACCGCGCATTTTGCACCTGCGCCAGCGTTGGCAGCGGGTGGTCGCCGGCACGGCAGCGGTTGTCGGTGCCTTCTGGCTGCTCGGGATGCTCTGGGTATGGCATGACGGCCAGCGCGACGCCCGCGAGCTGACGCGTGTGTTGCAAGTGGCGCAGAACAACCATGTGACGCTGAAGGACCCGGCACGCAGCGAGGAGCAGGCGCGGCGCAACCTGTTGGGCTTCTGGCGCCTGCTGCAGGACGCCCCGCGCTGGCATTTCGCTTCGCTGGTCTATCCCACGTCCTGGTTCTCGTCCCTCGATGGGCGCATGGACATCGTCCTCCGCTCCATGGCGCGCAGCGAGGCAATGCATCCCCTTGGGCAGTTGCAGCGCGCGGAACTGGACAAGCTCCTGGCGATACGCGTGGGCGATCGGCGTACCAGTGTCGAAGGCGAACAGCCAGAGGATTGGCCGAACTACGTCAAGGCGCGCAACCTGGCTTATGGCGCGTCCAGCCTGGTGCAGCAGAACCGCCTGTTCGCCGATGTCCTGTCCGGTGACAAGGGCGTGCTGGAGCCGCTGGCGCAACTGGGCAATACCGCGCTCGGGCTGGACCTGAACACCGCCGACCTGCGCCGCCGCGCTTACTACGACCGGGTTTTGCGCGGCCTCGGCGGCCCCGGCCTGGCGCCGCTCGACCTGCAGTCCCAGCGTCAGGCCCTGAGCCAGCAGTACCAGGCGCTGATGAAGCTCTGGCTCACGCAATACTTCCTCGCCGACAACTTCGTACGGCCGGCCGGGTACCTCAAGGTGCACCTGGAGAGCCTGCAAGGCGGGCAGGGCAACACTCTGCCCGAGCTGGAAGAGATCAACAGCCTGATCGATACCCTTGAAGACCTGATCGCACTGACCAACTCCGCCTGGAGTCACAGTAACGGCGAGGAGCTGGTGCCGGGGTATCGCAACCATATGGAAACCGTGCGCCAGAACGGCCTGCTGGGCTCCACCGTGGAGCAGAACCTCGAGGCTGAAGCGGGCCGGCTGCGCAAGGGTTTCCACGGGCAGTGGATCGCCAGCATCGGCACCCGCTCCAACTTGTTGCAACGCCAGGCCGGCGGCACGTTGACGCTGCAGGAGCACATCAGCGCCCTGGCCAAGGCGATCAAGGGACTGCTCAAGCGCGACTTCGTCGTCGTGGCCCTGCGCCGCGATGCTGGGGAGCCCGATCCACGGACCCTGCGCTATGTCGATTCGCGGGCATTGGCCCAGGCACAGGGCTTCGTCGACAGCTATCGCGCCTTCGTCGGCCAGGAGCTGGCACAGATTCCGCCGGACTACCGCGAAGGCATGCTCAAGGCCGCCGGTGAAGCCGCGACTCGCGCCATCTGGGCCAGCCTGAGCGCATCTGACCCGCGTCCGCAGAGTGGCGCCAGCAAGGCCTTCGATGTTCCCGTGGAACAGGCCGGCCAAGTACTGAATGCCCTGCTGGCGCTCGATCGGAGCGACCTTGCCGGCGCACTGCGCAACCAACTGACCCGCATGGCGATGGCAGATGTCGATACGGCCCTGGGCAGCATCGATGCCTTGCCGGTATTCACCCAGCGCTTCGCCATCGACCAGTGGGACGGTGGCCGCAACCTCGGCCTGCAACTCTTCCGTTCCAGCGATGTGCAGGACCTGAAGAACAGCCTTGGCCAGCAGTTCGCGGTCATTCTCTCTACCACCGAGGGGGCGGCGCCAGCGCTGAGCTGGCTCCAGGAACAGACCGGGCTGTCCTTCGCCGAACGCGACCGGGTAGCGCGTCTTGCCGCCTTGAGCGAGGAAATGACCAAGTACAAGGCGCAGAATCCCACCAGCTCACCGGCGCTGTTCGAGCAATTGGTCAGCCGCGACTTCGTCGAGATGGACATGGGTTCCTGCACTCAGGTGCTGGCCACCGCGACCCTTTCCGCCGGCGTCGGCGACTTGGCGCGGCGCACCCATGTCCTGCGCGAGCAGGCCGCGCAACGTTGCAGCCAGTTGCAGCAGCAGCGCGCCGCCCAGGCCTGGAACGACCTGGCCGACTTCTTCAACCAGTACCTCGCGGACCGCTTCCCCTTCGCCTACAGCCTCCAGGCCGACGATGCCGACCCGGCACGGGTGCAGCACCTGGTGGAGCTGATCGACAGCCGGCTGGCGCAGGCCGAAGAAGGTTTGAAATGGAGCAACGCCAATGACCGTCCGGCGGCGGAGGACTTCCTGGGCCGCCTGAAACAGGCGCGCAGTTGGCTGGGGCCGCTGTTCCCGCGGGACCCGTCCGGCTCCGTGGGCGTCGAGCTGGACGTGCGCTGGCGTACCGACCGCGATGACGAACGCGGGGCCGACCAGGTGATCACCTGGGGCCTGCATGCCGGCGACAAGCAGATCGGTTTCCCCGGTGAAGTGCAGCGCCTGCACTGGAACGTTGGCGATCCGATGCAACTGTTGCTGCGCTGGGCCAAGGACGGCGGCCAGAGGCCGAGCATCGACCCTTTGCAGCCGAGTATGGCGGTGTCCGACCTGGAGGCGGGTTGGGAGTATCGGGGGCCCTGGGCACTCCTGCGCCTGATGCGTTCCCATGTCGTGCTGCAACGTCAGCCGAGCATGGATTACACCGACTTCCCGCTGACCTTGCAGGTGCCGGTGCGAGGAACCCCGAGCGGCAACCAGCAGGCGTTGATGTTCATGCGACTGTCGCTGATGACCCAGGGCGGCAAGCTGCCGCTGTCGATCCAACCCTTACCGGTGAAGGCACCGCGCTCGCCCTTCACCAATAGCCACAGCGCTTCCCTGGTCAGTACCGAGGCGACGCCATGAACCTGCCGATAACCGACAGCCCGGCCAGTGACTTGCTGGAGCCCATTCCCGGCACCGATCCCTGCGGCCCCAGCCTGCGCTACGACCCAGCCTGGGACCGGCTGCGGGAGTTGCGCCGCGAAGACGATGCCAGCTTGCCGGCCGGCGTGTGGCAGGCGGACCTCAAGCGCGGCGACTGGGCCGCCGTGGAGCGCCTGGCCAGTGAACTGCTGCGCGAGCGCAGCAAGGACCTGATGCTGGCTGCCTGGCTGGGCGAGTCCTGGCTACTGCGCAGCGGCCTCGACGGTCTGGCGCCGGCGCTGGGACTGCTCGCTGGGCTCTGCGAGCGTTACCCGGACGAATTGCATCCGCGGCCGGAAGACGGCGACCGCTCCTGGCGTGTGGCGCCGATGGAGTGGATGGTGCGCCGCTACAGCGAAATCGTGCTGACCCGTTGCGCGTTGTTCGGGGCCGAGCATTCTGATCTTGCCCACCTGACCCTGCATGGCTGGCAGCAACTCCAGCAGCGGCAGGTGCAAGCCAGCGACAGCAAGGCGGACAAGGCCGCCGCCGAGGCGGCGCGGCTGGAGCAACGCAAGCTCGATGAAACGCTGAGACAGATGCCGCCGGCGATTTTCCTGCGTGTGCGCCAGGGCGCGGAGGCGAGCCTGGCGGAGTTGACTCGGCTGGATAGCTGGAGCGACGGCTGGCTGGGTGGCTTGGCCCCCAGCTTCGCGCCTTTGCAGCAGCCTTTGAACCTGATCCGCTCGCTCATGCAGGAGTTCGCGCCGATGCAATCCCAGACTCCGCCTGCCGTGGAACCCACTCCCGAAACCGCTGCGACTCCGGCCACCACTGCAGCGGTGGCCGCGCCCAGCTTCAGCGGCACCCCCGGCAGCCGTGAAGAAGCCTATCGCCAGCTGGCGCTGATCGCCGATTACCTGGCCCGCACCGAACCGCACAGCCCGGTGCCCTATGTGATCCGCCGTGCGGTGGAATGGGGCAACCAGCCCCTGAGCAATCTGCTGGAAGAACTGATCACGGCGGATGCCGAATCTCGTCGCCTCTGGAAGCTGTTGGGTGTACTCAAGTAGGGGCTAACCTTCGGGGCTCTGCTCTTTCTTGTGGGAGCGAATTTATTCGCGAATGGACAGCGCAGCTGTCCCCGGAGCTGCCAGGCAGGTCTTCGACCTGCATCGCGATTGAAATCGCTCCCACAGATCGAGCAGGCGATGTCGCTTTTCTTGTGAGGGCGAATTCATTCGCGATGGGCGGCGAAGCTGCCCCCTGAGGCCTACACGGCGAACCTTCGGTCCGCTTAGCGATTGAAATCGCCCCCACAGGGTCCGTGCCGGGGCTCGGTTTTTCCTTGTGGGAGCGAATTTATTCGCGAATGGACAGCGCAGCTGTCCCCGGAGCTGCCAGGCAGGACTTCGACCTGCATCGCGATTGAAATCGCTCTCACAGCTCGAGCAGGCGATGTCGCTTTTTTGTGGGGGCGAATTCATTCGCAAAAGGGCAGCGCAGCTGCCCCCAGCCAACAGCCCAATCAGGCCGTCACCAGCACCTCAAACCCACCAAAGATCATCCGCTGGCCATCGAACGGCATGTTGCTTGGATCAGGCTGCATGCGCGGGTCTTCCATCGCTTTCTTCATGCCTTCATCCCGGACCTGTTTCGAAGGCCAGGTGATCCAGGAGAAGACGACGGTTTCACCTTCCTTCAGCTTCACTGCCATGGGGAAGGACGTCACCTTGCCTTCGGGCACGTCATCGCCCCAGCATTCGACGACGCTGAGGGCGCCGCATTCCTTGAAGACACCGGCGGCCATCTCGGCCACTTTGCGGTAGGTCTCGCGGCTGGCGGTGGGGACGGGTACCAGGAATCCATCTACATAGCTCATATCCATTCTCCTTTCTGGATGGTGTGAAAAGGCATTGTCAGTCGTATCCGGTGCACGCAGGGATCACGCGCCCGATTCACTACTGAGTCGATCTGGATAGTGCTGGTTCGACAGACTCGCCAATTGGATGATGCTTGCTCCGACCAGCGGTCAATGCGCTGTGGCGCCACTACAATCTCGCAGTCAATTCAGACTGCGACGAAAGAATCGAGGGTGAAGGACCATGCCGATCACGTCATACGAGGGGGGTTGCCTGTGCGGCCACGTTCGCTTCCGCGTCACGGGTATCCCCGCCAATCCTCACGCCTGTTCCTGCGATTTCTGCCAGCGACATTCGGGAGCGGCGACATTGTGCTGGGTAGAGTTTCACCGCGGCGCGTTGCAGTGGATCGGCGAGGGTGGGGCGCCTGCGCTGTTTCGCTCATCGGACTATTCCAGCCGCGCTTTCTGTCCGCGCTGCGGCAGCACCTTGGGTGCGGTGGACGACGACCCTGTCATTGCCCTGGTGACAGGAGTGTTCGATCGACGTGACGCGCCGGAACTGCGCCCGCTGTCGCACTCCTTCCAGGACGTCTGCCCGGACTGGTGCCGTGTGACGGCGTGCTGAGCGCTCCCCGCGAAATTCACAAGAAGGCCTCTCAACCGGTTTTTGGGGAACTGAAATGCTCATCGTCTTCAGCGGGCTGCCTGGCACAGGGAAAACTACGATTGCGCGTCTACTGGTGCCCCGACTGGACGCGACCTACCTGCGGGTGGATGCCGTCGAGCAGGCAATACGTGATGCCGAGGTCCTCACCAGCGATGTCGGCCGAAGCGGGTACCTGGTCGCTATCGCCCTGGCTCGGTCGAATCTTGAGTTGGGGCGAGTGGTGATCGTCGATTGCGTCAATCCGGTGGCGGAAAGTCGTGCGGCATGGCGCGACGTTGCGGCGCAGGCCGGTGTGCCGCTGGTGAACATCGAGGTGGTCTGTTCCGACACACGCGTGCACCGTCACAGGGTTGAAACGCGCACGGTCGATGTGCCTGGCCTGAAGCCCCCAACCTGGTAGTCGGTCCTGGAGCATGACTACGAAGCGTGGGGCGAAGGGCCGTTGCGGCTCGATTCCAGCGTGCTTTTACCGGATGAGGCCGTAGAGGCAATCATCGAGCACTTATATCGCTGCTCATGAGAAAGCCCCGCCGGAGCGGGGCTGTTTCATGTCGCGAGACTTACTTGTTGCGGTTGTCGTACACGTGGCAGGAATTGCCTTCGGAGCGTTTCAGCGAGTAGCTGGGGCGCAGGACGATGCGCGAACCGATGCCGATGTAGGTCTTGATGTACTTCGACAGCTCATTGCACAGCGCTTGGTTTCGGTCGCGCCGGGCAACGCGCTGTGCGTCGTCAGTTGAAGTCGAACTTCAGTGTGGCAGTGCCTTCGAACGGGCCGGGCTCCACGTTGCGCTCCGTGCGCACGGGGAAGGCCTCGATGCTGAACTCCGCGCTCTGCTGGGTGTAGTTCAACGTCAGCGGAATGATGTTGGCGAAATCGGGGGCTGCGTCGGGTAACAGTGGTGAGATCATTCGGCCATTGTTATTGACCTGAATGCCCAGGTCGGTACGACCGTGAGTGGCGAAGACATTGGGGAAATGGGCATTGGCCGCCGACTCCAGGCTGAGATTGATAGCGACCCCCTGAGAGATATTGGTACAGGTGATCTGGAAGGTTCGCTCGCGGCTGTTGGCCGGGCTTGCTGCGCCGGGAACAGCCAGGCTTCTGGGCTCGACATTGTCGAAGTCGATTGTGGTGACCTGCCCGGACGCAAGCTTGCAGCTCTGTGGCACGCTCACCCTTCCCGTCATAGTGACCCCGGCAATTGGCGTAGTAGCGGCGGCGTTCGGGTGGGTGTCACCGAAGACTTCCAGCAGCTGGGTATTCGATATGGTGCTCTCGCCCACAAAGGGTCGATCGATCATCAGGTGAATCCGGCCTTTTGTACCTGTGCCGTAGTCCTTCCCGACCTGGCATGTCTTGGCGTAGTCCTCCAAGTTGGACACGGACGAGAAAGGCACCGGTACGTATTCTCGAAGATCGCCATCAACCCATAGTTCGAAGGCCACCTGCAGATTTCGGTTCAGCTTGTAGAACTGCAATTGCTGGCCATTGACCACGGCTTTGTTTCCTGGCACCAGGTCGGTTCGGGCCGTGTAGTAGTTCTCTCGGAATATCTGCCCCTTCGGGCAGTGACAGGTGGCCAGGTAGAGTGGCAGCTCCCATATGTTGGCGTTTGGCATGACCATGTTCGGCGCATTGTCATTCGGGCTGTTAAAGCGTTGGGTGAAGTCGAAGTGGTTCTGATGCGGGGGACCGGCGATGGTCACGCACGGAAAGGCCATCGCGAACTCAGTGGTCAGCAGGGACTGCAGCAATGCGGCGCAACCTAGCGAGGCCCTCATGATTGTTCGTACCGGGCCTCGAGGTGGAAGGGAGCGGGGTCGGGGCTTACTTGCGACGGTGAAATTGGCTGGCTTTCTCATAGGGGCGATCCCGTGGTAGTGGAAAGCCGTTACGTTAGGACGATGGACGCGTCCACAGACTCACCTCACGCTCATGCCGTATGTAGGAGATTTCCGTAGTTCTTGCATGAGTGCGGAAGTCTGGCGAGCTCCACCGATTGAGCACGTTGATCAGCTCGGCCAATCTGTATGGCAGGAAAGAGTCGCCGCCCGGATAACCGCCATGAAAAAGCCCCGCATGGCGGGGCTTTTTTGATGCGGCGCGGGCCTACTTGTTGCGGTTGTCGTAGACGTGGCAGGCCTTGCCTTCGGAGCGTTTCAGCGAGTAGCTGGGGCGCAGGACGATGCGCGAGCTGATGCCGATGTAGGTCTTGATGTACTTGCCCAACTCGTTGCACAGCGCCTGTTGCTGGCTTTCGCCCAGGCCGTCGTGCTCGTGCTTGAGTTCGACGTGGACTTCGATGCTGTCCAGGTTGCCGTTGCGGAACAGGTGGATCTCGTAGTTCTCGGACAGCTGCTTGACCTTCAGCACCTGCTCTTCGATCTGCGTCGGGAACACGTTCACGCCACGGATGATCAGCATGTCGTCGCTGCGGCCGGTGATCTTGTCCATGCGACGCATCGGGCGCGCGGTGCCCGGCAGCAGGCGGGTCAGGTCGCGGGTGCGGTAGCGGATCATCGGCAACGCTTCTTTCGACAGCGAAGTGAACACCAGCTCACCCATCTGGCCGTCCGGCAGCACTTCGCCGGTCACCGGGTCGATGATCTCGGGGTAGAAGTGGTCTTCCCAGATTGTCGGGCCGTCTTTGGTTTCCGCGCACTCCATGGCGACGCCCGGGCCCATGATTTCCGACAGGCCGTAGATGTCGAGGGCGGTGATGCCCATGCGCTCTTCGATGGCGCGGCGCAGCTCAGCGGTCCAGGGCTCGGCGCCGAAGATACCGAGGCGCAGGGCCAGCTTGTGCGGGTCGATGCCCTGGCGCTCGATCTCGTCGGCCAGGTTCAGCATGTAGGACGGGGTGACCATGATGATGTCCGGCTGGAAGTCGCGGATCAGCTGGACCTGCTTCTCGGTCTGGCCGCCGGACATCGGGATCACGGTGCAACCCAGGCGCTCGGCGCCGTAGTGGGCGCCCAGGCCGCCGGTGAACAGGCCGTAGCCGTAGGAGATGTGCACCTTGTCACCCTTGCGGCCGCCGGCGGCGCGGATCGAGCGAGCGACCACGTTGGCCCAGGTGTCGATGTCGTTCTGGGTGTAGCCGACCACGGTGGGCTTGCCGGTGGTGCCGCTGGAGGCGTGGATACGCACGACCTCGCTCTGCGGTACGGCGAACATGCCGAAGGGGTAGTTGTCGCGCAGGTCGTTCTTGCCGGTGAAGGGGAACTTGGCCAGGTCCTCGAGGGACTTCAGGTCGTCCGGGTGCACGCCTTTTTCATCGAAGCGCTGGCGGTACAGCGGGACGTTCTCGTAGGCGTGCTTCAGGCTCCAGCGCAGGCGCTCCAATTGGTGCTGGCGCAGCTGGTCGACGCTGGCAGTCTCCATCGGGTCAAGCAAGGCGGTGTTGGCAATCATGTTCATAGTTCACTCAAATTATTTTTGTACGGAAGCCGTAGGCTTCTGAGTGCTGATGAGGAGGATACTCCTCACCCGTTTTTCAGATCTCGGTTGTTGCGTTTCAGAGCCTTTCAATGATCAGGGCGATGCCCTGACCCACGCCGATGCACATGGTGCAGAGGGCGTAGCGGCCTTGACGTTCTTCCAGTTCGTGCAGCGCGGTGGTCACCAGGCGCGCACCGCTCATGCCCAGCGGGTGGCCGAGCGCAATGGCGCCGCCGTTGGGGTTCACGCGCGGATCGTTGTCGGACAGGCCCAGTTCGCGCAGGACGGCGAGGCCCTGGGCGGCGAAGGCTTCGTTGAGTTCGATGACGTCCATATCGGCCAGCGACAGGCCGGTCAGTTCCAGCACCTTGCGGGTCGCCGGTACCGGGCCGATGCCCATGATTCGTGGCTCGACGCCGGCGGTAGCCATGCCCACCACGCGGGCGCGGGCTTTGAGGCCGTGGGCCTTGGCCGCAGCGCTGCTGGCCAGCAGCAGGGCGCAGGCGCCGTCGTTCACACCCGAGGCGTTGCCGGCGGTGACGCTGCCGCCCTGGCGGAACGGCGTACCCAGCTTGGCCAGTTGTTCCAGGGTGGTGTCGCCGCGCGGGTGCTCATCCTGCTCGACGATCTTCGCCGGGCCTTTGCGCTGGGGAATCTCCACTGGGACGATTTCTTTCGCCAGTCGGCCATTGGCCTGGGCGGCGGCAGCACGCTGCTGGCTGCGCAGGGCGAAGGCGTCCTGGTCTTCACGGGAAATGTTGAACTGCTCGGCCACGTTCTCGGCGGTTTCCGGCATGGAGTCGATGCCGAACTGCGCCTTCATCAGCGGGTTGACGAAGCGCCAGCCGATGGTGGTGTCGAAGATTTCCGCCTGACGGGAGAAGGCGCTGTCGGCCTTGCCCATCACGAAGGGGGCACGGGACATGGATTCCACGCCACCGGCGATCATCAGGCCGGCTTCGCCACAGCGCAGGGCACGGGCGGCGTTGCCGATGGCGTCCAGGCCGGAGCCGCAGAGCCGGTTCAGGGTGGTGCCGGGCACGGTCACCGGCAGGCCGGCGAGCAGGGCGGACATGCGTGCGACGTTGCGGTTGTCTTCGCCGGCCTGGTTGGCGCAGCCGTAGATCACGTCGTCGATGGCGCTCCAGTCCAGTTCAGGGTGGCGCTGCATCAGGGCGCGCATGGGCACGGCGCCGAGGTCGTCGGCGCGCACCGCGGACAGGGCACCGGCGTAGCGACCGATGGGCGTACGCACGGCGTCGATAATCAGGGCGTCATTCATCAGGGGGCTCCTGCGCGAGTACCGAGCCGCGCACTTTGTAGGACTTGCCGTGGAAGAGGGCGATCAGTTGCCCGTTCTGGTTTTCGATGCGTACGTCGTAGTTGCCGGTGCGGCCGCTGCGGCTTTGCTCGATGGCCTGGGCGGTGAGGGTGTCGCCCAGGCGCGCCGGGGCCACGTAGTCGATGCTGCAGCCGATGGCGACAGTGGCCTCGTTGTAGGTGTTGCAGGCGAAGGCGAACGCCGAGTCGGCCAGGGCGAACAGGTAGCCGCCGTGGCAGGTGCCGTGGCCCTGGACCATGTCTTCGCGCACGCTCATGCCGACGCGGGCCTGGCCGGGTGCTACTGAGAGCAGGCGCATGCCCATGGCCTGGCTGGCGTTGTCGCGCTCGAACAGTTCGCTGGCGCAGGCTTCTGCGAGGGAAAGGGCTTCGTGGTTAGTCACGGAAATTTCTCCCTTCGGCGACCTGGCGACGCAGCAGCAGGGAAGGGCGGTAGCGCTCTTCGCCGTAGGCCGCCTGGAGGTTTTCCAGGGTGCGCAGTACCGCCGGCAGGCCAATGGCGTCGGCCCAGGCCAGCGGGCCTTGCGGATAGTTCACGCCGGCGCGCATGGCCAGATCGATGTCGCCGGCCGAGCCCACGCCTTGCAGCACGGCATCGGCGCCTTCGTTGGCGAGCATGGCCACGGTGCGCAGTGCGGCGAGGCCGGGGATGTCGCTGAGCTGGCTGACCTTGAGGCCGGCGCGTTGCAGCAGTGCCACCGCCTGGTCACGAGCCTGTTCCGAGGTGCTGGCGGCGCAGGCGATGCCGAGGCGGCTGGCCTTGGCGTAGTCGAGGGCGAGGTCGATCAGTACCAGGTTGGCGATGCCGTCCTCGCGGGAACGCTGGCTGGCCAGGCGACCGTCGGACAGGGCGATCACGGCGTCGCCAACTCGCAGCACGCCGCTGCCGTCACGACGGACCAAGTTTACGCCGGCGTCCGCCAGGCGCTGCAGCAGCGGTTCGGCAACGCCCAGGCTGCCTTCCACCACGCAGGAATCCACGCTGGTGTCGCTGGTCAGTTCGGCTGCTTGCGGGCGCTCGGCACCTTCGGCGTAGCTGTAGAAACCGTGACCGCTCTTGCGGCCCAGGCGGCCGGCATCCACCAGCTCTTTCTGGATCAGCGAGGGCTGGAAGCGGAAGTCGCCGTAGTAGGCATCGAACACCGAGCAGGTGACGGCGTAGTTCACGTCGTGGCCGATCAGGTCAGTCAGTTCGAAGGCGCCCATGCGGAAGCCGCCCGCGTCACGCATCAGCGCGTCGAGGGTGGCGCAATCGGCGGCGCCTTCCTGCAGCAGGCGCAGGCTTTCGGCATAGAAGGGGCGCGCAACGCGGTTGACGATGAAGCCCGGAGTGGACTTGGTGTGTACCGGCTGCTTGCCCCAGGCCTTGGCGGTTTCGTACAGGCCTTCGGCGAGGGTGCGGTCACTGGCCAGGCCGGAAACGATTTCCACCAGGGCCATCAGCGGCGCCGGGTTGAAGAAGTGCATGCCGATCACCCGGCCCGGATGCTTCAGGCCGGCAGCCAGGCTGGTGATGGACAGGGACGAGGTGTTGCTGGCGAGGATGCAATCCGCGCTGCACAGCTCTTCCAGCTGGCGCAGCAGGCCGCGCTTGACCTCGAGGTTCTCGACGATGGCTTCGATCACCAGGCTGGAATCGGCCAGGGCCTCGATGGCCTCAACTGGTTGCAGGCGGGCGACGATAGCGGCGCGGGCCTCGGCGGTGAGTTTGTTCTTCTCCACCAGGCGGCCGAGTTGGCGATCGATGCCTTCTATAGCCTGGGCGGAAGCGCCGGGGCGGTTGTCATAGAGCTTGACCGGGTGGCCAGCCTGGGCGGCGACCTGGGCGATACCGGCACCCATGGCGCCGGCGCCGATCACGGCGACAGGGGCGGAGGTGTGAAGGGCAGGCATGGGCTCAGCGTCCTTTAAAGGCCGGGGTGCGCTTTTCCATGAAGGCGCTGACGCCTTCACGGTAGTCCTCGCTGCGGCCGGCAAGGCGTTGCAGGTCGCGCTCGACGTCCAGTTGCTCGTCGAAGCTGTTGTTCAGGCTGGCATTGAGGCTGCGCTTGATCAGGGCCAGGCCGTAGGTGGGCTGGGTGGCCAGGTGGCGGGCGAGCTTCAGGGCTTCTTCGCGGAGGCTGGCGTCGTCCACCACACGGTAGATCAGGCCCCACTGCTCGGCCTGCTCGGCGGTCAGACGGTCACCCAGCAGGGTCAGGGCCTTGGCGCGGGCCATGCCGACCAGGCGGGGGAGGGTCCAGGTACCGCCGGAATCCGGGATCAGGCCGATCTTGCAGAAGGCCTGGATGAAGCTGGCGGAACGGCCGGCCAGGACCAGGTCGCAGGCCAGCGGAATGTTGGCACCAGCACCGGCGGCCACGCCATTGACCGCGCAGATCACCGGCAGCGGCAGGTCGCGCAGGGCACGGATCAGCGGGTTGTAGAACTTCTCGATGGACTCGCCAAGGTCCGGCGCGGCGGCACCGGGGGCCACGTTGCGGTCGCCCAGGTCCTGGCCTGCGCAGAAGCCACGGCCTTCGCCGGTCAGCAGCAGGACGCGGACTTCAGGGTTCTGGCGCACCTGCTTGAGGGCTTCGCGGACTTCGCCATGCATCTTGGCGTTGAAGCTGTTCAGCTGCTCCGGGCGGTTGAGGCTGAGGGTGGCAACGCCAGCCTCGATGGAAAACAGGATGTGCTCGAAGTTCATGGCTCTGGCGCTCTATGGAGTTCGAAGGAGTGGGCGGTCAGTGCTTACTGGCCGGTGAATTCGGGGCGGCGCTTTTCCTGGAAGGCGCGGATGCCTTCTTCGCGGTCGCGGGTGCCGGCCAACAGGGTGAAAGCGTGGCGCTCGAAGCGCAGGCCGCTGGCGAGGTCGGTGTCTTCGGCCTTCAGCAGTGCTTCCTTGGCGAGACGGACTGCCAGCGGCGCCTTCTGGGCGATGACGCGGCCAATGGCGATGGCGCGCTCGACGGTGAACTCGGGTTGGGTCACTTCGCTGACCAGGCCGGCGCGCTGGGCGTGGCGAGCGTCGATGGCTTCGCCGGTGAGCACCATCTGCATGGCCAGGGACTTGCCGACCGCGCGCAGCAGGCGCTGGGTGCCACCGGCACCGGGCATGATCCCGAGGTTGATTTCCGGCTGGCCGAAGCGGGCGTCTTCGCCAGCGATGAGGATGTCGGCGTGCATGGCCAGCTCGCAGCCGCCGCCCAGGCAGAAGCCATTGATGGCGGCGATCAGCGGCTTGCTGAAGCGGGTGATGCGCTGCCAGTGGGCCAGGCGCGGGTCGTTGAGGATGCCTACCAGGTCGCGCTCGGCCATTTCCTTGATATCGGCGCCGGCGGCAAAGGCCTTGCGGCTGCCGGTGATGACCACGACGCGGGTCTCGGCGTCCTGCTCGGCGGCATCCAGTTCGGCAGCCAGCTCACTCAGCAGCTCGGTATTGAGCGCGTTGAGCGCTTCCGGGCGCTGCAGGGTGATCAGACGGACACCCTGCTCGGGCGGCAGGACAGCAAGGGTACGAGGCATGTCGACTCTTCCTCAGGTGCACGCGCGGCCTTTGCGAGCCGCTCTTATTAGTGGGTTCGGGGTGGAGTCCGTTCCTGTGTCTGCCGCGCTGAGGGCGGGGCGACTTTGGCCGGAGTATAACCACAAAGCGATACAAAACAATAATGACAGATATGATTTATGTGTCTCATATGGCCTGTCTTTACTACCAAGGGACAGATTGCCAGGTGCTGTTCAGTGCATGTGAGCGCCGTGTTTTCTGGGGTTTATCGTTATTTTAGGGTGCGAAAGACGTGCCGATGACCGGTCGTCATCTGATACAAGCGCTGAAGCTTTAATGTTGCAGAATGATGTGATACAAAATTCACCATCAAGCGAATCGCTTTGCGCCACCTTGTGGCTTCATCTGTCTTGCTGAGGAGTTCTTCCATGTCGACCACCGCCCGCGCCGCCGCCCTCGAGCTGTTCGAGCACCATCGCGGCACCCTCGAGCGCGCCGTCCAGGCCATCAGCGAGCGCGGCTACTGGTCGCCCTTCCCGGAAAGCCTCAAGCAGTACCCGGAAGAATCGGTAAAAGGTGCCCAGGCTGCTTTCGAGGCGCTGCTGGGTCAGCACTTCGCCTTGGCGGGGCCGGAATCTGTCGGTCGCGCGGGTACCGAGCGCTCGCCCTATGGCTTCGATCTGAATGTGAGCTACGACCAGTACGACGCCGACGAGCTGCTTTCGCGCCAGCAGGCTGCCCTGCCGGCCTGGCGTGATGCCGGCCCGAAAGCGCGGGTCGGTGCGTGCCTGGAAATCCTCCAGCGCCTGAATGCCCTCAGCCCGACCCTGGCCCATGCCGTGATGCACACCAGCGGCCAGGCCTACATGATGGCCTTCCAGGCCGGCGGCCCCCACGCGCAGGACCGTGGCCTGGAAGTGCTGGCCTATGCCTGGCGCGCCATGGCCGAGGTGCCGGAAGCGGCGCGCTGGATCAAGCCCCAGGGCAAGCAGGACCCGCTGGTACTGGACAAGCGCTGGCACATCGTCCCGCGTGGCCTGTCGCTGGTGATCGCCTGCTCGACATTCCCCACCTGGAACACCTATCCCGGCCTGTTCGCCAGCCTCGCTACCGGCAACCCGGTACTGGTCAAGGCGCACCCCGGCTCCATCCTGCCGGTGGCCATGAGCGTCAAGGTTGCTCAGGACGTATTGGCTGAGCTGGGCTTCGATCCGGCCCTGGTCAGCCTCGTGGTGGACACCCCGGAAGCGCCCCTAAGCCAGCGCCTGGCCCTGGACCCGCGCGTGAAACTGGTGGACTTCACCGGCTCCAGCGTCTTTGGCAACTGGCTGGAAGACAACGCCCGCCAGGCCCAGGTGTTCACCGAGAAGGCCGGCATCAACAGCGTGATCATCGACAGCGTGCGTGACATCAAGGCCGTTGCGCGCAACCTGGCGTTCTCCCTGAGCCTCTATTCCGGCCAAATGTGCACCACGACTCAGGCCATCTATGTACCGCGCGGCGGTATCCGCAACGGTGACGAGCAACTGAGCTTCGACGAGGTCGCCCAGACCCTGGCCGGCGCCGTGAAGAGCTTCCTCGCCGACAACGAGCGTGCCTGTGCGGTGATCGGCGCCATCCAGTCCGAGGCCACTGCTCAGCGCATCCAGGTTTGCCGCCAACTGGGCGAGGTGCTGCTGGACAGCGAGGCCCGCGAGCATCCGCAGTTCCCCGGCGCGCGCGTCCATACGCCGCTGCTGCTGAAGGTGGACGCCGCCGACCGCGATGCCTATTCCGAAGAGCGTTTCGGCCCCATCGCCTTCGTCATCGCCACCGACGACACCGCGCACAGCCTGCGCCTGGCCGGTGAGGTGATCGCCGAGAAGGGCGCCCTGACCCTGGGCGTGTACTCCACTGACGAGGCGGTTTTGGACCAGGCCGAGCAACTGTCCCAGGACGTCGCCGTGGCGCTGTCGGTCAACTTCGACGGCGGCGTGTTCGTCAACCAGTCCGCGGCCTTCAGCGACTTCCATGCCAGCGGCGGCAACCCGGCGGCCAACGCCTCGATCACCGATGGTGCCTTCGTCGCCCGTCGCTTCGTCACCGTGCAGAGCCGCCGCCACGGCGCGGCGTGAGCCTATAAGAAGAAGGAGCCCTGCGATGACCTGCTACAGCCTCGACGGATTGACCCCGGTGGTGCATCCCACCGCCTATGTGCACCCCAGCGCCGTGCTGATCGGTGACGTGATCATCGGGCCGGGCTGTTACGTCGGTCCCCTGGCCAGCCTGCGGGGCGACTTCGGCCGGATCATCCTGGAGGAGGGCGCCAACATCCAGGACACCTGCGTGATGCACGGCTTTCCCGAGAGCGACACCGTGGTCGAGCGCAATGGCCACATCGGCCACGGCGCCGTGCTGCACGGCTGCCGCATCGGTGAAGACGCGCTGGTGGGAATGAACGCGGTGGTGATGGACGGCGCGCGGATCGGTGCGCGCTCCTTCGTTTCCGCCACCGCCTTCGTCAAGGCCGGCTTCAGCTGCGAGGCGCAGTCCCTGGTGATGGGCGCCCCGGCGCAGGTCAAGCGCAGCCTGAGCGACGAAGAAGTGGCCTGGAAACAGGCCGGTACCCGCGAATATCAGCAACTGGCCCAGCGGTGCCTGGCCAGCCTGGAAGTCTGCGAGCCCCTCGCCGAGGTGGAGGCCGACCGGCCGCGTATAGCCGATCGTGGGGTGCGTCCGAAAGGTACTTCGTCGCAATGAGTGCGGTCTTCGCACACCGGGGACGTTCCCCGATGGTCATGCCGATAAGCCTACGGGTATATTCGGCATCTTTTTCGTTTCCAGTATGCCCATGACTTCGCTCGTGCCCTTGGATCAACTCGTCACTCGCTTCCAGCAGCAGACGCCCATTCGTGCCAGCTCGCTGATCATCACCCTCTACGGCGATGCCATCGAACCGCACGGCGGCACTGTCTGGCTGGGTAGCCTGATCCAGTTGCTGGAGCCCATGGGCATCAACGAACGGTTGATCCGCACGTCCATCTTCCGCCTGACCAAGGAAGGCTGGCTGAGCGCCGAGAAGGTTGGCCGGCGCAGCTACTACAGCCTGACCGGCACCGGCCGGCGGCGGTTCGAGAAGGCCTTCAAGCGGGTGTACAGCTCCAGCGTCCCGGCCTGGGATGGCGCCTGGTCCCTGGTGATGCTGTCGCAGCTGCCCCAGGACAAGCGCAAACAGGTGCGCGAGGAGCTGGAATGGCAAGGTTTTGGTGCGATTTCGCCCACCGTGCTGGCCAACCCGCGCTGCGACCGGGTGGACCTGACCGCCACCCTGCAGGAACTGGATGCCGTTGAAGACAGCATCATTTTCGAGACCCGCTCTCAGGACGTGCTGGCCTCCAAGGCCCTGCGCATGCAGGTTCGCGAGAGCTGGAACATCGATGAGCTGGGTACGCACTACAGCGAGTTCATCCAGCTGTTCCGCCCGCTCTGGCAAGCGCTGCGCGAGCAGGAAAATCTGCAGCCGGCCGACTGCTTTGTGGCCCGAACCTTGCTGATCCACGAATACCGCAAATTGCTGCTGCGTGACCCGCAACTGCCCGATGAGCTCCTTCCGGGCGATTGGGAAGGCCGTGCGGCGCGCCAGCTTTGCCGCAATATCTACCGACTCATCTTTGCCAAGGCAGAGGAATGGCTGAACGCGGCACTGGAAACCGCGGATGGTCCGTTGCCTGATGCCGGAGAGAGCTTCTATCAGCGATTCGGTGGATTGAGGTAAAGCAGTCGCCCATTGGGCGACGGTCACGGACGAGGTGAACCCGGCAGCGCCGGATAACAAGAACAACGCCTAGCGTGAGGCTGAGAAAGCCATGATGAGTGCACAATCAGTGAGGGCAGACCGCTTCGACGAGTGGCTGCAAGGTATCAACCAGGTCTGCGGACGCTTCGGCGCCAAGCTGCTTGGCTCGGAGTTTTCCGGCTCGATCCGCGAGTACAAGGCCGGTGCCATCAAGCTGAGCTTCGTGGACGTGGCCCAGGCGCGCCTGTACCGCACCCCGAAGGAAGTGGCGCAGAGCGAAGGCAAGCATTTCTACCTGGCCTTCCAGCTGGCCGGTCGCGCAGGCATGGAGCAGGGCGGAAACAGCATCGAGCTGGCGCCGGGTGACATCACCCTGATCGACTCCACCCTGCCCAGTGATTTCGTTTATCACGAGAATTCCCGCCAGCTTTCGCTGATCGTGCCGCGCCACATCGTCGAGCAGGGCTTGCGCTTCACCGGCGTGCGCTGCGCCCAGCGCATCCCGGCCAGCTCGCCGGTGGCGGTGATGGCCAACCGGCTGATCATCGAGTCGACGCACCAGAACAGCCTCAGTCTGTGCGAGAGCGAAGCCACGCTTGAGGCGATGGTCAGCCTGCTGCGCCCGGCCCTGAGCGCCGCGGAAGTCGAGCAGGATGCCCACGAACGTCTGTTCCGCAAGACCGTGCGTTTCATCGACGAGAACATCTGCGCCGAAGAACTCTGCCCGGAAACCATCGCCCGCGAGGTGGGGGTTTCGGTGCGTGGCCTCTACCGCATGTTCGCCAAGAAGGGCCTGGTGGTGGCGCAATACATCAAGAACCGCCGCCTGGACTTCTGCGCCGAGAGCCTGCGTCACTCCAGTGGCGAGCAGAAACTCTCGGCCCTTGGCTACGCCTGGGGTTTCACCGATTCCAGCTACTTCTCCACGGCCTTCAAGGCACGTTTCGGCGTATCCCCCAGCGAGTACCGCAAGCAGTACAGCCAGGGTTGATCCCAGGCTCGATCGGATTTTCTGTAGGGGCGATTTCAATCGCCAAGGGCAGCGCAGCTGACCCCTGAGAGGCCTTTAGGCAGGACTGCGTCCTGCTTAGCGAATGAATTCGCCCCCACAGGTGCTGGCCCAGCCCCCCCGACATTCCGGCTTGCCTGCCTTTTTTGTGGGGGCGATTTCAATCGCTATGGGCAGCGCAGCTGCCCCCTGGAAGGCCTTGGGGCAGGACTGCGTCCTGCTTAGCGAATGAATTCGCCCCCACAGGTGCTGGCCCAGCCCCCCGACCTTCCGGCTTGCCTGCCTTTTTTGTGGGGGCGATTTCAATCGCTATGGGCAGCGCAGCTGCCCC
>NZ_SSOL01000022.1:0-15131 GCF_029871275.1 Pseudomonas sp. BN414
GGGTACGGAAACCAGGTCGCCGATCTTCAGGTTCTCGACGTCGCTGCCCTTCTCGATCACCTCACCGGTGATCTCGTGGCCGAGCACGAGGCCGACCTGGGCGGTGGTACGGCCGCGCACCATGTGCTGGTCCGAGCCGCAGATGTTGGTGGAGACGACTTTGAGGATGACCCCGTGTTCGATCTTCTTGCCGCGAGGGTCCTGCATTTTGGGGTAGTCGATCTTCTGGACTTCGACCTTGCCCGAACCTAGATAAACGACACCACGATTACCAGACATGCGTAATTCTCCGTTGTTGTTGTGAACACAAAGGCGCGGCCATTGGCCACGCGGCCTTGCACTGGAGCTTGCATCTGTTGCCGGAACCCGCCGGTGAAACCTGGCAGAGGCGGATTCCGTGAAAGTAGGGCGGGCCGGGCGGCGTTCCGCTTCAGCCCACCAAGAAGAGGACGCACCCTCTCCCCGGCCCTTTCCCTGAAGGGAGAGGGAGAAAAGCCTTATGCGTTAAGCACCACCGTGCGATTGGCGTTGAGGAACACGCGGCGTTCGATGTGGTAGCCGACGGCCTTGGCCAGGGTCAGGCACTCGATGTCGCGACCCTTGGCGATCAGGTCTTCGGGGTAGTGCGCGTGATCCACCGCCTCGACGCCCTGGGCGATGATCGGGCCTTCGTCGAGGTCGTTATTGATGTAATGCGCCGTGGCACCCACCAGCTTCACGCCCTTCTGGTAGGCCTGGTGGTACGGCTTGGCGCCCTTGAAGCCGGGCAGCAGCGAGTGGTGGATATTGATCGCCCAGCCGTCGAGCTTCTTGCACAGTTCGGGCGACAGCACCTGCATGTAGCGGGCGAGCACCACCAGCTCGGCGCCGGTGTCCTCGATCACCTGCAGCACCTTGCGCTCCTGTGACGGTTTGTCGTTCGGGTCGAGGGGGAAGTGGTGATAGGGAATCCCGTGCCAACGGGCGAGCGGTTCCAGGTCCGGGTGGTTGGACACCACCGCCACCACATCCATTTCCAACTGACCGATGCGCTGACGGTAGAGCAGGTCGTTCAGGCAGTGGTCGGCCTTGGAGACCATCAGCACCACCTTGGCGCGATAGCCCGGCGGCGTCAGCTCCACCTGCATGTCGAACGGCGCCAGGCGCTCGTCGAGGCCGGCGCGGAAGGACTGCTCGTCGAAATTGTCCGGCTGACGAAACTCGACGCGGATGAAGAAGCGCGACGACAGCCGGTCATCGAACGAATGGTGTTCGGTGACGTAGCAGCGCTGCTCGAAGAGAAAGCGCGTCACCGCATCCACGGTACCGAGCACGCTCGGGCAATGGGCGGTGAGAATCCAGGTATCGGGTGTGCGGCTCATCTCGATCTCCAACGGCGCAACAACGTAGGTTGGTGCTGAGCTTGCGAAGCCCAACAAGGAGCGCGCAGCGCTCCCTGAGGTTCTCCTGGGACTCCCGTTGTTGGGCTTCGCTGCGCTCGCGGAGCGCCGCCCGGCCCAACCTACGAAGAGCCCAGTGTCGATCAGGCCTTCACCGCCAGTCCGAACTCCGCGCTGGCGTCCTGCAGCCAGAGCCAGAAGTAGTCGGAGAAACTGCGGCGGATCAGCAGTTCCCAGGTGTCTTCGCCGGTATGGCGGATCACCAGCGAGGCCTTGGCGAAGGTGCTGCCGACGGCCTTGCCCACCGGGAAGTTGCTCGGGTGCACGTCATAGGGGGTCGACTTCATCAGCACCTCGCGGACCTTGGGTCCGGAGAGCTCGAGGATGGTCTGGCCGCCGCTGACGTTGACCACAGAGATGTGCTGGCCATCCAGCGCCTTGCGCAGGCGCTGTTCGGTCTCGAACTCCTGGCCGCTCGGCACGATCAGCAGCCACTCGTCCGGGCCCAGCCATTGCAGCGAGGTGTCGCCGCTGGCCACCAGGGTCAGCGCGACCGGCAGCTCCAGGCCCAGGGCACTGTGCACACCGCCGGCGAAGGCCGGGTCCTTGGCGTCGCCACGGATCACCAGGTGACCGAGGAGCTTCTTCTCGCGCAGGACCACGCCTGCGCTGCTCTTGCCTTTACGTGCCAGCTCATCGAGGCCGGCGTGGAACAGCGGCGATTCGGCATGGGCGGCATCAGGACGCTGTTTGTAGACGTTCACGTTAGACATTCTGGCGGTCCCCTTTCGGGTCATAGAACACGGAGCTGCAGATTTCGGCTTCGATCACGCTGCCATCGGCCAGCGGCGCGAAGACACGCTCGCCCATACGCTTGAGGCCACCCTTGACCACGGCCATGGCGAAGGAATAACCCATGGTCGAACTCATGTAGCTGGAGGTGACGTGGCCGACCATCTTCATCGGGATGGACTGCTTCGGATCGAACACCAGCTGGGCGCCTTCCGGCAGCACCTTGTTCGGGTCGATTGGCTTGAGGCCTACCAGTTGCTTGCGGTCTTCGCGCAGGCAGTCTTCGCGGTTCATGCCGCGCCAGCCGATCCACGAGAAGGCCTTGTTGCGACCCACGCACCAACCCATGTTCAGGTCGTCCGGGGTCACCGAGCCATCGGTGTCCTGACCGACGATGATGAAGCCCTTCTCGGCCCGCAGTACGTGCATGGTTTCGGTGCCGTACGGGGTCAGGTTGTACTTCTTGCCGGCCTCGACGATTTTTTCCCACACGCCCAGGGCGTAGTCGGCCTGCACGTTCACTTCGTAGGACAGCTCACCGGTGAAGGAGATGCGGAACACCCGCGCCGGTACACCGCCAACCTGGCCTTCCTTCCAGGTCATGAAGGGGAAGGCATCCTTGTCCAGGTCGATGTCGGTGACCTCGGCCAGCAGCTTGCGGCTGTTCGGACCGGACAGGGTCATGGTGGCCCAGTGGTCGGTGACCGAGGTGAAGTACACCTTCAGCTCCGGCCATTCGGTCTGGTGGTAGATCTCCAGCCATTCCATCACGCGGGCGGCACCGCCGGTGGTGGTGGTCATGATGAAGTGGTTCTCGCCGACGCAAGCGGTCACGCCGTCGTCGAAGACCATGCCGTCTTCCTTGCACATCAGGCCGTAGCGGGCCTTGCCCACGTCCAGCTTGGTCCAGGCGTTGGTGTACACGCGGTTGAGGAACTCGCGGGCATCCGGCCCCTGGATGTCGATCTTGCCCAGGGTGGACGCATCGAGGATGCCCACGCTGTCACGCACGGCCTTGCATTCGCGGGCCACGGCGGCGTGCATGTCTTCGCCGCGCTTGGGGAAGTACCACGGGCGCTTCCACTGGCCGACGTCTTCGAACTCCGCACCCTGCTCCAGGTGCCAGCGCTGCATCGCGGTGTAGCGCTTGGGCTCGAACAGGTGACCGCAGTGACGACCGGCGACAGCGCCGAAGGTTACCGGGGTGTAGTTCGGGCGGAACATGGTGGTGCCCATCTCGGCGATGCTGATGCCCATCGAGCGGGCGGCGATGGCCAGGCCGTTGATGTTGCCCAGCTTGCCCTGGTCGGTACCGAAGCCCAGCGCGGTATAGCGTTTGACGTGCTCGACCGACTCGAAGCCCTCGCGGGTGGCCAGCTCGATACCGGCGGAGGTGACGTCGTTCTGCAGGTCGACGAACTGCTTCGGCGCGCGGGACGTGGATTTGTCGTGGGGCACCTGGAACAGCGCCACCGCGGCTTCATCCTTGCGCTTCTCGGTCTTCGGCACGGTGCCTTCGACCACTTTGAATCCAGCTTCCGCAGCCGCCTTGGCACCGGCCTCGAAGCCGTCGGCCAGGGTGTCGCCGAGTGCGAACACGCCATTCACGGCACCAGCGCAGATGCGCTTCTGGAAGCCCTCGCCGGGAACGAAGGCGAGGATGTCTTCGCGCCAGGTCGGTTTGCCGCCCAGGTGCGACGCCAGGTGCACCACCGGGCTGTAGCCGCCGGAGGTGGCGATCAGGTCGCAATCCACCACTTCACCCGGGCTGGTGACCTTGTGTCCCTTCAGGTCAATGGCGCAGATGCGGGCACCGGTGACGCGCTTGCTGCCACGCGCCTCGACCACGGCGCTGCCGGTGAGGATACGCACGCCACGGGCACGGGCCTCTTCGACCCAGGCGCCACGCGGGTTGCTGCGGGCGTCGGCGACGGCCACCACTTTCTGGCCGGCGTCCAGCCAGTCCAGCACCACGCGGTAGGCGTAGTCGTTGTTGGTGGACAGCACCAGTTGGCGGCCCGGGGCCACGCCGTAGCGGTTCACATAGGTGGAGACGGCGCCGGCGAGCATGTTGCCCGGCACGTCGTTGTTCGAATACACCAGCGGACGCTCGTGAGCGCCGGCGGCCAGCACCACGCGCTTGGCGCGGACGCGGTGGACGCGGTGACGGGCCTGGCCATGGGGCGCGACTTCGCCGAGGTGGTCGGTCAGGCGCTGGTGGATAGTGAGGAAGTTGTGGTCGTGATAGCCGTTCACCGTGGCGCGCTGCAGCAGGGTCACTTCCGGCAGCTTGGCCAGTTCGGCGATGGCCTTGGTCACCCACTCCGAAGCGGGCTTGCCGTCCAGGGTCTCGCGGGTGTCGAGCAGGCTGCCGCCGAACTCTTCCTGCTCGTCAGCCAGGATCACACGGGCGCCACTGCGGCCGGCGGCCAGGGCGGCAGCGATACCGGCAGGGCCGGCGCCGACCACCAGCACGTCGCAGTACTGGTTGATGTGGTCGTAGATGTCCGGGTCGACTTCCAGGGGCGCGCGACCGAGGCCGGCGGCCTTGCGGATGTACTTCTCGTAGGTCAGCCACAGGTTCTGCGGATACATGAAGGTCTTGTAGTAGAACCCGGGCGGCATCATGCCGCCGCCGACCTTGCCGAGGATGCCCATGACGTCGTTGTTCACGTTCGGCCAGCCGTTGGTGCTGGTCGCCACCAGGCCTGCATAGAGGGCCTGCTGGGTGGCACGGACGTTCGGCACCTGGGAGCTCTCGGTGGAACCGATCTGCAGCACGGCGTTGGGCTCTTCCGCACCGGCGGCGACGATGCCGCGCGGACGGGAGTACTTGAAGCTGCGGCCGATGATATCGACGCCGTTGGCCAACAGAGCAGCGGCCAGGGTGTCACCGGCGAAGCCCTGATAGTTCTGGCCGTTGAAGGTGAAGGTCAGCGGTTGGCTGCGATCGACGCGACCACCCTTGGGAAGGCGATTGACCTGGCTCATGCCGTTACTCCTGCGGTCGCGGTTTTCTTGTCGCCGACGTTGGCCTCGGTGACAGTGGGCTTCTCACCGATCTTGTAGGTTTCGAGGATTTCGTAGCTCACGGTGTGGCGTGTGGCATTGAAGTACTTGCGGCAGCCGGCGGCGTGCACCCACAGCTCGTGGTGGATGCCGCGCGGGTTGTCGCGGAAGAAGATGTAGTCGCCCCACTCCTCGTCGGTGCAGGCGTTGGCGTCCAGGGGGCGCGGGATGTGCGCCTGGCCCTTGGCGTGGAATTCCTCTTCGGAGCGCAGCTCGCCACAGTAGGGGCAGAAAATGTGCAGCATGGCGATTCTCCTTAGTGAGCCACGGCAGCGGCGCCGTGCTCGTCGATCAGTGCGCCGGTATGGAAACGGTCGATGGAGAAGGGCTTGGCCAGCGGGTGCATCTCGCCACGCGCCAGGCTCGCCGCGAAGACGTGGCCCGAACCCGGAGTGGCCTTGAAGCCGCCGGTGCCCCAGCCGCAGTTGAAGAACAGGTTCTTCACTGGGGTCTTGGAGATGATCGGGCAAGCGTCCGGAGTGGTATCCACGATGCCGCCCCACTGACGGTTCATGCGCACGCGGGAGAGGATCGGGAACATCTCCACGATCGCCTGCAGGGTGTGCTCGATGGTCCCGTAGGAGCCGCGCTGGCCGTAGCCGTTGTAGCCGTCGATACCGGCACCGATGACCAGGTCGCCCTTGTCCGACTGGCTGATGTAGCCATGCACGGCGTTGGACATGATCACGCTGTGGATGATCGGCTTGATCGGCTCGGACACCAGGGCCTGCAGCGGGTGGGATTCCAGCGGCAGACGGAAGCCGGCCTGCTTGGCCATGTGGCCGGAGTTACCGGCGGTGACCACGCCGACGCGCTTGGCGCCGATGAAGCCGCGGTTGGTTTCGACACCGATCACCGCACCATCCTGCTTGCGGAAACCGAGTACCTCGGTGTTCTGCAGCAGGTCGACGCCCAGGGCGTCGGCGGCACGAGCGTAGCCCCAGGCTACGGCGTCATGGCGGGCCACGCCCCCACGACGCTGAACGGTGGAACCCATGATTGGGTAACGAGTGCTCTTGCTGCAGTCGAGGAAGGGGATCTCCTCGGCTACCTGGCGAGCATCCAGCAGTTCGCCATCCACGCCGTTCAGGCGGTTGGCGTTGACCCGGCGAGCCGAGTCACGCATGTCTTGCAGGGTGTGGCAGAGGTTGTAGACGCCACGCTGGGAGAACATCACGTTGTAGTTCAGGTCCTGGGAGAGGCCTTCCCACAGTTTCATCGCGTGTTCGTACAGCTGCGCCGCCTCGTCCCACAGGTAGTTGGAGCGGACGATGGTGGTGTTGCGCGCGGTGTTGCCGCCGCCCAGCCAGCCCTTCTCCACCACCGCGACGTTCTTCACGCCGAATTCCTTGGCCAGGTAGTAGGCAGTGGCCAGGCCGTGGCCGCCACCGCCGACGATGATCACGTCATAGACCGGCTTCGGCGTCGGGTTGCGCCACATGCGTTGCCAGTTCTCGTGGTGGCTCAGGGAGTGCTTGAACAGACCGAAGCCGGAATAACGTTGCATGTTCGGACTCCTGGATTAGCGGTAGACAGGGAAGTCGGCGCAGAGGCCGGCGACCTGCTTGGCCACCTGAGCTTCGACGTCGGCATCGCCGAGGTGGTCGAGGATGTCGCAGATCCAGCCAGCCAGCTCGGTGCTCTGGGCTTCCTTGAAGCCACGGCTGGTGATGGCCGGGGTGCCGATGCGTACGCCGGAAGTCACGAAGGGCGACTGCGGGTCGTTCGGCACGGCGTTCTTGTTCACGGTGATGCCGGCGCGGCCGAGGGCGGCGTCCGCTTCCTTGCCGGTCTTGCCCTGCTTGATCAGGCTGACCAGGAACAGGTGGTTGTCGGTACCGCCGGAGACCACGTCGTAGCCGCGATCGATGAACACGCTGGCCATGGCCTTGGCGTTCTTGATCACCTGGGCCTGATACTCCTTGAAGCCGGGCTCCAGCGCTTCCTTGAAGCACACGGCCTTGGCGGCGATCACGTGCATCAGCGGGCCGCCCTGGGCGCCGGGGAACACGGCGGAGTTCAGCTTCTTCTCGATCTCTTCGTTGGACTTGGCCAGGATCAGGCCGCCACGCGGACCGCGCAGGGTCTTGTGGGTGGTGGTGGTGACCACATCGGCGTAGGGCAGCGGGTTCGGGTACAGGCCAGCGGCGACCAGGCCGGCAACGTGGGCCATGTCGACGAACAGCAGTGCACCGACCTTGTCGGCGATGGCGCGGAAGCGCGGGAAGTCGAGGGTCTTGGAGTAGGCGGAGAAGCCGGCGACGATCATCTTCGGCTTGTGCTCCACAGCCAGGCGCTCGACTTCGTCGTAATCGATCAGGCCGGTGGCGGTGTCCAGGCCGTACTGCACGGCGTTGTACAGCTTGCCGGAGGAGGAGACTTTGGCGCCGTGGGTCAGGTGGCCGCCGTGGGCCAGGCTCATGCCGAGAATGGTGTCGCCGGCGTTCAGCAGGGCCAGGTAGACGGCGCTGTTGGCTTGGGAGCCGGAGTGCGGCTGGACGTTGGCGTAGTCGGCGCCGAAGAGCTGCTTGGCGCGGTCGATGGCCAGTTGCTCAACCTTATCGACGAACTCGCAGCCACCGTAGTAGCGCTTGCCCGGGTAGCCTTCGGCGTATTTGTTGGTCAGGCCGCTGCCTTGGGCTTCCATTACGCGCTTGCTGGTGTAGTTCTCCGAGGCGATCAGCTCGATGTGGTCTTCCTGACGCTGCTCTTCTTCCTGAATCGCGCTGAACAGTTCGTCGTCGTAACCCTGGATCTGGTCTTGCTTGCTGAACATCGATGATCTCCTGCGACAACCCGCTGTCGTCTCTGTTGTTTTGGGGGCTTGGCGCCTGCCGCTGCAATACGGTCGGTGCCAGCCTGTTGCGGCCGATTGTGCGAGTTAGTCCGACACCCCGTTTGCCTGTTTGCGACGTGTAAATGCCCAAACCTACCCTGGCAGCGAAGTAATACCGTTCGATTACCGAAGACCTCTCCGCCAGCCCCCGGATAGCGCGCAGGGACGCCGCTGATGCGGGCCTGGAATGGGTGTAAGCTGGACCCCGGCGCAGGCCGGCTCCGGCGCCGCAGAACAATAAAAAGACAGAACTGCATTTCGACTTCTGCCTCACCCGCCAATACCCAAAAACGACAGTCGATGCAGTGGAGGAAGAACCCATGGCTGTTGCGAATCTTGCGCCGCCGTCCGTCGACGAAATCCAGGCCCAGTCCCGGCCTGACGCAGTGAAGACCTTCGGTTTCCTGCTGATCCCCAACTTCACCACCATCGGCTTCGCTTCGGCGATCGAGACCCTGCGCATGGCCAACCTGGCCGCCAAGCGCACGCTGTTCCGTACCCTGCTGATCGCCGCCGACCACGAGCCGGTGCAAGCCAGCAATGGCATGCGCGTGGTCCCCGACTACAGCCTCGAGGACGCCCCCACACTGGACGCCCTGTTCGTCGTCGGCTCCAACCCCATGCCGACCCGTTACGACCGGCGCCTGCTCAACTGGGTGCGCAAGCTGTCCCAGCACGGCGTGGCGCTGGGCGGCATCTGCACCGGCAGTCACTTGCTGGCCAGTGCCGAGTTGCTCAAGGGCTATCGCTGCACGGTGCACTGGGAAGACATCGAGCAGGTAAAGGACAAGTTTCCCGGCATCGTCATTTCCAACCAGCTGTTCGAGCTGGATCGCGACCGCTACACCTGCTCCGGCGGCACCGCGTCCATGGACATGACCCTGCAACTGATCGCACGCGAGCCGGGCGGCGTGGAGATCGCCACCCGTGCCGCGGAGCTGCTGCTCTGCGACCGCATGCGCGGCGCCCGCGAGCAACAGCGCGTTCCGCTGCGACAGAAGCTCGGCCACGCTCAGCCGAAGCTGAGCCAGATTGTCGCGATCATGGAAGCCAACCTGGAGGAACCGCTGGAGCTGGAAGAGCTGGCGCAGCTCAATGAGGTGTCGGTACGCCAACTGGAACGGCTGTTCCACAAATACCTGGACCGCACGCCCAGCCAGTACTACCTGGAACTGCGCCTGAACCGCGCCCGCGACCTGCTGCTGCGCAGCGAGTCCCAGGTCCGCGACATTGCCCTGGCCTGCGGCTTCGCCTCGCCGGCGCACTTCTCCAAGTGCTACAGCCGCTTCTTCGGCCATTCGCCGCGCGGGGAGCGCAAGCAGAGCCCGTTGCATGCCTGAGGCCTCCACCGACGTCGCTTTCCGGTGGGACTGCTCTTCTGTGGGGGCGAATTCATTCGCGAAATGGGCGCCCAAACAAAAACGCCGCCCCCTCTCGGGGGCGGCGTTTTCTATTCAGGACTGCCCTCAGTCGTCCGCCAGGGCCCGGTGCGCCGTCTCGCTGATGCAGAGCATCGCCAGCAGGGCCACGGCCGCTGCCGCTACCAACATCCAGGCTGGCGCGAGCTTGTCGCCGGTCTGGCTGATCAGCCAGGTGGCGATGAAGGGCGCCGTCCCGCCAAACAGCGCGTTCGCCGTATTGAAGCTGAAGGCGAAGCCGCTGTAGCGCACCCGCGTCGGGAAGACCTCGGCGAGGAAGCACGGCAGGGTGCCGTCGTTCATCGCCAGCATCAGGCCGAAGGCGATCTGGATCAGCAGAATGAAGGCGAAGCCCTGCCCTTCCAGCAGGCCGAACAGCGGCACCGTAAGCCCGAGGAACAGCAGTGACGCGGCGATCAGCATGGTCTTGCGGCCGAAACGGTCGGACAGCTTGCCCATCAGGAAGATGAAACCGATGTAGGTCGCCAGCGACACGGTGGACGCCAGGAAGGAGTCGGTTTCGGTCATGCCCATCTCGGTGGAGAGGTAGGTCGGCATGTAGCTGAGGATCAGGTAGAAGGCCACCGCGTTGAGGCAGGTGACACCGATGGCCACCAGCACCTTCCTGCGGTGCACGCCCATGAGTTCGCGGATCGGCACCTTGTGCCCGGCTTCCTTCTGCTCCATCGCCTGCTCCATTTCACGGAACTTGGGCGTGTCCTGCAGATGCAGGCGAATGTAGCGACCGATCAGCCCCAGAGGCGCCGCCAGCAGGAACGGAATGCGCCAGCCCCAACTGTGCAGTTGCTCGGTATCCAGTTGCGAATAGAGCAGCGCCGCGAACAGCGAGCCGAACAGCAACCCCGCCGCCGTACTGGCCGGCACCAGGCAGGTGTAGAAACCGCGTTTGTTGTCGGGGGCGTATTCGGCGAGGAAGGCTGCCGCGCCGGCGTATTCCCCAGAGGCCGAGAAGCCCTGTACCAGGCGAATCAGCAGGAGCAACAGCGGCGCCAACATGCCCACTTGGGCGTAGGTGGGCAGCAGCGCGATGCAGAAGGTGGCGCCGGACATGATGAGGATGGACAGGGACAGGGCATTACGCCGGCCGTAACGGTCGCCGATATGACCCCAGACGATGCCCCCGATGGGGCGGATGATGAAGGAAATGGCGAACACCGCGAAGGCCGCCAGCAGGCCGGTGGTCTTGTCGGTGGCGGGGAAGAACACCACCGCGATCACCGCGGCCAGGTAGCCGTAGGCGGCGTAGTCGAACCACTCGACGAAGTTGCCGATGAAACTGGCGGTTGCCGCGCGGCGGAGGGTGCTGCGCTCGCTGCTGGCCATCTGGCTTCCGGCCTGGCCGTAAGCCAGGGTCTGGTTGGAGGTACTCATCGGGCACCTCCTTCACGCGGGAGATTCCGGCTGCTTGGAGTATGGACGGGAGTACCCCGGCCATGGGTGAAGGGAATACTGTCGGCCGCTCCGCGAAGGAGCTCTCCTGAAACGAAAATGACCATCGCCTGTACCTCTATTGTTATGTGGTGAATGTTCGGCAGCGGGTAGTCAAAAGCTGGCGCGTGCACAGAGCTGGGCCCGGTGAATGCCGCGCGTCGGTTGTTGTTGTGGTCACACTGGAAAACACGGCCCGCGCAGGAGGTCGGCGCTGCGCGGGCGCGGGGTGAATCATTTGCGGATGATGTTTTTCTCCGGGCCGTAGGGGAACTTGGTGATGTTCTCGGCACCGCTCTCGTTGACGATCAGGATGTCGTGTTCGCGATAACCGCCGGCACCCGGCAAGCCTTCCGGCAGCATGATCATTGGCTCCATGGACACCACCATGCCCGGCTCCAGCACGGTGTCGATGTCCTCGCGCAGCTCCAGCCCGGCCTCGCGGCCGTAGTAGTGGCTGAGAGTGCCGAAGGAGTGGCCGTAGCCGAAGGTGCGGTACTGCAACACGTCGTGCTTGAGGAAGATTTCGTTCAGCTCACGGGCGATATCGCTGCAGCGCGCACCGGGCTTGATCAGCTTCAGGCCGGCTTCATGCACCTCGACATTGACCTGCCACAGGCGCAGGTGGTCGTCCGAGCAATGGTCCAGGAAGAGGGTGCGCTCCAGCGCGGTGTAGTAGCCGGCGATCATCGGGAAGCAGTTGAGGCTGAGGATGTCGCCCTTGTTCACCTTGCGGGTGGTCACCGGGTTGTGCGCGCCGTCGGTGTTGATGCCGGACTGGAACCAGGTCCAGGTGTCCATCAGCTCTAAGTCGTCGAAGGTGTCGGCAATGGCGCGGACCATGGCCTGGGTGGCGTGCAGCGCCACTTCGTATTCCGGCACCTGGTCGCGCAGGGCTTCGACCACCGCCGCGCCACCGATGTCGGCGATGCGTGCGCCATGACGGATCATCACGTGCTCTTCGGCGGACTTGATCATGCGCATGCGCATGCACGCAGCGGCCACGTCCACCAGCTCGGCGTCCGGATAGCGCGCGGCCAGCTTGTCGCGGTTCTGCAGGTTCAGGTGGTCATGCTCGATGCCGATGCGGCGGGCCTTGGGCAGCGCCTGCTGGATGGCGACGAAGTAGTTATCGCGCTGCCAGTCGGTGTAGACGATGTTGTCGGTGCCGACGGTGCGGCGCCACGGCTGGCCGCCGTCGATATTGGCGCTGATGCTGATGACGTCGTCCTGGGTCACCACCAGCGCATAGGGGCGGCCGAAGGAGCAGTAGAGGAAGTCGGAGTAGTAGTTGATGTTGTGGTACGAGGTGAAGATCGCGGCGTCGATGTTCTCCGCTGCCAGGTGGGCGCGCAGCTTGGCGTGGCGGTTGGCGTATTCCTGGGCGGTGAAGGTGGAGCGAACCTTGTCGCCGTTACGGATGCGGAGTGTCTTGGGCATTTGCATGGCGGTGAACCCTTGTTGTTTTCCACTGACTCGACACACCGGATTGGCGGGCCGTTGGACAGCATTGCAACAGAAGCCCCGGGGTGTTTTTTGTACGTATCCGACCCGAAGTTGGTCAGATCCGCTGGGGGAATATGAAAGTCCGAGAGTCGCCCCGCCACCCTCACCCCAGCCCTCTCCCAGAGGGAGAGGGGGCTATCCGTGCAGGGGCATGACCGAGTGTCACCCCTCTCCCTCCGGGGTGAAGAGGCACGCTTTCGGAAGCACCGCTTCCGGTGGCGATGAACGCCTGAACGCGAAGCGCTCAGGCTGGGGCGCAGGGCGGGGGCCGGGGCTGAGGGAAGTTGGGATTAGCTCGGACCGAAACGATCTTCTGTAGGGGCGAATTCATTCGCCAAGGGCGGCGCAGCTGCCCCCTGTAACCCCCATTGGCAGACCTTCGGCCTGCTTGGCGAATGAATTCGCCCCTACAAGGGAAACGCCCTACTCCGAGCCCAGCCCACAAAAAAAACAGGCCCGAACCGTGCTGCCAGGCACGGGCGGGCCCGAAGGTGGTGTCACTCGGTATCAGTGCATGGCGCTGCGGCAGAGCTGCGGCTTGTCCAGCCGCTCGGTGCTGGGCGGGATGCCGAAGTGCTCGCGGTAGCACTTGGAGAAGTTCTGCGCAGACAGGAAGCCGCAACCAAAGGCTACCTGCACCACCGGCAGCGCGGTCTGGCGCAGCAGCTGGCGGGCGCGAAGCAGGCGCAGTTTCAGGTAGTGGCGCGATGGCGAGCAGCGCAGGTACTTCTGGAACAGCCTTTCCAACTGACGACGGGACAGCTCGACGAAGCTGGCCAGATCGTCGAGGTCGAGGGGTTCCTCCAGGTTCGCCTCCATCAGCGCGACCACCTCCTGCAGCTTGGGCTGGGCGCTGGCCAGCGCTTCGCGCAGGGTCATCCGGCTGGCCCAGGCCGGGACGCTTTCGCTGCACGGAAGCAGGCCGGCCTCGACCAACAGTGCACGAGCGGATTCCAGCGCGCCCAGCCTCACGCCGCGGGCGGCCAGATCGCGGAGCTGCGCGAGCAATCCGGCGTGAGCCAGCGGAGCGCCGTCGCCGCCGCAGACAATCAGGGTGTCCAACCCGCTTGCCTCGGCGAGACTGCCTTCGGCCGTCAGCTGCAGGCCGTTGCCGGCGCGCACCGGGTTGCCGTCGAACGTCAGCATGCACCAGCGATAGCGGTCCGCTCCGGGCTGCTGGTTGGCCAGGCGCAGCGGCTCGAGCGAGCCGGCCAGGGCGATCAGGCTGCAGTCCTCCAACAACAGGAAACCGATGGATTGGAGGCAGTGTTCAGACGGCGGCAGGGCTTGATAGGCGGTCATGGCATCAGCACTCCACGGCGCTCACGGCCAGGCCACCGCGCGAGGTTTCCTTGTACTTGTCGTGCATGTCGGCGCCGGTGTCGCGCATGGTGCGGATCACCTGGTCCAGCGAGATGAAGTGCTCGCCGTCGCCGCGCAGGGCCATCTGCGCCGCGTTGATCGCCTTCACCGCGGCAATCGCGTTGCGCTCGATGCAGGGCACCTGCACCAGCCCGCCCACCGGATCGCAGGTCAGCCCGAGGTTGTGTTCCAGGCCGATCTCGGCGGCGTTCTCCAGCTGCGCCGGGGTCGCCCCCAGCACTTCCGCCAACCCCGCGGCCGCCATCGCGCAGGCCGAGCCGACTTCGCCCTGGCAGCCGACTTCGGCGCCGGAGATCGAGGCGTTTTTCTTGCAGAGGATGCCGACGGCGGCTGCGCCGAGGAAGAAGTGCACCACGTCGTCGTCGGTGGCCTCGGGGTTGAAGCGCATGTAGTAGTGCAGCACCGCCGGGATGATTCCGGCCGCGCCGTTGGTGGGTGCGGTGACCATGCGCCCGCCGGCGGCGTTTTCCTCGTTCACCGCCAGGGCGTAGAGGTTGACCCATTCCATGGCGCTCATGGTGCTGCCGATCACGTTGGGCTTGCCCAGCTCCTGCAGGCTGCGGTGCAGCTTCGCCGCGCGCCGGCGCACATTGAGCCCGCCGGGGAGGATGCCTTCGTGACCGAGGCCGTTGGTCACGCATTCCTGCATGGCGTCCCACAGTTTCAGCAGCCCGCTACGAATCTCCGCCTCGCTGCGCCAGGCCTTCTCGTTGGCCAGCATCAGCTCGGAGATGCGCAGGTTGTGGCGCTGGCAAAGCTCCAGCAGCTCTTCGGCGCTGGAGAAGTCGTAGGGCAGTGCGGTGGCGTCCTGGTCCAGCTGGCCGGACTTCGCCTGGGCCTCGTCGACGACGAAGCCGCCGCCGATGGAGTAGTAGGTGTCGCGGTGCAGTTCACCCGCCGCGCCTTCGACGATCAGGGTCATGGCGTTGGGGTGGTACGGCAGGTTCTCGTCCAGCAACAGCAGGTCGCGGTTCCAGTCGAAGGCCACCGGGTGACTGCCATCGAGCCGCAGTTCGCGGCTTTCCCGCAGCGCCTCGATGCGCGGGGCGATCTGCTTCGGGTCGACGCGGTCCGGCCACTCGCCCATCAGCCCGATCAGGGTCGCGCGGTCGGTGCCGTGGCCGACACCGGTGGCCGACAGCGAGCCGTACAGGCGCACCTCGACGCGCGTCACCTGGGCCAGCAGGCCGCGCTCGCGCAGTGCCGTGGCGAACAGCGCCGCCGCCCGCATCGGGCCCACGGTGTGCGAGCTGGAAGGGCCGATACCGATCTTGAACAGGTCGAACACGCTGATGGCCA
>NZ_SSOL01000023.1:0-69491 GCF_029871275.1 Pseudomonas sp. BN414
TCATCGAGAAGCGCTCTGAGTTTGGTTTCAAACTCAATTTCGCGCTTGAGTTCTGCGTCGTTCTTGAGGCTGTTCAGCGCGGCAAGTTGTTCCGCGAGCTGTGCTTCCAGGCGTTTAAATTCGGCCAGTTTGCTCATTGCATTCTCCTTAGCGTGATGCAAATAGACACCGCAGTTGACCGATTTCGCGTGAAATTACTCTGGCGCTGGGCATTGCCCTTGGTCAATTTGCAAGGAACGCGTTGTTCGAGGCCATCAGTCCAAATTCTCAGCTATGTACCTGACTAGCTTGAGAGGTTCGGTGCTGTCGATGATGGAGAACATCACGTCCCGTTTGCTGCGGGGAAGACGTTGAGCGCAGCGTTTCGCCGTAGCTTTGATTGCTTTATCCGAACAGTGAATCTGAGCGGCGAGCAAGAGGGCAATGGTGGCGTCCAATAAAGTCAAACTGCGATGCCTTGTGTCAGTTAGTAAGCCAGTATTCGCCAACTTGTAGGTCACTTCAAGTTAGAGGATGCGCTGTTCGATGACGTCCGCCGGGGCGTTGACGTAGGCCTTGCCGGCGATGAGTTTGGCAGTGGCCTACTTGTTCTCATCGTTGGCGTTGATTATGCGGCTGGCGTCGAGCAGAGCCATTACCAGGGCCCGCGCGGTAACGGGGTTCTGCTCGACGAAGTCGCGCGAGCAACCCAGCACTTTCTCCGGATGGTCCGCCCAGATCTGCTGGGTGGTGGTGGCGGTGAAACCGATCTTGTCGAAGATCGCCGATGCACCACAGGACTCGCCGACGCAGAAGCCGTCCATGTTGCCGACGTGCAGGTTGGCGGCCATCTGCGGCGGCGGCACGGTGATGTCTTCACATCGGCTATCGAGTTGATGCCGTGGCTGGCCAGACAGTAGTAGAGCCACATGGTGTCCTGGGCATGCGCGTCGGCCCCTGGGAAACTGATATTCCATAGACCTACTGGCCATAGCACGTACCTCTGTGTCCCCCGTCAGGGGGGCAGACACTCATGCCGGCATGCTGGAACCTAACCCAAAGAAGCTTTCGGGCGGCGCTCTGCCAAGGACGTTCAATTCGGCATGCAGCGCCTTCTTTTGTCGCAAATTGCTCTTGGGAGAGATTCGGATGTCGCTTGATCCAGAGGTCACGGCACTGCTGAGTTTGATTGAGGAGCACCTACCTGCGCTTGGCAGTGTGCCAATCGATGTGTATCGCGGCATTAATGGCAGCTTGGTCTCCGCTATGCCCCCGGGGCCTGAGTTACATCAGGTGAAAGACATGGACTTCGCTGGACCTGGTGGCAACCTACGGCTACGACTGTACGTGCCGCAGGCCGTTAATCCTGAACTAGTGATCTTGTATTTCCATGGTGGTGGTTGGACCGTTGGGGATCTGGACAGCCATGACGCGGCGCTACGAATGCTGGCAAAGGACACTGGAGCAGCATTGGTGTCAGTCGATTATCGATTGGCGCCGGAGCATCCTTTCCCGGCGGCTATTGACGATGCCTACGCCGCGCTGACCTGGGTAAGTGATGCCTTACCGCACTGGTTTGGCTCCCCGCTCCCGCTGGTGGTAGCTGGAGACAGCGCGGGGGGGAATCTGTCTGCGGTGGTTTCTATTATGGCCCGCGATCGTCAGGGGCCATCGATCACTGCTCAGCTGCTTCTCTATCCCAGCACTGCCGGCTGTGAGTTTATCAATTCACCGCATCTATCTGGTGAAGAGCCACCATTTCTCCGGCTGTCGGACATCAATTGGTTCTTTGATCAATACGTGCCTGACAGTGCCACTCGCCGCGATCCTCGTTTTGCACCACTGCTCATGGACGACCTTCGTGGTCTGCCGCCAACACTGGTATTGACTGCTCAGTACGACCTATTGACAGCGGAGGGCAAGACTTATTCGCGGCGTCTCAATGATGCGGGAACCCCATGTGAATTCTTGTGTTACGACGGCACGGTACATGGGTTCTTCTCACTGGCGCCTGCTCAACGTCAGGCTGTTCAAGCACGTAAGGATATAAGCGCATTTCTGAAAAGAGTGGTGGGGAGCACACCCGTAAAGTCGTAAGAAACTTTTCATCCATATTTGTGGGTGAGAAGAATTGCAAGAAGTTCAACCCTTGCCAATGGCGTCGAGTGCGCGGCTCGCTGTAAAATAATTGCAGTTAAGGGCCGGCTGCATCAGATTCCGATTATAAAAACAAAACTAAAGTCGGGAGTATTGTAACTGTGAACGTTCAGAAAAGTAGTAATGATCACCTGGCCATTCCAGCGCGAATCGGCGCAAAAATATCTGTGGGTTCCAGCGTTCTGTTGCTGGCTGCTTCAGCCCACGGTATTGAGTTGGGATCAAACCCCGATTTACAAATAAAATGGGATAACACTCTTGCGTACACTATCGGTGCCCGCGTAAAGGATGCTGATAGACGCATTGCTACTAACGTCAATTTCGACGAATCTGACAACCTCTTTTCTGACGCTGGTGACGTGGTCACCAACCGAATTTCAGTTCTTAGCGAGTTCGATACCGTCTACAAGGAAAACTACGGTTTCCGAGTGAGTGCTTCTGCCTGGAAGGACTTCGCGTACGACAACTCATCCTCCACCGCCTCGGGTGATTTTATACCAGGGGTGCCTTACCGCGAACTGGCAAGCTATGACAATCGGCGATACTCCTCTTACACGAAGCGTAACTATGTGCAAGGCGCTGAAATATTGGATGCCTTCGTGTTTGGCGGTTTTGATTTGGGCGATCACCGAGTGGACCTTAAGCTCGGCCAGCTAATGCAATACTGGGGTAACTCGATTTTCCAAGGTTTTCACAGTATTTCCTATTCACAATCTCCTCTTGATCTGGGTAAGGCCTTGGCTAACCCGGGTGCTCGATTGAATGAACTGTTCCTGCCTCGGGAGCAGATCGCCGGTCAAATTCAGTTGACCCCGGACCTTAGTCTGGCGGCCCAGTATTTTTTTGGCTGGGATCACGATCGACTACCTGAAGGTGGCACCTACTTGGGCTTTGCCGACTTCTTGTTTAACGGGCCTGACAAGGCATTTTTGGGCCAGTTCGATCCCGTCACGGGAGCGCCAGTATTGGTACGGCGAAGCAGTGCCTTCGAGCCGGACGATAACAACGGGAATTTTGGCTTGGCCCTGCGCTGGTCGCCTGAGTTCCTACGGGGAACTGTTGGGGCTTACTACCGGCATTTTGATGAAACACAGCCTTGGGCTCCTTTGCTGGGAGTGGACCCATCCACCGGTGGTCTGAATTATCACTTGGCATACGCCAAGGGCGTCGACATGTTTGCGCTGAGCCTCGACAAGCAGATTGGCGATTACAGCTTCGGCTTTGAGCTGTCTCACCGCAGAAACACAGCTCTGATGTCCACGACCGGCCCGTTACCCAGCGATCTTTCTGGGAAAGAAGGTGCACGAGGCAACACAGTGCATGCAATCGCCAACGTGGCCATAGGCCTGACACCGACCCGGTTCTACGACACTGGCACTGCGCTTGTTGAGTTGAGTTGGGGTCACCTGCTGAGTGTCACTGAGAATAAGGAGCTCTATAACGGTGAAGGTACTGCTGCGTGCCGTCGCAAGTGGGACGGCTGTTCTACCGATGACGTGGTGAATTTGGCGTTCCAATTTGAACCACAATGGCTGCAGCCTATCGCTGGAGTGGACCTGTCGTTACCGATCAGCGGAACGTACGGGGTATATGGCAATGGCGCGACCCTATCCAGTGGATATCAGGGTTCGATGAACTATTCAGTTGGACTGAGTGCCGATATCCAGCGGCAGTACAAAGTCAAACTGGCCTACAACGGCTACTACTACCGCCCAGGCTCGCAGGCGTCCTATACGCCCGGTGGTCCTGAGCATTACGAGTCCGGCAATGGCTATTACTGGCTCAACGACCGTGACTGGGTGTCGCTGACATTCCAGGCGACTTTCTGACCATCGACCTTCACGCGAGCGAGGATTAACCATGAACCGAGGCCGTATTTACTCATTTCTTTGCATGACTCTGATTTTCAAGGCGAGCACAATTTATGCCGCTGAAGATCTGACACCATGGGGCGCAATAAAGGGTGCAAACGCTGACGGCTCAATTCCTGTCTACAGTGATGCGCCCACTCAGCCACCGGCGGGCTTTTCCGGCGAGGCCGGGCACTATCCAGATCCATTTGCCAACGAAAAGCCGCTGTACTCTGTGAGCAACGGTAACCAGGGCCAGTATGCTGACGTCCTCACTGACGGCGTTAAAGAACTTCTGAAACGATTCCCCAGCTATCGAGTTGATGTTTACCCGACCCATCGTACCCACCGCTATTCGACCTGGGAGCTTCAGCAGATTGCCAAGAACGCCACTTCAGCCAAGTTGGTAGGTGAAGGGGATGGTGTCGAAGGTTCCTACGGCCCCGTGCCGTTTCCTAAACCGAGCAACGGTTATGAAGTGCTGTGGAATCATTACAACCGGTCGGAACCGGCAGCCTTCCAGTTTCGTGCATGGGGTTACTTGGTGGATGCTTCGGGTCGGCCGACCCTCATCGAAGACCTTTCTCTAAAAACCCTCAAGCTGGTTCATGATCAGCGCAAGACTAGTCTGGAGGGCCCTTATAAGCAGAAAACTCGCATGACCTACCAAGGGCCTGCGTCTCAGTCCGGCACGCAGTTGCTGTGGTTCTACTCGCAGAACTACAGCAAGGATAATCAGATCTTTTATTCGTACACGCCTGGTCAGCGACGTGTGCGAATAGCTCCGGAGTTTGCCTATGACACTCCGGTAGCCAGCAAGGGAGGGGCAATTGTCTATGACGAAGTATCTCTTTTCGAGGGGCGTCCGGATCGCTTTGATTTCAAGATTGTAGGCCGCAAAGAAATAATTGTGCCCTATAACAACAACCGCATGAACGAACCATCTGCTACTAAGGAGTCCGTTCTCGGCAAGAATTTTATAAGCCCCGACTGGATGCGTTGGGAGAAGCATCGGGTATGGGTGCTTGAGGCGAACCTAAAACCCGGAAAGCGCCACATTTACAGTAAGCGCCGATTTTACGTGGATGAGGACAGCTGGGCGATCTTGGCTTCTGAATCCTATGATCAAGCTGGAAAGCTTTACCGTGTGGGTATGATGAACCCTGTACTGATGTATGACACCGGTACTCAATGGTGCAATTCGTTCATCATTTATGACTTAATCAAGAACAACTACTCAATCTCGGTTTGGTTGGGCGGCAACGAACGCAATTTCCTCAAGGCTCAAAAAGAGCTGTTTGCAGAGAAGGAGTTTACTCCCGAAGCAGTTCAGGCATCTGGCGTGCGTTGAAATTGCACAAAAAAGGCCCGCGTAACATTGCGGGCCTTTCATGGGATCAGGAGAGAGGAATGAAAGCTCTTGTTTATGCCGGGCCTCGGAAAATTACTTATACCGACATGCCTGACCCGATTATTGAAGAAGATCGGGATGTCATTGTGCAAGTCAGTGCCTGCAGTATTTGCGGTAGCGATCTTCATATTTATGCAGGTGAATCCTTTACAGGTGAATCGGGCGGCTTTTGCGTGGGGCACGAAGCTGTCGGCGAGGTGGTGGCAGTTGGCTCAGGGGTGCGTCACCGAAAGGTAGGCGACCGAGTCATGCTGCCAGCGGCGGTTGGTTGCGGCGAATGTCGTAAATGCCTGGCGGGCGATGTCCTGCAGTGCCTGAATTTCCGGCAGCAGTGCTACGGCTTGGGATCGGCTTTACAGGGTTGCCAAGCGCAACTGGTTCGAGTGCCAGTCGGTGACCTCAACAGCAGCATTATTCCCGATGGGCTGAGTGACGAGCAGGCGTTAATGCTGACCGACAGTATGGCCACGGCATGGTATGGCTGTCGCAACGCTGCAATTCGTCCTGGGGCGGATGTGGCTATTGTAGGGCTCGGTCCTATAGGTCTGATGGCTATTGAGGGCGCCTTTGCCATGGGGGCTGCCCGGGTGTTTGCTATTGACCCGGTGAAGGAACGGCGTGCATGGGCTCAGTCTCTGGGTGCCATTGCTCTGGAGCCGTTGACTGCAGCTGAGGTGATCCGCGACGCGACCGCCGGACAGATGCTGGATTGTGTTGTGGAGGCAGCAGGGACTACCCCTGCGTTGACGAACGCTTTGAAGTTGGCCGGACGAGAGAAAAATGTATCGGTTATCGGCGTCAACCTTTCACCCAACTTCCCCTTTCCACTTGGTGAAGTGCTTTTGCGTGGCGTGAATCTGGCGATTGGTACCTGCTCGGTCCCGCGTTACTGGCCCGAGCTGATTCCGCTGGTGCGGGAGGGACGGCTTAACCCCCATCGTTTCATCACCCATCGCGCTCCTCTGGCAGAAGGCGCCGCAATCTACACAGCTTTTGCCGAACGTCAGGAAGGCATATTGAAGGCGGTCCTTAGACCCTAAGGGGTCACAACTGAGTCCGCGGGCTCGGTACGAGGATTTGCTTGGTGCTTCGTGTCCCTCTTCAGGGGGGCAGACAGATCATGTGCCTTGCCTGAAGCTGGGGTCACGAGATGATGGCTGTGAATCGTGATTGCAGCAGATTTACCCAACCAAGGGCGCTCAAGTTCGAAGCTTGTGAAGCTGACTGACTTGTCTAGATCCGCTTGAATACGGCGCCACATTACAAGAACAACAGATGGTCCGGAGTGATGGTAGAGTGAAGAGCCTGCCTGGTAATACCTTTTCTTTGCGCCTGTTCCACCGTGGCGCATGTTCGTTCGGGCTGCGCAGCGGCGTTTTTATGGGTTTGCTGCTTAGCACAGCCACCTTGCTTGCGGCCGATTATCAATTTCGCGATCCATTGAGTCAGCCCGCATTATTTTCCCAATCGCCTCAAACACAGCCAGCTTTCGCGGTGGCCGAAGCGGGTACACGGCTAGTTGCTGTGGGGCCGCGTGGAATGATCTTGGTCTCTGAGGATAAGGGTACCAGTTGGCACCAGTCGCCCGTTGGGGTTAGCTCGGATTTGACATCTGTGTACTTCATCAACGGTCAGAAGGGATGGGCCGCAGGCCACGATGGAGTGATCTTACACAGCGAAGACGGCGGCGAGTCCTGGGTCAAGCAACTTGACGGGCGTCAGGCCGAATACGAGTTCATCCAGCATTACAAGCGCCGCGTGGACGCCGGCCAACTGGGTTACCAAAGATACTTGGACGAACTGGCGGCAAACTTCCGCAGCGGTCCTAGCCTTCCATACCTTGGCATTTGGTTCGAGAACGAGATGGTGGGCTATGCATTGGGTTCCTTCGGCATGCTCGTGGCCACGTTTGACGGCGGCAAGAGTTGGAAACCCTGGCTGGACCGCATTGATAACCCTCAGGCTCTGAACCTCAATGCCGTACGCGCTATCGATGGTGAACTCTACCTGGTCGGTGAGCGTGGCGCAGTGTTTCGTCTGGACCGCAGCCAGGGGCGCTTTGTTTCACTGCCCACTGGATATCAAGGAAGTTTCTTCGGCATCACTGGCGGCAGCGGGGTGCTGTTGGCTTTTGGTTTGCGAGGTTCTGTCTGGCGCAGTGCCGACAGCGGGCGGAGCTGGAACCGGGTAGAAAGTGGAGTCACTGGCTCCATTAGCGACGGTGACAGCAGCGCCGACGGAAGAAAAGTGCTGCTGGTCAGCGCCACTGGCGACGTGGTGGAAAGCCTTGATGCCGGACTTTCATTTCATTCGCTGACGGTACCGCCCAAGGCCTACACCGGAGCTCGGCTACTGCCTGGCAGCGCGGTGCTTGCCACCCTGCAGGGCATCTACCTCCTGCCGCTGAACCCTTGAACCATTGGCACCGAACTGAGTGGGACTTTCTTATGCGACCTGACAAACAGCAACCTGATGCTATGCCAACGGTGCCTCGTTTTGAGGATTTCAACCGGCATTCGGGAAATGTGATCGAGCGTATCGTGTTCAACAATCGACGGTCGATCATCTCGGTCTGTCTGTTGATCAGTTTGCTGCTGGGTTGGAACGCACTGCAACTGCGGATGAATGCTAGCTTCGAGAGAATGATTCCGCAGTCCCATCCCTACATCCAAAATTATTTGAACAATCAGGACGCCTTACGTGGTCTGGGCGACTCGGTTCGCATCGCAGTAGAGAATACCCAAGGCGATATTTACGATCCTGCGTACCTGGAAGTTTTGCGCACCATCAACGACCGGATCTTCCTGTTACCCGGTGTCGACCGTGCCTTCATGCGTTCGCTGTGGACGCCGCTGGTACGCTGGACTGAGGTCACCGAAGAGGGTTTTACCGGTGGTCCGGTTATGCCCGAGAGCTACGACGGTTCTGTAGCGAGTCTGGCCCAGCTGCGTGGAAATGTGCAGCGCGCAGGTATCGTCGGATCCTTGGTTGCCAACGATGGCCGCTCCAGCTTGGTCCTGGTGCCGTTAATGGAGCGCGATCCGCATACAGGGGAGCCACTAGACTACGCGGCGTTTTCCCGAGCGTTGGAGCATGAGGTCCGCAGTCTTGAGAACGCTCAGATCAAGATCCACATCATTGGTTTCGCGAAGCTGGCGGGGGATCTGATCGACGGCCTGGTTCAGGTGACGCTGTTCTTTGCTGGTGCGGCATTGATCGCACTGCTGATTATTTACCTCTACACCCGCTGCGTGCGTAGCACCTTGATTGTGGTGCTGTGCTCGGTGGTGGCAGTGGTCTGGCAGTTAGGCGTCATGCAAATCCTGGGGTTTGTCGCTGATCCCTATTCGATATTGGTGCCGTTCTTAGTGTTCGCCATTGGTGTATCTCATGGTGCGCAGAAAATGAACGGGATTATGGAGGACATCGGCCGTGGCACCCATAAGTACGTGGCTGCCCGATACACCTTCCGCCGTCTGTTCATTGCTGGCGTCACCGCATTGATAGCCGATGTCGTGGGTTTTGCGGTTCTGACCCTGATCGACATACCCGTGATCCGTGATTTGGCGCTCAGCGCCAGTATCGGCATCGGCATTCTGGTATTCACCAACTTGCTACTGTTACCGATACTGCTCTCGTACACGAGCGTCAGCCCTAAGGCTGCGGCGCGGAGTCTCAAGGCGCAGGCGAAGCAGGGCGGAGTCTACGCCGTCCTGGAAGGCTTTTGCGGGCGGCGGGGTGCGCTGCTAGCGGTAACGGCAGCGGCTTCGCTGTTACTGGTGGCTTTAGTCATCCGCACTGATTTGCAAATTGGTGATTTGGACGCCGGTGCGCCGGAGTTGCGCGCGGACTCACGATACAACCGCGATAACCAGTTCATTACCCAGAATTTTGGCCTGTCGAGTGATCAGTTCGCAGTTATCGTCAAATCTTCAGATGGTGGCCTTGGCCAGTTCCCCACGCTGATCGAGGAGGATCGCCTTGAGCAGTTACTGCTTGCTACGCCTGGCGTCCAGACCACAATGGCGGCGGCGAGCTTAGTGCGGCGCACCACGCCTGGCTTCTTCGAAGGCAACTTGAAATGGTTCACCCTGAATCGCGACCCAGCGGTAATCTCCGACGCTCTGAATCAAGTCAGTCTGGCCAATCCGGAGGTGATCAGCGAGGACCGCAGCGTCGGAACGGTAATTGCCTATCTTTCTGATCATAAGGCCGAAACTCTTCAGCGGGTGGTCAAGGCTACCGAGGCCTTCGCTGCTGCTAGTGAGGGCGGGCCGGCGCAGTTCTTGCTGGCCGCAGGCTCTTCCGGTATCGAGGCGGCGACCAATATTGTTGTTGCCGAGGCCAATCACCGTATGCTGTTGCTTGTATACCTGGCTGTGATGCTGTTGTGTTTTATCACTTTCCGGAGTTGGCGCGCAGTGATAGTGGCGGTGCTTCCGCTGATCGTGACCTCGATTCTATGTGAGGCGCTAATGGTGCTTCTGGATATTGGCATCAAGGTTGCTACCTTGCCGGTAATCGCCTTGGGTGTAGGGATCGGCGTGGACTACGCGCTGTACCTGCTTAGCGTGCAGTTGGCGCACCAGCGTAACGGCGTACCGCTGCGTGAGGCCTATAGCCGCGCCTTGCGCTTCACAGGCAAGGTCGTGGCGCTCGTGGGACTTACTCTGGCTGCGGGCGTGGTGCTCTGGGCCGTGTCACCAATAAAGTTCCAGGCAGATATGGGCATCCTGCTGACGTTCATGTTCCTTTGGAACATGGTTGGGGCCTTGGTCTTGATTCCGGCGTTGTCACATTTTCTGCTGCGTACCGAGCATGTATTCAAGCCGGGCTCTGTGAGCTTGACGGCCGCTTCCGCGACCTGAGCAGGCTTTCTGCGGGCTCGGGCTCTGTCCGAGCCGTGCCAGCTCAGCACACGTTCAGTGGTAGTTTTTCCACCAGTACCATAGTAGGGTGATTGCTAGGACGTATCAGCGCGATGGATACAGGCAAAAATAAGAATTACAAGCAATCGCTTGGGAGAATCCTATGCGAAGTTCTCACTTGGAGTCTCGCCAGAAATCAGGCCCGGTTGTCAGGATATTGGATCTGTTCCCGAATTCCTCTCAGCGTGCTACTCCTGGTGGACCGATAATCAACCGCGGCCGTCAGCCAACCCCTGCCAATCCTTTTGCCTTTAACGGATTCCTCGATCTAGTCAGCGCGATCGGCACGTCACGTATGCCTGAGAAGCTGCTGACTGTGCTGCAGGATGTTTGCGGTGCAGACCATTGCGCGGTGTTTGAGCAGCGTGCCGACCATCTAATACAACATGACTCTGCTGGCTTTGACGGAGGAAATCGCATCCTAGAAATGGGCATCACCTACGTCGAGGAGCAGTATTGGCGAGGCGATCCTGTCTACCAGCAGCTGCTGCACAGCCCCCAAGCGCAGGCGGCGGTTGTCTCAAGAATCAACACTGAGGCACTCGAAGACCAAAAATTGCGCACTCTGTACAGTCAAATCAATGCTGAACGCTTTGTCATTAGCGGTCTTCAGTCCGGAAGCGTGTATGGTCTGCATGTCCTGCGTGAGCGTCGTCGTGAAAGCATCAGCGACCTTGAAATCTGTTCCCTCAGTGGGATTGGTTCTTCGCTGATCAGCATTCTGGCCAAACACATCGAAGTGCTAGGGCAGAGACAGCGTATAGGTCGGGTTTGGCAGCTGTCGGAAATCGAGCTGCTGATCAACCAGCAGCCCTCCGATTTGAGCCTGCGAGAGCGCAGCGTATGCGCCAGGATTATCTACGGGATGTCGTCGGCAGGTATTGCGTTGGATTTGGGGATTGGCGAGGAAAGTGTGAAGACCTACCGTAAGCGCGCGTACCAGCGTCTGGGTATCGGTAGCTCTTATGAATTGGGTAAGTGGTTCACCACCTTGCAAGGCATTGCAATGGTCGAATGAGTACCGAAGATTGACGCAACGAGTCATCACTCCTCTCTGATTCCCCTAGGGCGCCGCGACAAACGCGCGCGGCGTTCTTGTTTTTTGCTCAAGAATCTCGCGATCGTAACCCGGTTCGTAAGCGTCTGCCCAACTCACCTTGCGTGAGTTAGGCGGGCTCCCACTGATGCGGCAGCAATTGCTCGATCTCACTCGGCCGCTGCGTCGGCAGCTGTGTGAGCACATCCTTGAGATAGGCATACGGATCGTGCCCGTTGAGGCGTGCTGACTGGATCAAGCTCATGATCGCCGCCGCCCACTTGAGCTGGCTGGTGCCTTTCGCAGAACGCCTGGTTCCTCTAATACTCCCCCCCCCGCTTTAGCACCCTTCTTGACGTCCCTAGCTAGGGGGACAGACAAGTTCTGTCCGCCAGCCGACCATTAACCCAACGAAAACGCCCTCGGGTGTCTCTCCGAAAAACAACAACATCGTTGGGTATTGATTATGGCTATTGCAACGCACAAAAGGCTTGTGGAACTGTCCAGCGCAGAACTCGGCTTTGATCCAGATTCGCTTCGCGAAAAATATCGCCAAGAGCGCGAGAAGCGACTCAAGCCTGAAGGCAATGAGCAATACATCGAGACTGGCGGGGAGTTTAGTCACTACGTTGATGATCCCTATGCCTCACCGGGCTTCACTCGTGAAGCATTGGATGAGGAAGTTGACGTGCTCATCGTCGGCGGTGGATTTGGAGGCTTGATTGCTGCGGCGCGTCTTCGCGAGGCAGGGCTGCACAACTTCCGAATTGTCGAGAAGGCTTCTGACTTCGGTGGTGCTTGGTACTGGAATCGCTATCCAGGCGTGCAGTGTGATATCGATGCTTACATTTACCTCCCCTTGCTTGAGGAAACCGGGTACATCCCCAAGGAGAAGTATTCCTATGGCCCCGAGATTTTCCAGCACGCGCAGCGTATTGGCAGGCATTTTGAGTTGTACCCAGTGGCGCTGTTTCAAACTCAGGTTTCTGGCGCTCAGTGGGATGAGAGCGCTGGTCGCTGGATCGTCACAACTGACCGCAATGACCGAATCCGGGCGCGCCATGTCGTAATGTCTGGTGGCCCGCTGAATCGGCCAAAGTTGCCAGGCATTTCTGGTATTCAGAAGTTCAAGGGGCACACCTTCCATACCAGCCGCTGGGACTACGAATACACCGGCGGCAATACAGAAGGCGGATTGCACAAGCTTTCGGATAAGCGGGTAGCTGTGATCGGTACAGGGGCTACGGCGATTCAGGCGGTTCCGCATCTGGGGCAGTATGCCCAGCATCTCTATGTGGTCCAGCGTACGCCCTCCTCTGTGGATGCCCGGGGCAATCGGCCGACCGATCCGGAATGGGTGAAAACCCTTACACCAGGTTGGCAGCGGCGCCGAATGGACAACTTCAACACCATTGCATGCGGTGCCCAGGCCTCGGAAGACCTGGTGCAGGATGGCTGGACAGATCTGTTTCTCAACCTGACCCAGGAAGATTTCGCCGGGTCGCCGCACGAGCTGATGCAGGCCATTGAGCTGGCGGACTTCAAGAAGATGAACCAGATCCGCGAGCGCACAGCATCTATCGTGAGCAAACCTGACACTGCGGACGCGCTGAAACCCTGGTATCGCCAGACCTGCAAGCGTCCAGCGTTCAATGATGGTTACCTCCCGACCTTCAATCGACCAAATGTCACGCTAGTAGACACGGACGGAAAGGGGGTCGAACGCCTCACCGAAAACGCGCTGGTGGTGAATGGGGTCGAGTACGAAGTTGATTGCATTGTGTTCGCCACGGGCTTCGAGGTAGGCACCAGCCAATCGCGTAAGGCCGGTTTCGAAATCGTTGGCAGTGGCGGCAAGACTCTCAGCGAGCATTTCTCCGAAGGGCCGCGCACGCTTCATGGCTACTACAGTCATGGTTTCCCGAACTTCTTCCATCTAGGCATTAGTCAGAACGGATACAAGGTCAACTTCATCGACATGCTCGAAGAGCAAGTTGGCCATGTAGTGAAGGTGCTGTCGCACCTTAAGCAACACAACGCAACTCGCATTGAGCCCACCGCCAAGGCCGAGGCCGAATGGGTCAAAACCATCCGTGATAAGTCCGAAGTCTTTGCAGCTTTCGTCGCCGAATGTACACCAGGGTACTACAACGGTGAGGGGGGCGACGTCCGCAAGGGCTTGCTGGTGGAGTGTTATGGCGGTGGCGCCGGTTCGTTGGAGTTCACTGAACTAATGGCCAGTTGGTATGCCGATGGTCGAATGAAAGGTCTCGATATCCGTTAGGTGCGTGCTGCAAGGCTGTCGTTGAAACAGTGACTACAGCCTTTTGTTTAACTCACCTATTCGGCTATCACATGAGGTCTAACGATGTCTTCGATTAATTATTCAGGTAAGTCCATCGTAGTTACCGGTGCGTATTCGGGGATTGGTGCGGCTCTGGTACCTCTGTTGCAGGCGTTTGGTGCTGAGCAGATCACTGTACTAGATGTGCGGCGCCCCACATATGAGGTGGCGCAGTTTATCGAAGTTGACTTGGGTGATCCTGACAGTATTGACGCGGCATTGCCGCTTCTGCCGTCCAGAATTGACGTTCTGTTTAACAACGCAGGTATCCCGGGAACCAGGCCAGTAGAGCAGGTTATGGGGGTCAACCTATTCGCCGTGCAGCGTCTGTCTCGAGCGTTGCTCCCACGGATCCCTCAAGGCGGTTCCATCGTTAATACCGCCTCCATTGCGGGAATAGGCTGGCCGGCAAACCTTTCGGAAATTCTATCGCTACTTCAGCTGGATGACTGGCAGGAGCAATTGGCCTGGCTGCGGGAAAAATCTGAGTTGGTTGGAAATGGCTACAACTTCTCAAAGGAGTGCCTGCAAGTTTACACGATGCTACTTGGGCGAAGTGCATGGTGTACTCGTGGTGTCCGGGTCAACTCAGTGTGTCCGTCCCCGGTAGATACGCCGATTCTCGCAGACTTCCGCGCCACCATGACCGACGCGGCTATTGATCAGGCGATCAGGGAAGGGGGTGGGCAACTCTGCACTCCCCGCCAACAAGCGCAGGTACTGGCGTTTCTCGGTTCTGAGCTCGCCTCTTACGTGAATGCCATCAATATCAATGTTGATGGTGGATACGGTGCTGGATTGATGCTCGGTGAAGTGCGGATTCCACCGTTGTCGGATTGAGTCGCCAGCACAGTCGCTTTACATTACAAGAGGCTCTCCATGTCTGAAATTTACAATCCGATACTCACCATCGGAGGCGAGTCTGTAAGTACTGCTCGCGCGCTAGAGGTAATAAATCCGGCCACTGGCGAAGTGGTTGGTCGGGTACCTGATGCTGGCCTGAAAGAACTGGAACAAGCGGTGCAAGCTGCACAGCAAGCGTTCCTTGTCTGGCGAGCGGCGTCCCTCGATGAGCGAAAAGTAGCGCTCAATACCTTCGCCAAAGTGCTTGAGGATAACGTTGATGAACTGTCTCGCCTCCTGACACTTGAACAAGGACGTCCGTTAACCCTGGCAAGGGATGAAATTCTTGGTGCTGCATTTTGGATCAGAGGAATTACTCTCCTAGAACTTCCAGTCGAAGTTCAGTTGGAGACTCCGCTCAATCGAGTTGAGGTGCACCAGGAGCCACTGGGTGTGGTCTGCGGAATCGTACCGTGGAACTATCCGGTGATGCTGGGGGCTTGGAAGATCGCCCACGCGCTCTTTACTGGCAACACGTTGGTGCTAAAACCGTCCCCATTCACACCACTGACTACCCTACGGATCGGTGAACTTACCCGAGAGATATTGCCGCCGGGTGTGCTGAACATTATCAGTGGTGGAGATGCCTTGGGCCCAATGATGACCGGACATAAGGCCTTCGCCAAGATTGCATTTACCGGCTCGACCGCCACCGGTAAACGCATCATGGCTTCTGCTGCACAAGACTTAAAACGTCTGACGCTGGAGTTGGGGGGCAATGATGCAGCGATCGTGCTCGCCGATGTCAATGTTGACGATGTAGCTCAGGCGCTTTTCGACGGTGCATTCACCAACAGCGGACAGATCTGTGTTGCCTGCAAGCGTTTGTATATACACGACAGCATATACGACGTACTTCGCGACAAGCTTCATTCTCTGGTGAAGGCTGCCAAGGTCGGGAATGGATTGAATCCGGATGTGCGCTTCGGCCCAGTCCAGAACCTATCGCAATACCGCCGAGTACGACAGCTACGTGACGAGGCCCGCGAGAGTGGCCTGATCTTACTTGAAGGTTCTCCAGTTCCTGACAGTGGCTACTTCCTTCCCCTGACCCTGGTTGATAACCCGCCGGACACTGCGCCTGTGGTCACAGAAGAAGCCTTTGGTCCAATTCTCCCTTTGTTGCGCTTCCACGAAGTTGATGAAGTGATCGAACGGGTCAACCAAAGCGACTTCGGGCTGGCGGCCGCTGTCTGGAGCAGCGATATAGAGCAGGCAAAAGCAATCGCTATGCGCTTGGAGGTGGGCACGGTGTGGATCAACCAGAACCTTGTGTTGCAGCCGGATGTGCCAATGGCTGGATACAAACAGTCCGGCTTCGGCGTAGAGAACAGTGTATCGGGGCTCTTGGCTTTTACTCAGCCTAAAGCAGTTTTCGTTCCCAAGGTTGGGTGACTACATCACCCGAAGGAGAGAGACCATGAAGAAGTCTTACACACGCGGAACGCAGGATCAGCCCCTCCTCTGCCAGACCATTGGAGAAGCTTTTGACGAGGCCATCGTGCGCTATGGTAATCGCCCTGCTCTGGTTTCGGCGCGCCAAGGGCTGCGCTACAGCTGGAAGGAGTTGGGGGAGGTTGTGGAAATATGTGCCCGGGCCTTTCTTGCATTGGGAATTGGCCGTGGTGAGCGCATTGGCATTTGGTCGACAAATTGTGCTGAGTGGACTGTTGTACAGCTGGCCAGCGCAAAGGTCGGTGCCGTCCTAGTCAACATCAATCCGGCTTACCGACGTTCAGAGTTGGAGTACGTGCTGGCGCAATCGGGCTGTTGCTGGGTGATCTGCTCCGACTCATTCAAGTCGACCAACTATCACGAAATAGTCCGCGCTGTGGTTCCGTCGATTGTCTCCTCGAGTCCAGGCAATCTGAACGTAGGCGAGTTTCCCCAATTGCGTGGCGTCATCACGTTAGCCGACGAGGCTCCTGAGGGCTTTTTGCCTTGGGCGGCTCTCGCTGGTTTGGCCGAGCACATTGGCTCAGACCTGTTGCGTCAACGTGAGCTCACCTTGCAGTTCGATGACCCAATCAATATCCAGTACACGTCCGGGACTACGGGGTTTCCGAAGGGGGCCACGCTCAGCCACTACAACATTCTAAACAACGGTTACATGGTTGGTGCTCGGTTGGGGTTGACCCAGCAGGACAAGTTAGTAATCCCAGTTCCGCTGTATCACTGCTTCGGCATGGTTATGGGTAACCTGGCTTGCTTGACTCATGGCGCAACAATGCTTTACCCCGGTCCGTCATTTGAGCCTGATGCCACTTTGCGCATGGTCGCTGAAGAGCGTGCCACCGTGTTGTATGGCGTGCCGACTATGTTCATTGCGTTGCTGGATCACCCGGCGCGGGCCCAGGTTGATCTAAGCAGCCTGCGTACAGGCATCATGGCCGGTGCCACTTGCCCTATAGACGTGATGCGTAGGGTAATCGGCGAATTGCATATGACCCAGGTGCAGATCGCTTACGGAATGACCGAAACCAGCCCTGTGTCGTTGCAGACCCATTCCGATGATGATCTGGAACTACGGGTCACCACTGTTGGCACCACGCAGCCACACCTGGAAACCAAGATCGTTGACACCGAAGGTCGCATCTTGCCTCGTGGCATTGTGGGTGAGCTGTGTACCAGGGGCTACAGCGTAATGCTCGGCTACTGGAATAACCCCCAGGCAACACAAGAGGCCATAGATAGCGCCGGCTGGATGCATACAGGTGATCTCGCCGAGATGGACGACGCTGGCTACGTACGCATCGTAGGGCGCAGCAAGGACATGATCATCCGCGGTGGCGAGAACATTTACCCGCGCGAGATCGAGGAGTTGCTTTATCGCCATCCGGCAATCGCTGACGCTCAAGTGATTGGCATTCCCGACTCGCGCTACGGGGAAGAAGTTGTGGCCTGGATCAAGTTGCGCTCAGGGCAAACTTTAAACGAAGAGTTACTGCGCACCTACTGCAAGGAAAATATCTCGCATTTCAAGGTTCCGCGCCATTTTACCTTTGTCGATGAATTCCCAATGACTGTGACCGGCAAAGTGCAGAAATTTCGCATGCGTGAAATAAGTTTTGCGGAGATAAACAAAATCTCTGATTCTCATTAATAACGTCTTGCTAATTATTGTTGTGTTTGGCAAGTGCTGTTTAAAACAATAAAGGACCTAGACTCATGCAAATACATGAAACATCTGCAGTTGTAACCGGCGGAGCTTCTGGCCTAGGCGAAGCGGTCGTACGTCGACTTTCCGCCGCTGGCGCAAAAGTGGCGATTATTGACCTGAACCGTGAACTGGGCCAACGACTTGCTGAGTCCATTGGTGGGGTATTTATTGAGACTGATGTCACCGACGAACTAGCGGTAGAGCGCGCCCTTGACGCCGCTGAGGAAGTAAATGGACTGCCTCGTATACTGGTAAATTGCGCTGGTATCGGAGCCCCGGCAAAGGCGATCAATCGCGACGGTACTGCTTTGCCGCTCCAGAAATTTAATCAGATTATCAACGTCAATCTCACGGGCAGCTTTAATGTTCTGTCGAAGTTTGCTGCGCGCTTACATGTGGCTGATGCACTGGGCGAAGAGCGTGGGGTGATAATCAATACTGCCAGTGTTGCTGCCTTTGACGGCCAAGTTGGACAGCCGGCCTACGCGGCGTCTAAAGCAGGCATCGTTGGTATGACGTTGCCACTGGCGCGAGAGTTCGCCCGCTACGGCATTCGTGTGATGACTGTCGCTCCAGGTATTTTCCTTACGCCGCTACTCGCCACTCTGCCAGAAGAGGCTCAAGTTTCTTTGGGGCAGCAGGTCCCGTTCCCGAGCCGACTCGGGCAACCGGATGAATTCGCGCAGCTAGTCGAAGCGATTGTCGTGAATCCCATGCTTAACGGTGAAGTCATCCGCCTGGACGGTGCAATTCGGATGGCCCCGCGATGAACGACGATCTGCAACAGGCTGCGGTGATCGCTGATCGGGTGGAGCGGTTTGTGCGAGACGTGGTTGTGCCCTATGAACAGGACTCTCGTCGTGATCACCACAATTGCCCTACGGACGCGCTCGCCATCGAACTGCGGGAGCTGGCTCGGGAAGCTGGCGTTTTAACACCTCATATCCTGGCTGACGGACGTCACCTGAGCCAACGTGGCACTGCGTTGGTTTTGGCAAAAACTGGTCTTTCCCCTCTTGGACCGCTGGCTTGCAATACTGCCGCGCCTGACGAAGGAAACATGTATCTGTTGGGCAAGGTTGGTAGCCCCACGATCCAAGAGCGCTTTTTGCGGCCGTTGATCGAAGGGCAAATGAGGTCGGCGTTCTTCATGACCGAACCGGCTGAAGAAGGTGGTGCCGGTTCTGATCCGTCGATGATGAAGACCACCTGTCACCGTGAAGGCAACGATTGGATCATCAACGGCCGCAAGGCATTTATCACCGGCGCTGAGGGAGCTGGCGTCGGGATTGTAATGGCCAAAGCTGAGGAAGGTGCTTGCCTGTTCCTGATTGAGCTGCCTAACCCGGCTATTCGGATTGAACGCATCCCGCGAACCATCGATAACTCAATGCCAGGTGGACACGCAGTAGTCCGCCTAGAAAACCTTCGAGTACCTGCGGAACAGATGTTGGGTGAGGCTGGTGAAGGTTTTCACTATGCGCAAGTTCGTCTCGCTCCAGCGCGTCTGTCCCATTGTATGCGCTGGTACGGCGCCTGCGTGCGAGCCCAGGAAATCGCTACTAACTACGCCAACAGACGCATGGCTTTTGGCAAGGTGCTTATCGAACACGAAGGCTGCGGCTTCATGCTCGCCGAGAATCTGATCGACCTGAAGCAAGCCGAATTGATGATCGACTGGTGCGCTGGGGTACTCGACAGTGGGGCTCAGGGCGGTACCGAAAGTTCGATGACCAAAGTTGCCGTTAGTGAGGCTCTCATGCGAGTGGCCGATCGTTGCGTACAGGTCATGGGTGGAAGCGGCCTCACCGAAGACACTGTTGTTGAGCAGGTATTCCGCGAGATTCGTGCCTTCCGTGTGTATGACGGTCCGACCGAAGTTCACAAGTGGTCACTGGCTAAGAAAATTAAGCGTGACTGGACCCGGAGGTAAACATGAGCTCGCACGAAGCAGTAGTAATCGCCGGTGCCGACAGCCTCGACGAACCGCTGAATTTCGACAGCGCTTCACTTGAACGTTGGATGATCGAACATGTCGACGGATTTATCGGCCCCCTGAATATTATGCGGCTTAAGGGCGGGCAGTCGATCCCCACGTATCGACTTGATTCACCGTCGGGGAGCTACATTCTGCGTCGTAAACCGTCTGGTCCTGTGCTCAAAGGAGCGCACAGCGTCGAACGCGAGGCACGGGTTCAGCTAGCTCTTTCCACTAAGGGCTTTGCGGTACCTCAGATCATGGGTGTCTGTGAAACCACTGATGTAATCGGCAGTGCGTTCTATGTGATGGAGCGGGTTGAGGGACGAATCTTCTGGGATGCGACCTTCCCAGGTGTGGAGCGGCGCGAAGCCTACTTCGATGCGATGAATACCACCCTTGCACAGTTGCATAGCATCGATCCTGTCACTGTTGGCTTGGCCGACTATGGCCGCCCAGGAAATTACTTCTCTCGACAGATCGAACGCTGGACGCGGCAATACCTGGATGACCCAGCTGCCGGGCGCGATGCAAACATGGACGCCCTGGTTGAATGGTTGCCGGCACACATCCCGGTCGGTGATGAATCGAGCATCGTGCACGGTGATTTTCGGTGCGACAACATGATCTTCCACCCCAGCGAGCCACGCATTGTGGCGGTGCTGGATTGGGAACTGTCGACTCTGGGAAACCCCCTGGCCGATTTCGCCTATCACGCCATGATGTACCGCATGCCTCCACACATCGTCGCCGGCCTCGCCGGGGCAGATTTGCATGCATTGGGCATTCCTTCCGAAGACGAATATGTCGCGGAATATTGTCGTCGAACCGGGCGCAACAACATTCCCGACTGGCCGTTCTACATCGCTTTCAATTTTTTCCGGCTGGCCGCGATTTTCCACGGTATCCAAGGACGCGTACTGCGTGGCACGGCAGCATCGACCAATGCCCGCGAGCGAGCCAGAAGCTTCCCGATGTTGGCTGAACTGGCGCGACGCGCCATGGAGGAGTGCAAATGAGCGCGCCTGTGCAGATGCGGATCGAAGGGGGCATAGCCTATCTGACCCTGAACCGCCCTGAAGCTGGTAATGCCATCGACCTCACGCTTGCTCATGCACTGCTGCAGGCAGTGATTCGCTGTGATCAAGACGCAGGAATTCGTTGCGTAGTTCTTAGTGGCTCTGGTCGATTTTTCTGCACGGGAGGTGACCTTGGTGCCTTCAAGGCTGCAGGGGATGAAATCTCGGGGTTCCTCAGCGAGATTGCCGGTGTGTTGCACATGTCCATTTCACGCCTTATGCGGATGAACAAGCCCATGTTAGTGCTGGTGAATGGCCCGGCAGCCGGGGCTGGATTCAGTTTGGCGCTTGCAGGAGACATTGTGGTGGCCACTCGTGGGGCCAGTTTTGCTCCTGCATATGGCTCGGTAGGCCTGAGCCCTGACGGCGGGTTGACTTGGCATCTGCCTCGCCTCTTGGGTATGCGCAGAGCGCAGGAGGTGATTCTTCTGAACCAGCGCCTGAGCGCCGTGGATGCTGCTCAGCAGGGGCTGATAACCCTAGTGGTGGACGACGACGCTCTCCATTCAGAAGGCGCACGACTGGCACGCGCTCTGGCCGATTCAGCTACTGCCGCTATCGGCCGCACCCGCCGACTTTTGTTGGAAACCTACGGTGGCGGCCTCGAATCGCACCTGGAAAAAGAAGCCCGCTGTGTCGCTGAGTCTGGCGCCGGTCCTGAGGCCCGTGAGGGAGTCACGGCCTTTAGCGAAAAACGTCAACCGAATTTCCAAGTAGGAGTCTAATAATGGCTGAAGCCTATATTGTCGGGGCTGTACGTACTGCCGGTGCTCGGCGCAATGGTCAACTCGCATGCTGGCATCCGGCGGATATGGGGGGGGAGGTGATCAATGCGCTTCTGGAGCGAAGTGGCATTGATCCGGCGGCCGTTGATGATGTGATCATCGGTTGCGTCACGCAAGCCGGCGAGCAGTCTTTCGCCTTTGCTCGAAATGTGGTGTTGGCTTCGTCCCTTCCACAAAGTGTGCCGGCTGTAACCATCGATCGCCAGTGCGGTAGCTCTCAACAGGCGGTCCATTTTGCTGCTCAGGCAGTGATGTCTGGTGTGCAAGATGTGGTAATCGCTGGCGGCGTCGAAAGCATGAGCCGAGTCCCAATGTTCTCCAACTTGTCGTTCCATGAGCGTGAAGGTTTGGGGGTGGGCCCATTCAGTGAACGGATCAAGAAGCGGTTCGGCGTCGAGACCTTTAGCCAGTTTGAGGGCGCGGAGATGCTCGCGCAAAAATATGGCTTTGATCGAGAAACCCTGGATCGCTATGCGCTCCAAAGTCACCAGCGTGCGTCGCACGCAACCACATCTGGCGTATTCCAGGACGAGATAGTTCCCCTGGCTACCGATACAGGGTTGCATTGTCGGGATGAGGGTATTCGACATGATGCGACTTTGGAGGGGATTTCTTCGGTTCGTCTAATCAGGGAGGGCGGTGTGATCAGCGCCGCCAACGCCAGCCAGATCTGTGACGGTGCATCCGCGCTCTTGATCGTGAGTGAGCGGGCGTTGAAGGAGCACAGCCTGATTCCGTTGGCGCGGATTGTGTCGATGGCCGTCACCGCCGGTGATCCGGTGATCATGTTGGAAGAACCTATCCAAGCGTCCCGACGTGCACTGCAACGAGCTGGCTTGAGCATTGCTGATATTGATCTTTATGAGATCAACGAAGCTTTTGCTCCGGTGCCCCTGGCCTGGCTGCAGGCACTGGAAGCCAATCCGGACCAGCTCAATGTCAATGGCGGGGCTATTGCTCTCGGGCATCCATTGGGCGCCACCGGTACCAAGCTTATGACCACTCTGTTGCACTCGCTCAAAGCTCGCGGCTTGCGCTATGGCCTGCAGGCCATCTGCGAGGGTGGTGGCGTCGCAAACGCGACTATCGTGGAGGTGCTTTGATATGGCGCTCCACACCCGAGTCACAGAATTACTCGGCATCGACCACCCAATCGTTCAGGGCGGCATGATGTGGGTTGGCCGCGCCGAATTGGCCAGCGCCGTTTCGAATGCCGGAGGGCTCGGCATGCTTACTGCGTTGACTCAGCCGACACCGGATGATCTGCGGCGAGAAATCGAGCGCTGCCGGAAGATGACGGACAAGCCATTCGGCGTGAACCTGACCATCTTACCCTCGGTGAGCCCCCCGCCTTATGCAGAGTACCGCAAGGCCATCATCGACAGCGGCGTACGGGTCGTCGAGACGGCGGGAAACAAACCGCACGAGCATGTCGAGGACTTCAAGGCGCATGGGCTGACGGTGATTCATAAGTGCACTTCTGTGCGCCATGCACTTTCAGCGCAGAAGATGGGCGTCGACATCGTCTCTATTGACGGTTTCGAATGTGCCGGACACCCAGGGGAAGATGATATTCCCGGTTTGGTGCTCATTCCCGCTGCCGCTGACAAGATCCGGGTGCCGATGATCGCCAGCGGTGGATTTGGTGATGGTCGCGGCCTTGCTGCAGCGCTTGCGCTAGGCGCGGAGGGTATCAACATGGGTACGCGCTTCTGCGCAACTGTTGAGGCGCCAATTCATGATGCGATCAAGCTGTTCCTGGTGAACAACGATGAGCGTGACACGCGGCTGATATTTCGGCAGTTCCACAATACCGGACGCGTGGCCCGCAACAGCATCTCTGATCGCGTGGTAGCTATGTCGCAGCAACCGGGGGTGACTTTCGAGGATATTCGCCCGCTGGTAAGTGGAGCTTGTGGGCGTGAGGCCTTGGAGACAGGAAATCTCGATGCTGGTCTTGTCTGGGCAGGCCAGGTCCAAGGGCTGATTCATGACATTCCGACCTGCGCAGAACTGTTGACCAGAATCGTTGATGACGCAGGTGAAATCATTAACCGACGCTTACCCGGATTCTTTCGTGCCCACCAGGAGGTAACTGCATGAGCTACCAGTTTATCCGTGTAGAACGTGAAGGCCGTCTGACGACAATTATCCTCAACCGACCTGAGGCTCATAACGCACTCAACGCTGCGGCGCATCTCGAGCTGCAACAAGCGTTCGACGACTTTGGGGCCGATGAGGAACAGTGGGTCGCGATCGTTACGGGCTCGGGCAGCAAGGCATTCTGTGCTGGCCACGACCTCAAGCAGCAGGCAAGTGGTGGCGGCTTGGTTACTCCGGAGAAAGGTTTTGCCGGGCTGACCGCGCGCTTCGATTTGAGTAAGCCGGTAATTGCTGCTGTGAATGGAGTGGCCATGGGCGGCGGCTTCGAACTGGCGTTGGCTTGCGACATCATCGTTGCATCTGAGAACGCAGTGTTTGCTCTGCCTGAACCTCGCGTCGGCCTGGCAGCGCTGGCGGGTGGGCTACAGCGCTTGCCTCAGGTTATTGGTCTCAAGCGCAGCATGGGCATGCTGCTTACTGGGCGCCGGGTTAGTGCCCGTGAGGGAGTGGACCTTGGCTTCGTCAACGAGGTTTGCTCCGACGATGTGCTTTCCCTGGCTCGCTGTTGGGCTGCGGAGATGTTGGCGTGTAGTCCTCTATCCCTGCGAGCCACCAAAGAGGCAGTGCTTCGTGGACTTGATGTGCCCATCGAAACGGCCCTTGTCGAGGAATGGCAGTATCCGCAGGTAGTTTCGATGCTCGAGTCGATGGATGCCATTGAAGGGCCGCGTGCTTTCGCTGAAAAGCGGCCGCCACAGTGGTCAGGTCGCTGATAAGCGAATTGCTCCCCTAGTTCCCGATCAACGCTATGGATGACCTCCAGAATTGCTCAGGCGAGATGGTTTTCTCTGCCTTGAGTTCCATTAGTTGACAAACCCGGGAACCAAATCTGGGCACAAAAATAAGGATAACCATCATGCATCCATCCATTCACGCACTTTCCGCGCCTGACAAGGCAGCCTGCATCCTTGCTTCGTCTGGCCAAATCCTAAGTTACGCAGAACTTGAGCGCTTCGCTAACCAGGGAGCACATCTGTTTCGTGCCCTTGGTCTGCAACGCGGAGACACCGTCGCGGTGCTTCTCGAAAACGGCCTTGATGTATTCACCATCTCCTGGGCGGCTCAGCGCTGTGGGCTTTATCTGACAGCTATTTCTAACCGCGCCTCTTCAAACGATGTCGCCTACATAGTCAGCGATTCTGGGGCACGGGTCTTGATAGCCTCAGACACGTTTTTTGAACTCGGTCTGAGTGCTATCCAGCGTCTGGAGGACAATGCACCACGGTTCTTCAGCACGACAGCCTTCGCTAAGGAGCGTGCAGCCAAGGCCGCAACTCGCATTGACGACGAAAGCCCGGGCGCTGACATGCTGTACTCGTCTGGAATGACTGGGCGCCCAAAAGGTGTGAAGCCGTCACTCCCCGAGGGGCCTGTCGCCAACGAAAGTCCATTGATGTCAATGGGACGTCAGTTTTATGGTATGGGATCGGATAGCATCTATCTTTCTACTTCGCCGCTCTACCATGCTGCGCCATTGCGCTGGGCGCTTGCGATCCAGGGGCTTGGTGGCACCGTGGTAGTCATGGAAAAGTTCGATGCCGAGCAGACGCTTCAGCTAATTGAACGCTACTCCGTTACACAAGCGACCTTCGTGCCGACGCACTTCGTTCGCATCCTCAAACTGCCAGCTGAGGTCCGCGACGCCTATGACTACTCATCGTTGCGTGCCGTGGTACATGCTGCGGGTCCGTGCCCTATTGAAGTTAAACACGCCATGATCCAGTGGTGGGGACCGATCATTCACGAGTATTACTCGGGCACAGAGTGTTGCGGGCTTACCGCCCTTAATGCAGAGGAATGGCTTCGCAAACCGGGTTCAGTCGGACGTGCTGTGTTGGGGACAGTCAAGATCCTCGATGAGGAGGGCCAAGAGGTACCGGCCAGAACTGTGGGGGATATCTACTTTGCCGATGGTCCTCGCTTTGAGTACCACAACGACACGGAGAAGACACGGAAGGCTTACGACCATCGAGGGTGGGCAACATTAGGTGATATAGGCTGGGTTGATGAGGACGGCTACCTTTTTCTCACTGACCGAAAGAGCTTCATGATTATCTCCGGGGGGGTAAACATCTACCCGCAAGAAATCGAAAATGTGCTCATGACACACCCCGATGTGGATGATGTGGCAGTGTTCGGTATAGCTGATGAGGAGATGGGTGAAAAGGTAGTGGCCGTTGTGAAGCCTCGCGATCAGCAAACAGCTGGACCAACCTTGGCAGAGCTCCTTCGTGCATTTGTGCGTGAGTCGCTGGGCGGAGTGAAATGCCCGCAGCGCGTCGATTTTCGCGATGAATTGCCGCGTGAACCCAACGGCAAGCTGATGAAGCGTCTGCTACGCGAGGAGTATCAGAAAAGAATGGACACCTCCTCTCCCGATTGAGCAGTGTCTGCGCCTGCAGGTAGGGCATCAGCGGCTTTGTATTGGAGTGAGGTTGTTTGGGCATCACTTTCCTCGATATGCCGAACTATTAACGACTGCATCGGCCAGGGATGGCATATGTCGGTCGTCGGCGGTGATCTGGACAGCGCAGAAAGCCCTAAACAACCAATTGCCCATGCCGAAGGCTATCCAATGATCGATGGCCCTGCACCTTCAGGGGGGCGTTTCTCACCGCACTCCATTCGCCTGTGCAATAAGGCTCGTCAGACCTCTCATGGCATAACGGAGCTGGATCATGCCCGGACTGCGCCAAGTTCCCATCAGCCACCGCCTGTGGCTGATTCTGTTGACTTCCCAGGTAATACTTCTCGCCCTAGCCGGTTTGTTGCTCATCCAGAACTTTGGAGACCTGCATACCGCGAAAGCGCTGAAAACCCAGCATGTGGTTGAAACCGCGAGCAGCATCCTGCGCTACTACCGAGAACAGGAAAACGCGGGGAAGCTCAACCGTGTGCAGGCGCAGAACCAAGCCATCGAACTGATGCGCAGCCTGCGCTACAACGGTAACGATTACTTCTGGCTAGAGGACCTCGAGACACGCATGGTCATGCACCCTAGCCCAAAAATCGAAGGCAAGGTGATGACGGGTACCCTTGATCCTGATGGCAGACCATTTTTCGACGAAATGGTGAGGGTCGCAAAGCACGATGGGGCTGGACTCGTGCACTACAGTTGGCCTCGCCCGGGCTCGGATGCGCCGGTGAAGAAGGTGTCCTACGTGGAGCTATTCAAGCCTTGGGGTTGGGTAGTTGGTTCAGGAATATACGTCGACGATGTACAGGATGAATTTCGCGCACACGTACTGAATACCTTGGGAATAGTGTTGCTGACGGGCCTTCTGCTCACTGTCCTCATCGTCCTGATCGCCCGCAGCATCACTTCGCCGTTATGCGAAGCGGTCAATGCTATGGCCAATATTGCCAGCGGGGAAGCTGACCTTACCCGTAGGCTGGACGACTATTGGCACGACGAACTCACAGATTTGGGCAATCATTTCAATACGTTCACCCTCAAGTTACAGGGGGTCATCGGCCATTCACTGGAAACTGCCGGCTCGCTCGACCATGCGTCACGATCCCTTGGCGTAATTGCAAGCGATGCCCAGTACCAGAGCCTACAGCAGTCGCGGCAGATGGAGTTGGTCGCCACCGCGGTGCAAGAACTCTCCTACTCCGTGCAGGAAGTGGCGGCAAACGCTAAGCACGCCGCCAGCGAAGTACGCGATGCCGAAGAACAGGCACGCAGGGGGCAGAACAACATCGGTAGCAGCTTGGAACAGATCGACCAGCTCTCCAGTACCATTGGCAAGGCAGTCGAAGTGATTCAGTCACTGGCCCAGGAGAGTACCCAGATCAACTCTGTGCTCGAAGTCATCCGTTCCATCGCCGAGCAGACCAACTTGCTGGCCTTGAATGCCGCAATCGAGGCAGCTCGTGCCGGTGAACAAGGGCGGGGGTTCGCCGTCGTTGCCGACGAGGTTCGCTTACTGGCGCAACGCACGCAGAAATCCACTGCCGAAATCCAGACAATGATTGAGCGTCTCCAGGCCAATTCCGAGGCTGCCGTTCAGGTCATCGACGAGAGCAGCCATGCGTCCACCCAGACCGTCGATAAGGCGCGCCTGGCAGGCATTAGTTTGGAACAGATCGCACAGTCACTGCGCAATCTGACAGACCTGAATGCATCTATAGCCAGTGCTACCTTGCAGCAGTCCCAAGTGGTAGAGGGAATCAACCAGAACGTGACGCAGGCGGCCTCACTGGCTGAAGCGAATGCCGTGGCCGCTAGCCAATCGAAAGAGGCAAGCTGCCACCTTGACGCTCTAGCTAGCCAGTTGAATCAGACCCTACGGCAGTTCCGCGTATAGGCTCGTACTGGATTCCTGGTACATGACGAAACGGCGTACCGGCAAGCACCTGGTTTAGCGCCTTGCGTTTGAAGGATTCGGGAAAAACGGAGCTGCCCTACTAGTAAAAAGGGCCAGCGAGCAATGCTCGCCGGCCCTGTTGTTTACTCTTTGATCCCCTCTATTCCTTCGGGGCAAATGGTCTCGACCTAACTGCGAAAGCCAGTTTTGGATGGCTGGCGCCGCTGCCTCCCCAGGCAGCGGCCATGCACCGTCTCGGTGCATCCGTTTCAACATTCAGTGAAAAAGTTTCAGTGTTTGTTGAAAAACTACGTGACCATAGGTTGTTAGATGCGTGTGAAATCACAGCTATTAAAATCAATGAGTTAGGAGGGAGGTTTTCAGCCAAGGCTGAATTTAGCTGTCAGGAAAAGTGAAAGAGCCTAATTTGCTGTCAGCTAGAGCTGAATCAGGGGCGACTAAGCAGAGATTTCCAGGAGGATTGGGATCAAAGCTTATAATTGTGTCGGGCCCTGATAGAGCGCAATAGTGTCGAGCGGTTGTTCGCGACGGGGGAGGTAGCCAGAAATGGCGCGTGGAATATGTACGTTTGGGATCGGTATTGATGTTCTAATTAATTATTTCGCTTATTTCAGATTTATTCATTAATAATATTGTCTTTAAAGTGTGTTACCAGATTTCTCTCTATTAGAGTGGGATGTATTGGAATCCCGCGGGGAGGAGTTGCAGGCTGAATCCTTCCGCCTATGATCAGGTTTCTTGTGTATCTTGGAGGGGCACCCAGCATAAAATCCGCTTGAGTGCATGTGCAAAATTCTTCTAGGACCTTAATAACATTCTCTTTATCTTTAGCATCTAGATACCAGTTTCCATTTATTCTGATAGGCTTAACATATTTGCTTAGAATAAAAAGCTGGGTGAAAGATTGAGGAGGTATTCCATACTTATCCAGTATTTCCGATACTGGAGTTGTGCTTTTGTAGTAGTCCAGCACCATTTTAAATTCGATAGAGGAGAGTTTTTTTATTGATTGATAGTGCAACGGGCGAAAGGGTAGGACGATGGCTTTCGTAATCATAGACAAGCTTTTAATTGTGATTCCTGTCAAGGAGCTTGCCTCGGAAAGCTTTATCAGTCTGTTGCTTGAGTGCTCTTTGTAGAGAATCTGGGTATTGGTTTCTGTTTTTTTAATTAATTCTATGGGTATGTCGCTTCTGTGAAATAGTGTTATGTCGCAACTGCCCGCTGATCTGGCAATTACCGGCGTGATCCCGTGGGCAGCCAAAATATCTGTGGTCTTTTTGCGGGGCAGAAGCAGGGTTTCAGATACCTCGGATGCGTTCATATATTTCTTATTGAAATTCTCTATTTCATCTTTGGGTATCAGGTACTCCGAAAACTTAGTTCTATAAGTAGCATTTAGTATGCCATTTCTTACTAGTTGTCTGATTATTGTTCTGTCAATATCAAGTAATTTGCTGGCTTCAGTCGTACTATAGTGGTTTGTTGTTTTGTCGCTTTCTATGACTTGGAGCTTAGCGGAAAGCTTATGTCGAACTCCGCGCTTATATGATGGGAGGAGGGCTTGGATTGCGGTTATGACTTGTTGGGCGGACTCTTTAGGTATTACAGTGGTGAATTTTGAGTTGGGCGCCAGCGGAATTGTGGGAGTGGCGAGTTGTTTAATTGCTTTTCTAACAGTGTTAAGAGAACAGCATGCTTCTTTAGCAATTGTTTGAATGCAGACGTATTTGCAGCTAAAGCTTTCAATGGCAGTTGCTGAAACCGCGTAAAAACCGTCAATTTGCCTAATTTTCTTGCCAAGCAAACCGGATTTTACCAATTCTCTGAACACATGTCGGTCTACTTTGAGATGTTGAGCGGCGGTGGATAGATTGATGATACTTGTTTCTTTCTTCAGTCGATCAGATTCGCGCTGCTTGGCGATTAATTCAATAATCTGATTAATTGCTGCTGCTTCTTGTTGGCTGTAGGTGCAGCATCGCTTTTCTTTTTTTGGGAATAGCTTGTGAGTACGAATAGTATTCCATTGTTTGTTGTTTATACCTAAATAGGCGAGAAGTTGTTGTGTGGTTAACGAGAATGTTAGGTCTGAAGCATGTTGGTTGGCTGGTCTCGCGCTAGGTGGTTTGTTTAATATGAATGACTTTATATGTGGCGGAGTGAGGTGGCTTAGCTTAGTGGAGAGGAAGCGCTCGTCAATGATGCTTTCATTACTGAATAGCCTCTGAAGACCAGGAATGATCATGTCCATATCCTCCAGAGCTATGGCTAATGCGGTGGAAAATATGCTTCTGTTTATGAACGGGTTACTATTTTTGCTTCCTAGTCCAAGGCTCTGAAGTGTGGATGAAAACAGATCAAACGCGTGTTGGGAGTTGCTTCTTAGCAATCGAAGTAGTTGTTTTTCCGGTCGAACTTCCGCTTCGGAACATTGAGGTGATTTGATTTGTTCGCCGCATTTGCACTCGGTTGTTATTTGATTGCGCCATGTGAAATTGCGTTGGCATTTCGAACAAGAGAATAGGTATTTTCGCGAGTGATAAGGGCAATTCTCAGCGAGTGAAAAATCTTTTGTGTTTTTTTCCCAGCCTTCCTCGCAGCATTCGCTACATATGGCGGCTCCCTTAAATCGGATCAGGCGCTTTTTAACTTCGATATTATTTATTAGTAGATTAGAGTTTGTTAGGACCTTGTGAGTGGCTCTATAGAAGCCGGTTTTTAAAAGTTCGCCATACTCTCCTGCTTGATAAGTTAGGCGTTCAGTTACGATAGTGTCTTGCCTAAGTAAATTGCCTCGGACAGGCAAATCTTGGAAATAGAATGAAAGAAATTCATCGATGGAGCGATAGCCGTTTCTGATTGCCGCACGCTTCAGTAAGCTAGTTGGGCTTTCCTCCGGCAACGGAAGTGGAATAAAGGCAAAATCTTTCATTTAAGATTGTCTTGAATAATGGAATAACATTTTGTAAGGCTAACTTCAAAAGGGTTATCATCATTTGATAGGCTGTGGTCTAAATCAAGAAATGCGCAAGTATCGATAAAGTCAGAAAGGCAAAGTGCTCGGTCTCCACGCTCTAGGCATATTTGAAAGGCATTTGAAAGTATAAGTCTCAAATACTCAAGATTTCCTTGTGTTGCTACAAAGAGGCGCGTAGAAATAGTTGGGTCAGTCAAGTGGATTCCTTTTCTTAAATCTCCTATGCTGTAAAGTTCCTGATCCAAACACTGTAGCGTCATTATGTATTCAGAGCTTTTATTTTCGTCAAAGCTTAGATGTTGGAGTTCTGCGACGAATGGGTAACGTCTTGCAAGTTCAGGCTTTCTGTAAATTACATCCTTACAGTTAGGCTTCCCCACTACTATTATGGGGATTTTGGATCTGTTGAGCAGGCTGAGAAGCCAGTCGGTCACATGGCTAGCTGTTTTAATAGTCTCTGGTCTTGCTAGTAAATGAAATTCATCAATAATAATGAACGCTGTTCGGCGGGTTTTCAGGAGCTCAAGGATGCGAAACTCCAAGTCTACGGTGTCTCCTCGAAGGTCAGAACAATTCAAACCAAGCAGCAATTCTTTCGCGAACGACTTTATGGTTGCTTCAGCCGGGACCTCACATTGGAGAGCCGGAAGTGTCTGATATAGTCCGTCGGGATCCACTTCTAATTTAGACTTTGAATATAGCTCGCAAAATAGTTCGCGCAGAGTTGATTTTCCGCTTCCTGACGGGCCGATTAGGATGGCGGATGAAGGAGTGCCTCGGCGCCGGGTACATTCCACCGATTTTTCGAGGATCGCGTAAGCTGTTCGAAAGCTGGGATAGAAGACAACCTTCTTCTCAAATAATCCAACTTTCCTATCTATCTCATCTATGTCTATGGTCAATGTGCACCTCCATGACTTGAGCGACAGCGGGAACCTGGCTGTTGGTTAAGTGTTTCTGGGGATCGATTTTGGAGTGGCTTTTTGATTTATTGGCCAATCCATTATCTGAGGTGAGAGCGATAGAGTTGGATGAATTGTATTCTTCTGAACGTGCGTTTTTCTTTCGGGCACGCTTTCCTTTTGAGTTAGCTAGCCTGAGATTGATTCGTACACGATTGTCTCTCGCTACTCTAAAATCAAATGTCCGTTCCTTCTCTTTGAGTTCGGCCATAACCAAGTGGTGCATGTGCATGGTTAAACCGGTCTGGTAGTCAGGGTCTACAGCATCTATGCTATATATATCGTCCGGGGCATCGGGGTGGCACACCCAGGCGGTTCCAAGTTCACTAGTGTCATAGTAAAGTGTAAGTTTGTCTTTTTTGCTATTCAATGTGCTGAGATAAGCTACGGCAGGACCAGTCCATTGCAAATTCTCAAAACCTATGCGGCCATTAACCGGAGTGGCGACTTTTTTACTAAGAAAAAGCATTTTTAAATCTTTGTTAGAGTATCTTTTTGCAGGGAAAGCGGGATCGGTATGGGCTTCCCAAAATATATCAGGCGATGTGCCCAGGCCACGATGAAAGTCACTGTGGTAGACAGAGTCAAGCCAGTCTTTGAAGGTCGCGCGAAGTTGTTCCAAGGTGAAGATGGCCTCTGCTTCCGAATCATACTCGCCCCTTTCTTGAATATTAGAGAATGTAGTTCCCTTCATGTGATGGATAAGTCCAGTCGTAAGTGTCTTAAACCACCGCTCGACGAATGGCTTCTGGTTAGGCTCTCCCGGTTCGCAGAACCTGATTTCGGCCCCCAGTAAGGTCAGGCAATCACGAAGTTTTTTAGCAACAAACTCAGGACCATTGTCAGTGACATAGAGCAAAGCCAAGCCATTGCGTTCGTGCTCGCTAGAAAGTGACATTTTGATTGCGCGTATCGTTTTCTCGATACTAGGGGGGTTAAGGGAAATGTCCCAGCCAATGATGCGGCGCGAACGGACGTCAAGGGCAACTGTTAAATAAGGCCTTCCCAAGACTTCCCCATAAGCATTGACGACAATAATATCCAGAACCTGGGTGTCGCACTCTACGCGCTCCAGTAAGTGGCGCAGTCTGCGAATTATCTTACTCCAACTTTGGTTTTTAATTGCGGTGCGACGACCAAGTTGATAAAACTCTGTTTCGTACTTGTCGAGTTCACGTATTATTCGGCGAAGCGTAGATTCGCTAGGTACCCTTAACTGGTCAGCGCTTGATCGTTTACTGTTAAGGTCCTCTATACTGAATGTTATCGCTTCAACTACTGCGCCGATAGTTGAAGGCGTCTCGGAGTGGTACAGTAATTCAATGTTGTAGTTTATGAGGTCTTGAATTTCTTCTGGCTGTTTTTGTACCCTGTACGTCTTTTTCTTCGCCCGCAATGATATCAGCGCTATTGGATTCTCTCCGGAGCGAAGGTAGGCTGTCATCCAATTGTATATGCAGGTGTAACTTGGGGGATGTGTATCACCGATTTGAGCACAGATTTCCAAGGCAAGTTCTTGGGTTCGTGCTTTCGGTAGAGATCCAGTTAGTTTTTCCAAAATTCCGCGGACATAGGCCAAGCGTCTATTTAGTCGCGCTCTGATTTTTTCTGTAAGTCCGGCTATGATCTTGTTGGCTTCTGCCAATAAGGGCGCTTCTTGTACTTTGAAGAAGTATCCTCTCCGGTGTGCTAAAGCCAGTGTGTCGTAGCTTTGGAAGCAAATATTTCTCCGTTGCTGGACGCTTCTGAGTTGAATGCGTCTTCCGGTAATGGCGATGATCTCAAACAACTGCATACGGTACTGGTAGCGTTCGCCAACGTTGAGTTCCAAGCTGTTGGTGCGGTCGCTATTGCTTTCGCCTCCGCTCTCACTAAGCATTGTCGCCTCTGCACTGAAGCTGTGTCTGGATGCCAAAAGGGCGCTGAAGGTCGGCTACGACCAGCCCATAGAACACTGCAAAAGCAATGTCTTCGGGAGGTGCGTGGTTGTCGAGGAGTTCATGGACAGTCAATTTTCCGTGTGGCGACCCGTAAAGGAGTGAGGAAACGTGGGAAGCCGATTTCCGATCAGATCCAAAACTTTTGTGATAGAGGAAGTGCAAGTTAGGTGTTCTGACAGGGTGCCAAAATTGGCTGTCACCAATGCACTCCAATGGATAACCACATTGGGCAAAGAGGGTCTGAAAGTAGCTCAGCCGGTCGCGCGTTGGGGCGTCGCTGAGCGCTGAGTTAGTTTTAATTTCATAAACGATAAGGCGTTTGTCACGAAGCCGTGCTACGAAATCTGGTGTGTAGCGTTGCCGGCTGGAGGTCAGTGCTAGAGTAAATGGCTGCGAGTGATAGGCGGTAATAATCGGGAGGCGCTCAAGCTCCAAGCAAAACGCGGCTTCGAGAAGCGACTCACAGGCGACGTTTCCACCGTTCTTGCGTGAAGGAATAAAGGTGACGTGCTTGCCGTACTTACCCCGGCGGAGTTTGGGACCTGGCAACAAAGAGAGTGTGCTTTTCAGTTCATCCGGTATTGAGATCATAGCGACCCACCCTTCCGAATCGAATCTACCGGTTGTGTTTGGCTAGAGTTACGCCATCCAGATGGTTTATGTGCGGGGTCTCTCTGCAGGCCCCAGATATTTGTCGCCTTTTCTGAGAATCACCGCTGAAGCGGCTTTGCGGACCGCGGAGCGATGTCCGCGTACTACTAGCATCCCCCCCTGTTCATACTCCCGCTAGCCCCTGCTACGGGCTTGAAACCGCTCTATCTCGGGGTAAAAAGTTTGCGCATGCGTCGGCGACCTCACCGTGTACAGCAAACGGTACTAAAACCTTACGTACGGAATTACATCCTTTGCACCGGGGGGACATACCGTGTACACCGCGCCTTACTACACGCCTCGTGAACTTGATCCGCCGATCCGGCAGACACTGGGCAAACTGTTAGTCCATACCTTGGCGGAGCAGGCTGGAGTCGACCACAGCGGAGCTGCCTTGGCTCGCTGGTATGAGCACCAGTGTGGGCAGGGCTACTGTGAACCAAGTGAAAAAAACTGGAGGCTGTTTTTCAAAGGACGAGTCCTCTCCGAACACTTGCAAGCCGAGTTAACCGTCCGTTACCCGCTTCTTCGTGAGGTGTTGAGTAACATTCTTTGGCCGACTCTGTGCGCCAACGCTCGGGGTGGGGAATCTTGGGGAGCGCTCTCTAGTGAGCTTGGTGAAGAACTTCAGTTGGATCTTGCCACATCTAAGGGGATTGACTGGTTGTCCAGGTGTGTGTCGTTGAACTATTTGAGTATTCTTTTTCTAATAATTCGTACCAAGTCGGCCAGGTATACTGCAAGTCGAGTGCGTGCTAGTCTCTTGTTTACTAAGTATCTGCAGGTGCTCTGTGTTACCTCTCCGTTGTCGTATATTGCTGGCGAGCTCTATCAGATAGTCGATTCGCTTATTTGGCGGCAAGATCTCTACGAACTAAAGAATCATTCGGACTGGCCGCATTCATTTGAATATTTTCATGCTGGTGTGAATGAGTACCGAGAACTCATTGGCGAGTTGACAGGTAGAGGGTGGTTCGACGATAAAGGGCGGGATCTATCGATATTTATGGCAATGCTAATTAACCATCCGCATGACTTCAAAGAGCTTCCCGATCTGCTGCTACATAAGAAACCTGATTGGATAGCGGCGCGAATCCGTCGTCATGTATGCGCTCTGGAAGCGTGGCAGAAAGAGATAAAGTCACTTCGCTGGAGGTTGGAGCACTTTCGCGTTGTGGAAAGCTCAATATTAGTCGTCTAGGGCGGCTACTCATTGGTAACTATGGTTGCGAGGTTGCCTGCATCACCCGCTATCCATGGTGCTGCTCTTGGTTGATTTTGAAGAGGCTTCGATTGCCGGGTTATCCGCCGCAATGGAATGCTTCAGAACGTGCTTTTGTAACTGGACTAGTTGTTCACGTTGTTGTTCACCGTGTTGCTGCATTAGTGCTAACTCGGCTTGCTTTTGCATTAGACGCTCCTCCAAAGCCGCTCTTTCAGTCTGCCGGTTGATCAAGTCTTGTTGCAGGGTGTTGATCGTCGCACGTTGTTTTTGTAGTTCCTGGGTCAGAAGGCGCTGTTGCTTGACCTGCTCACTGCTGGCGGCCATCAGCCGCTCGTTATCCCGATTCAGCGTCGCAAGCTCGTCTAATCGAATTGACAGGGTGTGCTGAAGTGTCCGGATTTCAGTTTGTAAGTGTTGAAGCTGACCGTCATGGCGCTGCAGTTCCTGCGCGCGCTGCACCTGGCTGGCTTCGCGAAAATGGGTCAGTGCGTCGCGCGCATGCTGATGTTTGTCTTCCAGCGAGCGCAATTGAGCGGCGCGTTCGTCCAGAAGCTGCTGCAAGCCGGTTTGGGCTTCCAGCAATCGCGTGCGATCTACTTCATTGCTATGGAGCTGGCTGCGCAGGAGGCCGCAGTCGGTGTTCAGGCTGTCGAGTTGGAGCCGCAACTGGTCGTTATCCGCTCGCAACTGCTCGATCCGCTCGGCACTGAACTGCCGATGGCTGCGGTATTCCTGCTGTTGGCGAGCGACCGCTTCGCGCTCCGCCGCGACGGAGGTTTCGGCCGCCTGACGGAGTCGGTCTGAGAGACCGGAGATGAAGCTGGTGATCTCTTCGCTCAAGCCGGGACCGTTGGCTACAGGCGGCGTATCGAGTTCTTTGAGGTAGCGTTGAATGGTGCTTTTCGACCCCGTATTCCCCAGTTCGATACGCACGGCGTCAATGCTGGGACGCACCCCGCGTGCCAGGAGTGCGTCTCGGGCCTTCTGCACTAACGCCTTGTTGATGCCGCTACGCGCCATGGCGCTGTCACTCCGACGATTGCGTGGTGTGACATGGAGTATGGAAGTACAGCTGTACCAGCACTCGAATTTAGGGGATTTGGCCGGACGAACTGACGTTTGAGAAGCGGGCATTCTCAAACCTCAGCGGGGGTGGCGGGGGGAAAGGGCAGTTTTTCTAGTACGCAGGAGGGTGAGGCGGTGACGGAGAAGGTCGATCGCTACCGGCAGGCCGCGCGGCGCGAGAGCACCGAGCGCCGCTATCAGCAGGCGCTCGCACATTTCGAGGAAGCCTGGGGTGGCTTCTTGCCCGCCAGCAGTGAGGCGATTGCCCGCTACCTGGCGGATTACGCCGAGACCCTGGCCAGCTCGACCTTGCGGGCTAATCTCGCCGCTCTGGCCAAGTGGCACCTCAGTCAGGGCTTTCCCGATCCGACCAAGGCGCCGCAGGTGCGCGAGGTGCTCCGTGGCATTCAGGCCCTGCATCCTCGGTTGGAGCGGCAGGCGGAGCCGCTGCAGTTGACCGAGTTAGCCCGCTGCATCGACTGGCTGATGGCGCAGGAACAGATCGACCGCCACGCCCTGCTGAGCTGCCGCCGCGATCGCGCCCTGATCCTGCTGGGGTTTTGGCGGGCGTTTCGCAGCGATGACCTCTGCCGGCTGCGCGTGGAGTTTATTGAGGCGCGACAAGGGGAGGGGATGGACTTGTTTTTGCCCAGCAGCAAAGGCGACCGCGACAATGCTGGACGGTCGTTCACGGTGCCGGCCTTGAAACGTCTGTGTCCGGTGGAGGCCTATCTTGACTGGCTCGCGGTATCGAGTTTGCACCAGGGCCCGGTGTTTCGTGCGGTGGACCGTTGGGGCAACTTGGCGGAGAACGGACTGCACGCTTACAGCATCTCGCGCATCCTCCGTCGGGCGATGGTCCGCAGTGGCTTGGAGGGCGGGCGCTACAGCAGCCACTCGTTGCGGCGCGGCTTTGCCACCTGGGCCAGCCGCAACCAGTGGAGCGTCAAGGCGCTGATGAGTTATGTCGGCTGGCGCGATGCCAAGGCCGCGTTACGCTATGTTGAGCCGGAGATGCAGTTCGGCGAGCTGCGCCGCGAATAGCGAATGCGGGACTCGTCTCATGTGCTGGGCTCAGCGTGGCATTGCTTTTTCCTTGTCGATAGATGGAGAAGCGAAATGTTGCCATATGACCAAATCCACCCGACCACCCTGGTCGGGATCAAGCGTCTTGCTAAGACAATCAAGAAAGCCAAGGGAATTCTGCACGCGCAGGCGCTGGATGAGGCTGCTAAGCAGGCGGGGTACCAGAACTTTAGGCACGCCCAACGCGCTCTTTCCTCGAGTGCCGGATCGGGAGCTACCAACGGTCGCGTCTAGGCGCCTGCATCAGAGACGGGCGAATTGGTAGTTGAACGGTATCAATTAAGAGATGCTCTCGGCTCCTCGCAGAGTCATTCACGAGCGGCTAGGCGAAGCCGGATGAATTTGCTGTGCGAGGGGAGGCTCGTTCCAGGCCGTTCGACATCTGACTGCCGCATATGCGCAGCGGCTCCAGCGCATGGGCGGGAGGCTGGCTTAAGCTTGACTTGCCGGGACCGAGTCGCGGCATCGTCCGATTGGAGAGGTTTGCTATGACATCGATACTCGATGGGCCGTATACCGAAATACTGACGCGCGCTACGCAGGTTCTGGGGAGTCGGGAGAAGGCCGAGCGCTGGATGGTGACGCCGGCCCTGGGGCTCGAGCGGCGTCGTCCAATTGACATGCTCGCCAATGCAGAGGACCTGGAAGTGCTCGAGACTTTTCTCGGGCGCATCGAGTATGGGGTCTATCACTGATCCTAAGTTTTAGGGCCGCCGTTAACGACCGGGCGTGACTGCCAGCGAGCCCCTTCGCTAACCCACTTCGAGGGTTCCGGTATGCGTGCACGATCTGCCCCTTTGTCACCGGAGGCGTTAGCTCGCCAGGGCGTCGATCGCGCGCTGCTCGATGCGGTAATCGCGCTGGTTCGGGAAGCGGGATGCCTGATCGCTGCTGAGGTGGTGCGACCTGGTGGGCCGAGAGGCGCCGGGGACAAGGCCGAAATTGATGGCGAGGTCGAGGTCATGCTGCGCCAGGGACTGACCAAGCTGCTCCCCTGCGACTTTGTCGGTGAGGAAACCGGTGTGCAGCTGACGGGGCATCACTATTGCTGGGTAGTGGATCCCAATGATGGCACCAGCGACTTTCTGCAAGGGCACCTAGGCTCGGCGATTTCCGTGGGCTTGCTACGAGAGTGTGTACCGGTGCTGGGAGTCGTCTATGCGCCGATGACGGAGCGCGGGGCGGATTGTATTGCTTGGGCTGAGGGGATTCCTCAGTTGCTACGCAATGGCGCGTTGATAGCGCCGAATGTCGCGAAGGGCGGACTGGCGGAAGGTGGCCAAGTCTTCGTCAGCTTTGCAGCGCTTGCGCAGCCCACCCAGAACGCCGAGCTCTGTGCGCCCGCTACCTTCTACCCCATGCCGAGCATTGCCTATCGGCTTGCCCGGGTGGCGGTGGGGGATGGGATCGCTGCAGTATCCTTGTACGCGGTGTCGCCCCACGATGTGGTGGCGGGTCACGCGCTACTGCGGGCGGGGGCTGGTGGCCTCTGGAACGAACAGGGACAAGCACTAGGTTACGCGACGCCAGCGGCGTTTAATCAACCTGTCAGGTTTTGCTTCGGCGGTGCAGAGAGTACCTGTCGGGAGCTGTTGGTGCGCCCGTGGCAGGTCGTTCTGGTAGACGGAGCATAATTTTTACGGCGAGCTTCCAATTGGGCATTAACTGCCATTCTTATCGTGCCAATGTGAGGGTACTAAGGTACACACTCTGACGTCCAGGAAGCGGCGAGGGGCAGGCCGACCAATAGTGCTGACAGCTCGAGGTTCGCGGACGAAATGCGCCGCGCGGCGACCCCCTTCATCAGGTCGAGTCGCCACCGTCATTGAAATAATCATTGCGAGCGACACGCCCAAAATTGCTGAGGTCTGGGTCTTCATCACTAAACATGAAGTTCACCATGCGCTCACGTCTGAGGCCTGAAAGCGTTCCGAAAAAACAGGATTCGCACAGGTGGACCTCATAACGCTCGCCATCATGGGCCGCACCATAGCCCCAACTGGCGAGAAGCGTTCCATATTGCAGTCCATACCCTTCAATGCGTGTGCTTTTGCCACAAACGTCACAAAGGACATCAGTGACCGATTCAACGGGTTGCGTCGCGGTGATTTTCATCGAGAACCTCCCCACAGAGGGCATATGCGCCCTTGTGTCTTTGGCACACGATACTCCCTCTGCGGTTCGGCTTTGTCGCCCCGTAAGGACGGCGGCGAGCAGACGCTGCTGCGCTCGATGCTCAGATACTCCGAATGCCGGCGATGTTTTCGTGGAGGAGGCCGACTCCGGTGCCCGTGAAGAGAGCGACGGGCCGCTTGAGTTCGGAAGCAACCGACCTCCAGTGGCCGGGAATCACTGGAGCCAAGATTTGACAGTGTCGGCGCCGTATTCTGCCTTCCAGGCATTCAAGACTTTGTGGTTGCCGCCTTTCGTCTCGACAACCTCATTGGTGTATGGATTCTTGTAAGACTTGACGACGCGTTGACGGCGTTTGTCCTGGTGGAGGGAAGCTGAGTCGCGAGGAGCCTTCGGGGCAAGGATGTTGATTACAGCCTTTAGTCCGACGTCATATTCCTTCAGGAGGGCATTGAGTTTGGTCTCGAACTCAATCTCTCGCTTTAGCTCTGCATCGTTCTTGAGGCTATCCAAAGCTGCAAGCTGCTCAGCAAGTTGGGCTTCCAAACGCTTGAATTCTGCCAGTTTGCTCATCGCATTATCCTAGGTGACGGTGCCCGGTTGGGCTCATGACTTAATCTACAGATAATGTACGTGATTGCTGTGGTGAATGCAGCAACTAGTGCAGTTTCGAGAGGCGATCAATAATCGCCCTCCCATTACATCTACCGTGACGAGGCTGGTATCCCGACGCACCAGGTGACGGTCACATACGTTTCCGACCGAGCGATGCCATCCTGGTCAAAGTCGATCAAGACATTGACCAGGCAACGCATCGTGGCGGAGTTAGCGTTCATCAGACGCTGCACAACGAAGTCGGAAAATTCCCATCCAGGGCCAGCCCAATAGAGGATTCGAAATCGCCGGCTAGTGTGGATAGATTTTCCGTGCGATAGATACGATGTTGGGCTGCGCTAAGAGGGTGGGTTTTACAGTTTTAATATTTAGTGAAGCTGTGATTATTTTGTAGGCATTGGAATTGATACGCGACGTGGCTACCGAGTTGCGGTAGCCACCGGCCTTATCACTCATCAGTGAACGAGTATACGGCTAGCTTGTTGCCATCGAGATCACGCACATAGCCTGCGAAAGCTGTCGGTGACCAGGTGCGCCGACCGACAGCGCCTTCATCCTTACCACCCAGCGCTAGTGCGGCTTCATGGAATGCTTTGACCGCCGCTCGGTTCGGGGCCGCAAAACTCACGGTTGCGCCATTTCCAGCCGACGCAGGTTGGCCATCTATAGGCTTGAGGACGTAGAACGACGCCGTTTCTTTCCCCCAGCCCGCCCCCTTGTCGCCGAAATCTTCGATGCGTTTGAGCCCGATTTTCCCCAACACCTCGTCGTAGAAAGCGCGGGCCTTTTCAACATTTTGGGTGCCGACGGTGACATGAGTGAACACAGACATTTCTTTCTCCAGTTTCTCAAGGATAAGCAGGTAGCTTAAGGGATTCTGGTGAAATACGCCGATCTCGTTACCCGAGTTTTCCGATGAAGCAGATGACCTGCGCTGACGCCGAGTACGCCGGCAAGCGCAAGCAGACCCGCAAGGAGCTGTTCCTGATCGAGATGGATCAGGCGGTGCCGTGGAAGGGCTTGATCGCCCTGATCGAGCCGCCTTACCCGAAGGGTGAAGACGGTCGTCCGGCCTACCCGTTGATGGCCATGTTGCGCGTGCATCTGATGCAGAACTGGTTCGGCTACAGCGATCCGGAGATGGAAGAGGCGCTGTACGAGACCACCATCCTGCGCCAGTTCGACCTTGCGAAAAGGCTGGATCAGATCCTCAGGCTTCTGCTGCACGCTCGATTCAATGTCGCGAGCAGCGGCGATTGAGTTGGCTGGCGACAATATCCGCGTCAACTCGGTCAATCCCGGGGTAATTCACACGGATATGGTTGATGACGCATTCCCGGACAAGCAAGCTATGGCCGAAGTGGTCGCTGCTCAGCCGCTGGACCGCATGGGTCTGCCTATCGACGTGGCCTATCTGGTCCTGTATCTCGCCAGCGACGAAGCGTGGTTCACCACAGGAACTTCTCAGACGATCGACGGTGGAATGTCTGTCATGGGTGGTGTTTCTCCGCATATTGATCGCTGATTGCAATATCTAACATTCGTGAAGTAACTCTCGCGCACTAACCTGGTGCGAAAAGATAAGTAATAAAAGTTCAAATGGGCTGCCGTTTCGTCGGCCCGTGGCCGCGTCCTGCGCAGACCATTCCCATAGATAGTCGTAAATGCAGCGGGGGATTTATATTAGGTCCCTTGACATGTCTGTTCATCCTGCATAGGCACATCGATGAGGCGGTATCACTCCGACCAATAAGGTAAAAACTCGATGCTGCGGGGGCGGCGTTTGGTGCAGCGCCTGACGGTTTCCTTGATGGCTCTATCTGAGCAGTAAATTTTAGCTGCGAGAAATATGGCGAGTGTGGCGTCCAATAAAGTCACACTGTGGTGACTTGTGTCAGTAAGCATGCCAGTATTCGGAAGCTTGTAAATGGGGTCAGGTCTGTTAGTGGCGCCGAGAGCAACATCATTTGGCGACTTTGATTCAGGAGAGTCTCTCACGCCGTCTGACGCTTCAGTTGTGATGGCTATATGACGTTGCTGCGGTATTTTCTCGGACATCAGCGACGCATAGGGAAGCGACAAGGGAGTCAAGAACATGGGCTGGATCATTGCGCTCCATGCAGGCTGCACTCCGCCAAGCAGAAAGGAATGCGCAGCGTAGATAGAGAGGACTGTCGAGGCGCAGCAAGTAATACGCCAAGATGGAGGCGCCACATCAGGCTGCTTGCGAGGCGGAGGTCCACCTTAATCTAGCGACCACTCGGCCGGGAGAGATCTCCTCCGCTTCTCACTGACCTCTACGTGATTTCTCCACAGAATATCGTCCGATTCCCATCGGCCGGGCCGACGCGGAGCACGATCGAATAGCCACCGGTTCGAAGCGTGCTTAGTTTTACAGGAGCGCTTCTGTAAATGGTCCATCCGCGTTTGGCGTATGCCTTGCCTGCCAGCGCGTACTGGTTCATTTCAAATGCTGGTGTCCTTTCTGGTTGCTTACAAGTGCCGGAGTAGATAAAAGTGTAGATGTGAACCGGCCTTGTTGTGTCGCTTGGAACGCCGCTGATAAAGATTGATAGGGCTGTTTCTTTTCCTGCCGATGCCAAGGTTGCCTGCCCAATCTGTCCAGCATTGTGGATGCTGGGAGTTAACGGGATATTGGCCACCTGGCGGTCCTGGGACGTCGTACAGCCAACTAGGAAAGCTGCGATTGTTATAAGTTTAGACCAGCGTTTTATATTCATGACTCGCCTCCTGCTCAATGAAGTTGGCGATTCGGGTTCAGAGTTGTTCTCGGATTCCTCCACTGGGTTGTGCAGGTGACATTGCTAGGCGAACAGTAAGAGCGTCGCACTGTTTTTAGTAAATACCTATTTTTGCTGGTTGTCGCGATTAAATGTCCCGAAATACGCGCTTCATGACCTGTCACAACCTTCAGAGGCGCTTTGGCTAACCACTCCCGCTCTGCCATCCGATCCAATGCTACCTACAGCTTTGGATGCGAATCTCGAAGCATCGTGACCGGTCATTTCGCTAGCAACGGGACCGATTTTCAGTCTGCTTCGAAGCAGGCGGTCACGGCTGAGCGAAAGCCCTCCCGTCGTCAAGCGTGGCCTGACGCGACCGTCACGCTCGACCGATTTCGATAGATGAGGGATGGTTGCGCTGCGAGTTACGTAAGCTGGCAGCAAACACACCTTCCTGATCCTTGCGTCAAGGGTAATGGTGCCCACCTATCTCAAGTGGACACCATTCTTGCTCCTGCAAGCGGATCGCCATTTGCCAACGAAACTCCTAACTAATTTCGTTCAAATCCCAGGTCGTCAAGGAATGCCTGCAACCTGGTGCCGCGGTGGCCAGTGTTGCCCTGAGCCATGGCATCAACGCCAATGTCGTGCGCAAGTGGCTATCGTTCTACCGCCACCAACCATTCACCAACATGCCCGCATTCGTTTCATTGAAGGTCGGGGCAAAGTGCCATCCCCAGGCGACGGTGACCAACGACCGGCCGTACGGGCAAGAAACGCTGATCGTGAAATGGCCAGCCTTCGATCCCGAAGGCTGCACCCGGTTTGTACGCAGGCTAACGCCGTTACCGGAGAACGAACGGTTGAGCATGGCGATTCGAGTAGCTCACACCTAGACCCGCGAGACTTAAAAAGCACGTCGCCTACAGCCGGAGCTGGCGAAAGACGGCTTTATTGCTGGGTACGACCGTATTACCCGCCTGCGTCGCAAACTGGGCTTTCGATGCCGGCAAAGGAGCAACTTCTAGGCAATCATCCATTCGACACACGCGCTACAGGTGGCAGAGAACTAACTGGAGCAGGCTGGGGCAGGTTTTCGAGCCGACCCGTCCCAACGAGGTCTGGATGGGGGCATCACATACATAGCCACCGATTAGGGGTGACTGGAATGGCTGAAGCTAGCTGGCCTGAAGGATGTAATCACTTGTGAAACTGTGGAGAGCGCTTGACCACCGAGTTGGTTAACGGGCTCTGTTCTAAGCGGTTCAGCACAAGCGGTCTTCACCCGGACTCCTTCACCATGCCGGTCGTGGTGACCAGTAATGCGCCAAATGCGAGCAATTTCCGAGATGAATCCGAGGCCTATTCGTATTGATCGTTAAAAACTCAATCCCTAGTGTCAATCCTGAGGGGCGCTCTTCAGTTCAAGCTTAGGGCTTGAGAACCTTAACTAAACGCAATCGAGGTGCTTTGCCGTGGATAATGAAACAAGAAAAAAAGTCGAGCTAGCAATTGCATGGATAGGGCCACTCTTTATTTTTGCCTACATTGTCTTCTGGGCTATCATGGGAAATAACTTGCCGCCGCCGAATATGATGGGTATGTCCGGAGAGGAGTTGGTGGCGAATCATTACGGAAAGTACCAGAACATGATCGCAGTTGGCATGATCGGGTCTGCTGTCTTTGGTATGCTCTATCTGCCCTGGTCCATTTTGCTAGCTTGGATGCTCCGAGATGAAAATGGAAGTTTCAGCCTTTTCGGCTATATGGAGTTGGGCGGTGGCATCCTGACCGCTTGGGTACTCGCTTTTTGCCCTGCAATCTGGGCGGCTTGTGCAATGTTCGCACACGAAATGAATCCCGAGATGCTTAAGCTCGTCCACGTCTTCACCTGGTTCATCTACGACACGACCTTCATGATCACGACGGTACAACTGACCGGGCTGGGTCTGTACGTGGTACTAGTCAAGAGCCAGAATCTGTTCCCGCGCTGGACGGGCTGGGGCGCGATCGCGGTGGGTATCATCTTCATTCCATTGGTGCTGATCCCCTTTGTCTCCTCTGGCCCCTTTGCCGTCAACGGCACGTGGAACTTCTACATCGTCTTTGGTACCTGGTTGTTCCTATTCTTTGCCCCGTTTAGTTACTACATGATCCAGGCAGTGAAGAAGGGCTCGACTCTAATGCCGGTAGTCGCCTCGAGCTATGCCCACTGAGGTGTGACTGTCTTGTCCCTCCCCGTCTCTGCGGCAAAGCAGTGTGGGAGGGACTCTCGCTGACCCGATGTGGGCCTATATATGACTAAGTGGCAAGAAATAACTGCTGCAAGCCCGGAGCGGATGAAAGTAGGTAAGTCCGCACCAGGTACTGAAGGTATCTGGATTTTCGTGTTGATGGACATGGGTATTTTTCTGCTGGTATTTCTGGCCTTCATGACGGAGCGGCGGGCCAATCTGGAGCAGTACATCGCGGGACAGCAACAACTGAATCCGCTATTCGGATTGGTGAACACTCTAATCTTGCTGCTGAGTTCATGGCTAGTGTTCGAGGCTGTCTGCAGCGCGCGCCAGTCGCTTTCGGTACGAGCTGCACGGCAGCTTGGATTTGCGATAACACTGGGGGGCGTTTTCTGCCTGAGCAAACTGCTTGAGTATTACCAGAAGTTGAGTGTTGCGATTGATATAAATAACTCGTTCATCGCTTTCTATTTTTTCATTACGATGGTGCATCTGCTACATGTTCTGGCAGGCCTGTTGTTTTTGAATGGCTATCGGCGGGCGTTTCAGGAAAATAGTCAACCTGCAGTTCATTTATCAGGGATCGAGAATGCTGGGTTGTTCTGGCATTTTATCGATGTGTTGTGGATTTTTATTTTTCCATTATTGTATCTTATATGAAAGGACAATCCATAGTGACGAGTTTGGTGCGTACACCGGTTTTTCTGTGCGGATGTCTAATGCTGCTAACCTTGGTCTCGGTCTATTCTGGAGAAATTGGTTCCGTGCAGAAGGGTGTGGCATTGCTTGTGATACTGATTGCCGCAGTAAAGGCTCAGTTGGTGATCATGTTTTACATGGAGGCTCGGCATTTTCCCGAACCCTGGAGGCGGCTGTATGGAAGCTGGGTATATGCCGCCGCGTCAGTCATACTGGTAGGTGTTTATATCGTACCTTGAGATCGGCGCTCCGAATTCTCAGTGCCGTAATAGGAGAGGAGAAGGTGGTTCGGCAAGCAGGTGGCTTAGTATGGTTCGGGATAGGTGTGCGAGAAAGTCTTCCTCGCTGAGTTGCGTCGGTGCGGACTTGATGTACTGCTTTATGGTACTGGTGACCATCAACATGAGATAAGCATGTGCAGACTGCAGATCATGCTGCGCAAATCGATCCTCGTATATCTGCAGGTACATGAAGCTGGCTCGGTAAATCAGCCGTTCAAAGGAGTAGGCTTCTGCCGCCCGCAGCTCAACGACCTCATCCACTAAGTCAATCAGTATGGACTGGTGATCCCGGTAGCATTGATAAACGCCGCGGATGATCTTGGGCAGATTGGTTTCGATATCCTCGATACCCGGATCAATCAGCAGCTTCCGCGAGTCCAGTGCAGCTTGTTGCGAGGTCAGCTCATATAGGGTCAGAGCAATGGCATGCTTATTGGTAAAGTAATCGTATACTGACCCTATTCCCACCCCAGCCTTTTCGGCAATTCTCTCCAGCGTCGTGGCTTCGTAACCATGGGTGACGAACAGTGCTTCTGCAGCGTGCAAAATGGCTTCGACTGTCAGCCTTGAGCGCGCCTGTTGCGGTTTCTTTCGCCAGCTTTCTGAGGGGGCCATCCTATCTCCTGCAATATTGTTGTCGCAGATCATGGCCTGCCACGCAGTTGCAGGCGAGGGCTGATTTTTCGGCGGTGGGGGGCAATGTATTCAGTTTGGGGTAGTAGTAGCCGACTACCGCCAGATAGTCGTTCACCTTTTAAGTAGATGCCTGCTTGACTTTGATCTTTCTGCTCAACGGATGCCGCCATTGATAGTCGATTATCGATGATATGGCTGTTGGCAAGGCTGTCCATGCGGTACTGATCAGAAGCTCGCTGGCTTCGCCGGTATCCTCGGCATAGCTGGTGGCCGAGTCGCTGTCTTCAGCAGCAGTTAGCGGGAGTCCAAGGAAGCCGGTATGTACGAAGGAATAGTCCCCCAGTAAACATGTTCAGAGTGTCCTTGTTGGGGATTGGTAGACAGTAGGCGGGACGTAAATGAGAGTTTTAGCTTAGGTTAGCCGTCATTGATGAGGATCTGAGCTCGCAGGCATTCAAGATGTGTGCGAACCAGGAGACGGTGGGCACCTGACCCAGTTCATGCGGCGCCAGCCAGACTGAGGCGTCGTTTTCCCAGTTAAGCGTGAGCGTTCGAGTCAGGCTGTGGAAGTGAAAGGCGTAAACGCGCCACGTCCGACCATCTTGCCCCAGCAGGTGCAACACGCTGCTACTGAGCAGTTTCAGGTGATGCTTTGAGATACCGGCTTCTTCTTCAACTTCGGTCAGGGCCTGAGAAAGCGGATCGCGATCGTGGTCGAGAAACCCGGTAATGCAATTCCAGCGCCCGACATCACCTGTTACCAGATTGCTGCGACGTAGCAGAGCTAGCTCCCCCTTATGGGAAAGAACGGCCGCAACAATCTCGCAGACGCTTCCGGAAAATCGTTGTATAGCTGATTCGCGTTGACTTCCCATGGTGTGCTCCATTAGTCAGCACAAGCGGTGGTGTAGGGGACTGGCGTTGTCGTAATGATTAGCCGTAAATCGACAACAGTCAACTCGCGCGTTGACTTTTTCTGCCGCTCTCTGATTTGTCAAATTTCAGCCTGTCTGGGGCGCGTTTGTGGTTGAAACCTGAGGTGGGGGCTCCAGCCGAATGGCTGGAGCCTTTGGGACGCCTAGCGTACAGCGATCAGGCCACCATCCACCGGGAACATCTGACCGGTCATGAAGTGGGACGCGTCGCTGGCGAGGAACACCATTACCGGTGCCAGATCCTTGTCGGCATCGCCGAATTTTCCGCCCAGCGGTATGTCGGTCTTGGTGGCGGCATCATGGGCAGCTAGATCTTCCGATGACAGTGCATTGCGGAATTCGACATACATGGGGGTGACCATATAAGGCAGAACGGCGTTGATGCGGATGCCGTCAGGACCCCATTGGCGGGCGACATTGCGTGTCCAAGTGTGAACCGCCGCCTTGGTGGCAGAATAGAGGGCATTGTTAATTTCGCCCGTCAGTCCCGATTCTGATCCGAAGTTGATGATATTGCCGATACCTTGCCCCTTCATAAGCCGATAGGCAACGGCATTGGTGTTGATGGTTCCTAGTACATTGACGCGGAAAAGCATGTCGTACAGTTCTTCCGCTATGGCGTCCGGCGGGGAGTGGCGTTGCACCCCAGCCACATTGACCATGACATCCAGGCCGCCCATATCCTCAGCAGCTGCAGCAAAGACCTTTTCCACTTCGGGGCGGTCGGCAATGTTGCAATGGTAGTAGCGGGATTTGCAGCCGGGATTGGCCTTGCCAGCTTCGGAAACCACCTGCTGTCCGAGCGTGTCGTTCATATCCATTGAGGCAACAGTTGCACCCGCGGCAATGTAGGCCCGCACCACGGACGCACCAATGCCCTGTGCGCCGCCGGTTACGATGATTCGTTTACCTTCTAGCTGTTTCATGTTGCCTTCCTGTTCTCTGTCTTATTGATCGAAGGGCTGTGTACCTAAGCCTTAGGTTGTGTAAGGAGTCGTGCCGAACCTACCGACCGTTCCGGAAATTGTCCTGCCAGGTTGCTGCGCAGCGCCGGCGCTTTCAAGGATGGTGCTATAGGACTGTGCCAGTCAACATTCATGTTGGATTTTTCCGAAAAAAATCAACATTGATGTTGACTTGATGGCGTTAGTGATGTAACCATGATTTGAACTTAACCCCAGGCCGGGCGGGCGCTCGGGCCTGCCTTCCTTTGATCAACCCAGGTTCCGCTGCCATATGACGCTTACGAGTACGCAGTCAGCTGATGCGCCGGCCCTTTTGGAGATCGCTGGAGCGATCGCCATCATCACGCTCAACCGTCCTGGCTCATTCAATGCGATAGATGTGGATATGGCGGTATGCCTTGAGCAGCTGGCCTCGACTGTCGAGCGAAATCACAGCGTCCGGGTACTGGTTATTCGTGGTGCAGGTAAGGCGTTCTGTGCTGGCGGTGATGTCAATCTGTTTCTCTCCCATATCGACGATCTCGCACTACCAATCAGTAAGTTGCTGGCGCATTTCAACCGCTTTCTTTTAGTGCTGCGGCGCATGGACAAGCTGGTGCTGACCAGTGTGCATGGAGCGGTCGCCGGTGCCGGCTTTTCCATGGCCTTCATGGGGGACTTCTGCATTGCTGCCTCTAATGCCCGTTTTCGTCCGGCGTATGCGCAGATCGGGGTTTCACCTGACGGCGGCGGCACGATCGGTCTGGTGCAAGCTCTAGGGGCACGACGCGCCCTGCAGATTTTTCTGGACGAGCCGGAGTTGAGCGCCGATGGGGCCAGTCAACTCGGCTTGTTGTCTAGGGTGGTCGAGCTAGCCGAGTTGGAAGCTAAAACCCGTGAATACGCTGAGCGACTGGCTGAACTGAGCCCGACAGCGGCGTCCGGCACAAAACGTCTGGTCTGGCAATCGGCATCAGTTCCGCTGGAGCAACAGCTGGAGGCCGAGGCGCAATCCATCATCGCCTGCATGGCTACCCGCGAGTTTAGAGAGCTGCTGGAAGGCTTGCGGCGTCGCTAAGGCTGGGTTCATCCGCTCGATCTCTGGAGGGCTAGTTTCAAATTGAAAATCAACTCTTGTGTAAATTTTACGGTTATATGCAGGAGTATTCCTAAAGTGCACAAATATAAGAAGGGGTTAGCATGTCGAGATTGCAGGGCAAGGTAGCTATCGTCACCGGCGGCGCGCGGGGTATTGGCAAGTGCATTGTCGAGACCTTCGTTGCCGAAGGTGCGAAGGTGGTGGTCGGTGACATCAATGATCAGGCTGCCGAACTCGAATCGCAGCTTGGCGCGGAGGTGGTTGCCTTCAAGCGTACGGATGTGACCAGCGATGTTGAGATTGAGGCGTTGGTTACCTATGCGGTTGAACGCTTCGGACGCCTGGACATCATGATTAACAACGCCGGTGCCCTTGGCGATCAGACCGCGCTGATCGACCTTGATGCGGACGGTTTTACCAAAACGGTAACCCTGCTGCTTCGCTCCGCGGCACTTGGTCACAAGTATGCTGCGCGTCAGATGATTGCCCAGGGGCAGGGCGGTAGTATCGTTTCAATTTCCAGTATTGCCGGTATCGAAGCCGGCTGGTCATCGGTTTCCTACGATGCAGCTAAGGCCGCAGTACTGCACCTGGCGCGTTCAGCCTCTTATGAACTGGCGCCCAAGCAAATCAGATCCAACGTGGTCGCGCCCGGTCTAATTCTCACGCCAATCATTGGTACCGCTTGCGATGTGGCACCTGAGCATTACGCGGCCTTCACTGAAAGTCTTGAGGAGCCCTACGGCAAGCTGATTCCTCTGGGCCGGGCCGGCAAGCCGAAGGATATTGCAGAAGCGGTACTGTTCTTTGCCTCCGATGCTTCTGCGCATGTCACCGGCCAGTCCATTGCCGTTGACGGAGGTTTAACCTCCATGACCGGCTTTGATATCGGCGGAGTTGTGGCGCAGGCGGTTGAGAGTTTCAACGCGCGGATCGGTAATACCGAGAGCGGAAAGGTCGGCTGGCTACCGAACAGGAATGGCTGAATATAGGGGCAAAGCGAACTTCCGGTAATTACTCTGAAGTTCGCGCTTCCGGTTTAGTTTGTGGCAACGCTCCATTTTGGGCCGCTGGCAGATAATGTCAGTCAGGCCCTTCTTTTTTAAGGTATAGGGGCGGCACTGTCGCCAAGGCCGCTACCAATTTACTGATTAGGATGGCTACACATGACACAGCGTCAGGTATTTGTGGTGGGGGCTGCACGCACTGCAATTGGCAGCTTTGGTGGTTCCCTGAAGGATCTTCCGCTTTCCACTCTGGCTACCGTAGCGGTACAGGCGGCAATTGAGCGTGCCGGCATCGAGCCGGGACAGGTCGGGCACGTGGTCATGGGGAATGTGATTCCCACCGAGCCCAGGGACGCCTACCTGAGCCGAGTCGCTGCCATCGATGCCGGTGTGCCGCAGGAAACTCCAGCGTTCAACGTTAATCGTCTGTGCGGCTCCGCTCTACAGGCCATCGTATCCGCTGCGCAGTCGGTTCTGCTAGGTGACACGGATATTGCCATCGGTGCCGGAGCGGAAAGCATGAGCCGCGGTCCGTTCATCATGGGTAATCTGCGCTGGGGGGCGCGGCTCGGCAATGCTGAGGCCATCGATTATATGAACGGCATTCTGCATGACCCCTGGAAGCGCATTCACATGGGGGTCACCGCCGAGAATGTGGCTGTCCGTTATGGCATTGACCGTACTTCGCAGGATGAACTCGCGGTTGAAAGTCAGCGCCGCGCTGCCCGTGCAATTTCCAAGGGCTATTTCGACGAGCAGATTGTGCCGGTCGAACTCAAGACTCGCAAAGGCACCAGCTACTTCAGCCGCGACGAAAATGTCCGCGCCGACGTGACAATCGAGCAACTGTCAGCCATGAAGCCGATTTTTGTCAAAGAAAATGGCACGGTTACCGCAGGAAATGCCTCCAGTCTGAACGACGGTGCCGCAGCATTAGTACTCATGGAGGGCAAGGCAGTAGAGACGTTGGGCCTGACTCCCCTAGCCCGTCTAGTTGGCTACGCCCATGCCGGCGTCGATCCAGATTACATGGGGATAGGCCCGGTGCCGGCGGTTCGTCAGGTGCTTGAGAAAACCGGCATCAAGCTCGACCAGATTAGTGTGATTGAGGCTAACGAAGCCTTTGCCGCCCAGGCCTGTGCGGTGATCAAGGAGTTGGGGTTGAATCCAGAGATCGTGAACCCCAATGGTTCGGGTATCTCTCTCGGGCACCCGGTCGGTGCTACCGGTGGAATCATTTCCATCAAGGCCATTTATGAGCTGCAACGTACCGGTGGGCGTTATGCCCTGGTCACCATGTGCATCGGCGGCGGGCAGGGTATTGCCGCCATATTTGAGCGTGTGTAATAGACAGCATTTTTTAGAGGTTGGACGACAGCTATGCAGATCAACAAGGTTGGTGTTGTCGGAGCCGGTACCATGGGTAACGGTATTGCTCAGGTGTGTGCCATTGCGGGGCTGAGTGTGGTCATGCTGGACATTGATCAGCGGTCACTGGAGCGAGGTCTCCATACTGTGTCTGGTAGCCTTGAGCGCTTAGTGCGCAAGGAAAAGCTGTCGCCGACCGATCGCGAATCTGCCCTGCAGCGTATCAAGAGCACTACCGATTACGCCGATCTCGCTGATGTAGATCTGGTGATTGAAGCTGCCTCCGAGGTGGAGAAAATCAAGCTGGCCATCATCCAGACCCTAGACAAAACGGTACGTAAAGACGCAATTATTGCCAGCAATACGTCATCCATGTCCATCACCAAACTGGCGGCGGCAAGTAGCGCGCCGAACCGCTTCATAGGCATGCACTTTTTCAACCCAGTGCCGGTTATGCTGCTGGTCGAATTGATTCGTGGGCTGCAGACCGATGATGCCACCCATCAGGCAGCCGAGCAGTTTGTAGAAAATATCAGGAAGACTGCTATCTCGGTAAAGAACAGCGCGGGCTTTGCCGTGAATCGGATTCTGGTACCGATGATCAATGAGGCGGTATTCGTTTTGCAGGAAGGGATCGCCAGTGCTAGGGCGATCGATGAGGGCATGCGCCTGGGCTGCAACCATGTCATCGGGCCGCTGGCGCTGGCAGACCTGATTGGCTTGGATACCCTGTTGTCGGTGATGGAAGTGTTTTACAGCAGTTTCAATGACTCCAAGTACCGTCCTGCACCGCTATTACGTGAGATGGTCGAAGCTGGCTATTTGGGGCGCAAGAGCGGCCAAGGCTTTTACAGCTATTGAGGCTGCCTACGACATTGAATTGGAAGTAGGCCGGCACGCGCCAGGTTTGAAGCTGGTGCGTGCCGGCTGTAGATTGTTCAGGTGCCGCAGCGTGAGGTTGCAGCAGTCAGGACGCAATATCTTCTTCTTTACGCACGCGTTGATAACCGTTAGCATCGCTTGAAAAGTGATCAAAAACTGGGTCACTACATTTGACTTAAGGAAGAACCTGCAGCATGGCCAATTCGCCACCTCCTAGTAGCAATATATCCCGACGTCGAAAGACTGCTTTGAATGACGGGGGAGTCAAGTACAAAGCCAAGAGAGATGAGTTGATCCGTCTTGCTGCTGATCTTTTCAAGGAAAAGGGATATCAGACAACTACTCTCAACGACATCGCCAATTATGCTGGTATGGATCGGGCCAGCGTCTATTATTACGTCGGCAACAAGGAGGAGTTCTTCCGCGATGCGGTTAAGGGTGGTGTTGAGCAGAATGCCAAGAATATCGAGCAGATGCTCGCCCGCGAGGATATAGGTACCCGGGAAAAGCTCAGGCAACTGGTACAACTGCTGATGCAGTCATACAGCGATAGCTATCCTTACATGTATGTCTATATTCAGGAGGAGATGCACAAGATCGCCGATGCCAAAACCCCTTGGGCGCAGGAAATGCTCGAAAAAACCAAGGGTTTCGAACATGCGGTGCTAGCTCTGATTAAGCAGGGCGTGGCCGAGGGTAGCTTCCGGGATGATATTCCCGCTAGCCTGGCAGCCAACACTATCTTCGGCATGTTGAACTGGACGTATCGCTGGTACACCCCAAAAAGCAAGTTTTCGGCCAAGGAAGTGGCAGATGCTTTTTGCAATATATTTTTTACTGGAATGCAGAAATCCTGACCTGACGTCAGCATCAAGAGACCTGGTTCAAGAGCTGAGCCCGGTCATGATGTCGGGGCAACCTTAAATTCATGAAATGTCTTTGTCGGTATCTCGATCTACTGTTATGTGGTTTTGACAGTAAGGGAGAGCATTTCATCGAAAAATTATGACATTTCTATGTGCGCAGTGTCGGCACTATACTCTCGCGCCACCCGTTTGCAACTTTTCATCTATGTTGCACGTTTCTGATGGTCCATCCTTGCAAATACCTTCAAGCATGAAACGCACGCCTTGACGGCCTCTGCCGTGCAAACAATGGATAGGATCTTATTGAAGCGAGTAAAGCCTTTGCCTTGCAGGCGCTGGTGTTCAGGTGGGGGGGCGGGGAACCGCAGTCGCAAGGTTCACGTCAAGGCCTTGCAACCCTTTGCAATTGCGGCAATCAGGGCTTATCTGGAAATGCTGCCGGACAGAGTCTGTCCGGCAGGCTTTGTTCGCTGTTCGTTAATACTGCAAATCACCATTGCTTGTCTGGTATGTTCACTACAATACCGTCCAGGTCAGAGGTCATGAATATCTGGCAGCAAAGTCTGCTGTTCGGCTTCACTTCGGCCGCAGCACAACTCAGCATTCCTGTTTCCCGCTCGGTGGGAGTCGGCACCTTGTCCATGAAGGTATTGTCAACATACACATGGCATGTTGCGCAACTGGCACTGCCGCCGCAATCGCCGACAATATCGTAGATGCCATTGGAGACTGCAGCCTGCATAAGATTTACTCCGTCGGCAACATCCAGTTCGCGGCGCGTTCCATCATGTGACACATACACTACTTTAGACATTTTTTATTCTCACTTTTTTGGTCAATAACAGCGATCTATAGCGGGTACCGATAGCGGGAAAATTTCAGGCACTATTCAATTCAGCGTTGGCTATCGCAATTATTTCTTTCAGCGGCACGCTTTCGTCATTCAGTAGGTTTGGTTCAACCGGAAGTCGATCTGTGATGATCTGCTTTGACAGGTTGAATTCCACCGGACGGTTCACTGTATCAACCGCCAGCACTCGGTTCCCCTGCAGGTAGAAAACGCTGAAGTCGGGCTGCTCCAAAGAGCCCCGGATAATGATCCGATCGTATCCCTCGGACAGCCCAACCATTTTCAGCCCGACTTCATACTGGTCGGACCAGAACCACGGGGCAGTCTCGTTGCGCGTTGGCTTGCCGCAGACAATAGCGGCAACTTTCCGCGCCTGCTCCAATGCATTGGGCACCGACTCGATACGTACCCAGCGGCCATAGATCTGGCTGTGAAACCGCGCGCAGTCGCCGATCGCCATGATCATGGGATCAGAGGTCTGCATCTGCTCGTTGATCACGATACCGTTATCTACCAGGAGCCCGGCCGCACTGGCCAGCTCACAGTTCGGGACCAGACCAATCCCGGCAACCACCAGATCTGCTGCCAGTCGCGTGCCGTCCTCACACAGTACGGCCGTCACTCTCTGCTGGTCGGTTGACATTTCAAACCCGCACACCTGCATGCCGGTTCGTATGTCAACGCCGGCGTCACGATGCAGGCGTTCGTAAAACGCCGAAACCGGTGGAGCGGTAACTCGCGCGAGAACACGGTCTGTCGTGTCGAGCAGGGTGACTTGCATGTTCGCCTTGACGGCGGTCGCAGCCACCTCAAGGCCGACATAGCCGCCGCCAATCACCACCAGGCGATTGCCGGGAGTCAGCTGTTGGCGGATGCACTCGGCATCCTCAAGTGTGCGCAGGTATCGAAAGTTGGCCGCCTTGCCAGCTGCGCCACTTGCGACCGGTAGCAGCCTCGGGCGTCCGCCGGTAGCCAACACCAACCGCTCGTAGTCCAGTACTTGGCCATCCGATAGGCTGACCTGCCGTCGGTCGCGGTTGATTGCTGTTACCTGTGTGCCACTGAGCAATTGGATGTTCTGCGCCGCGTAGGCATCTGGGGCTCTCAGATACAGGCTTTCCGGTGGGGCCTTGCCAGCCAGATAGGCTTTGGACAAGGGCGGTAGATGATGGGGAATAACTGCTGCATCCCCCACCAGCAAGATATTGCCTTCCCAGCCGTTGGCGCGCAGGCCAAAAGCAACCTCAACCCCAGCGTGGCCTGCGCCTACTATGACCAGATTTTTGTTTGCGTTCACTGCACGCACCCTCACGTGTCTATACCGCTATAGTGGTCGCTGGATCCCAGACCAGCGGTAGTGCATGCACGCCGCTGACAATGCCACTCTGGTGGCGCACCTGGGCGCCCGGGGCAATGGCAAAGTCAGGAATCCGGGCTAGCCATTCCCTTAAGGTGGTGACGATTTCGCGGCGGGCAAGATGCTGGCCAAGGCACAAATGACTGCCGTGACCAAAGGTCGTATGCGATACCTTCTGGCGGCTGAAGTCGACGTGCATCGGGCAGGCGTTTTCACGCTCGTCCAGGCCGGTGAGCATCTGCGGCAAGAGAATCTGGTCGCCCTTCTTCAGTTGCACGCCATGGAACTCAAGGTCGGACTTGAGAATGCGGCCATCAGCAACCAGCGAAAAGCGGCGGAGCAGTTCCTCGGTGGCAGCGGGAATGCGCTCTGGATGATCAATCAGCTCTTTGCGGTGCTCCGGGCTCTTGGCGAGAAACTCCATGCTGAAGCTGAGGAAGTTGACTACGGTATCCAAGCCACCAACCAGCAGGAGACCACACATTCTCTTGGCCTCGTCAGGGGTGATCAACCGCCCATTGACCTGGCCGTTGGCAACGATGCTGATGGCGTCGGTTCCCGGCTTCTGTCTGCGCTGCTCGATGATCGGTATCAGGTATTCGTAGAGCCCGTCCCGGGCCTCTGCGAAGGTCATGCTGCCATCCGGGCGGGTCATCTGGTCCGTGAGGTATTTCAAGTGCGGGATGTCCTTGTCCGGCAGGTCTGCGAGCAGCATGAAGATGCGAATCGGGAAGGGTTCGGCAAAATCTTCGGTAAAGTTGCAGTGACCCTGAAGACGGATGTTTTCGATTAGTGAGCAGGCCAGCTCCTGAATCTGGCTTTCCAACTTATCCACCACGGGCATGCCGACCACCTGGTTGGCCAGTGCACGAAATTGGCGCTGCTGCGGCGGATCCATTGACGTGGGAATGAAATCGTAGGCATCGCCCGCTTCGCGGGGAATGAACGGGCACTCGCTGGAAAAATTAGCGGAGTCTTCAAAGGCTTCGCGTATCAATTGTCCCCGAGTAGCAATCCAGTGCCCACCGTTGCAGCGCGTCCAAATTAGATCCGGTACATTCGGTCCCTGAAGGGTTGCCCAGGCTTTCTGCACGCCTTCCGATATGTTCGGCGGGTTGTACATGTCGAAGTCAAAGACCAGGTGCTCAGGTACGTGGGGTGGCAGGGGCGCAAGACTGGCATTGTTCTGTACGATTTCAGTACTCATTGTTGTTCTCCAGAAACAGGGGCGGTTAGAGGGTCGGATCGATCACGGGCTTAATCAGTGCACCTGTCTTGACCAGCTCAAGCGCCTTGTTGGCATCATTGATGGAAAAGCGCTGCGTGATTAGGTCGGCCAGCGGGAAGCGGTCCTGCAGTCGCGCCGCAAGCTGCATGGCCTGGTAGTAATGCTTGGGTTTGGGGAAGGTCGCTCCGGCAATCGTCATGTTCCTGATGGTCAGATCGCGGGGAGCGATGGGCTGAGTACCAATCGCGCCCCACAGGCCGAGAATGACGTAGCGGCCGTGGTTGCCGGTCAGGTTCACGCCTTCAGGGAAGGCCGGTAAGGCGCCGGCGGCTTCCACGACCAGGCTGGCGCCTCGCTTGCCGAACCGTTCGGCGACGATGCGTAGCCGGTCTTCCGGGGTGGTGTCCTTGAGCGAGATGGTCTCAGTCGCGCCGAGGCTGCGTGCCATTTCCAGGCGAACCGGGGAATGGTCGATGGCAATGATTTCCTTGGCACCAGATGCCGCAGCAACCAACACAGCAGCGAGTCCGACCGGGCCGGCACCCTGAACAACCACAGTATCGTCCAGGCCCACGGGGCCGCAGCGGTCATAGCCGCGCAGCACGGTTGGCAAGGCGCAGCCGAGTGCGGCCAATGCTTCCGGTTGGGCGTGATCGGGCAGACGGTAGAAGGCCATGCCGTTGGGTAGGCAGGCAAAGTCTGCATAACTGCCCCAGTTGGGCTTGTCCGCATGCTCAAAAAAGGTTGAGTTGTCGCAGGGGGTTTCATCCAGAACGGTGCAACTATGGCAGCGATGGCACAGTGCGATGGGGGCCCAATACACCATGTCACCCTGCTTAACCGGGACTCCTGCATAGTCCGTGGTGACGCCGGCCCCGAGTTTTTCGATGCGCCCCACACCCTCGTGGCCGAGAATGATCGGGAAGGGCATAGTGCCCGCTTCTCCGGAGACGATGTGCACATCGCTGCCGCACACGCCACCAAGGACCACGCGTACCAGGGCTCCGCCTGGTGCAGGATCAAAAACCGGGACGTTCCAGGTCTCGACCCGATTTTGTTCGACCATCACAGCTGCTCTTGCATATTGCATTCTTACACCTCGTTCTTGTTGTGCTTTGGGGCTGGGCCAGCGAAGCCTTCCCGCTGTGCTCAAATGGTCAGGTTGAGCTGTATATCGGTGATATACTGAATATATGGACGATTGCGTTGATGGTCAACATGCGCGGTGAAAAATATTCAACACGCGTGTTGGGTGACGGTTTTGACTTGTGAATCATGCTGGTATTGTGCGGACCGGCTTCCCGCCGGGGCGTTGAGTAGCCGTGTGGCTTGGGTCGCCCTGGATCGAACACGGCAGTGAGGACTTACATTGACAACAGCCCAGCCTCTGGAAAAAAAAGGTCGTATCGACTCCAGCAATGGCGATATCAAGCAGGACTTGCTGCGTGCAGCCGTGCACCTGTTAAGTACCAAGGGACGCGAGGGTGCAACCATGCGGGCGATCTGTGCGGAGGTAGGCGTAACGCCGCCAACGTTGTATCACCACTACGGTGATCTGCATGGACTGCACAAGGCTGCGATTGACGTGACCTACCTGCAGGTTGCCAAGGCCTATCACGACGGTATCGAAGAGAAGGGGCCGCTCAAGGGGATACGCGATGGATGGGCAACGTTCCTGCAGTTTGCCTACTCAGAGCCGAATATGTGTCGCATTGTGATTCAGCAGATCATGGCGGGAGAGCCTCCGAGCCTGGTCGCTGATACCCTGCGAGGGGTCGCTGAGGATCTATCCCATTTCCATACGCAGGGGCAGTTAAAGTATTCACCCAAGGACACGGCGCAGCTGCTGTGGATGGGGGCATTGGGCGCACTGACCTACGCGGTCAGTCTGGAAGGGGCTGGGGGGGCACAAGACTTGGCCTTGCAGAAGGCCAAGCTCGATATCACTCTGGCGGCACTCTTCAATATCGAAGATGAATAGGTAGGCCTATTCCCGACATGTGGTGTGTCCAGGAGCTAGTGGACAGGTAGTTGAGAGCTACTGCTCGCAGAGTGCCGCTCAAACTCCATCAGACGGAGATAGCCCCGTGTCGAGTTGCGGCGACGGTGATTGTGTCGTAGAACAGATCGGGCTTTGCCTCCTGGCAGCTGGCATAGCGCATCAAGTATTCCCCTCGACTTTCAGCGAGCGGAAGAAACGCTCTCTCACCGAGTGTGCCGGCAGTTCCCCGAGTGTGAATGGCTGGGCACGATTCGATGTCGTCCAGGCAAAGCCTGGTAGTCGTAGGCGCAGTATTGGCTGCCGCTGCCGAATGCAGCAGCACCTCCGCCTGTCGCTGGCGTCGTGCAAGGGCTATCTCCAGCGCAGTGTGTACGGGGCTGATGCATACGGTGAAGCATCGCCCAATCGACGACTGCACACGACCAACGCCAGATATAGCCTCCTTGGGCTGTCCGCACGTAGGTCATGTTCGAGACTCAATGCCGGTTGGTGCGATCCGGGGCGAACTGGCGTCCAGATGATTCGGGGCAATCGGCAGGTAGTGGCGACTGCGGGCTAGAATCTCGTAGCCCGGAATCCAATATACGCCGGCCAACTCCATCGCCACCGTGGTGTCCCAAAGCTGGGCCAACCAGGTCCACATCAGCAGTGAAGGGCTGATAGTTTGTACCGACACTTCGGTGAGTTCAGTGAGGTTTGCGACCACATGAAACCGCGAGCCAAGATCAGTACCGGTTGCGCGATCATGAATGACCGCCAGGCAGCGCGCTGATATGAGCTTTATCACGTGCACCCGCCCACACCGAAAATTCCGGAGGTGGCTCGGATCAGATCACCTTCCTAAACGGGGTCACGAAACGCTCTACCACTCGCGGGTCTGCAGCTTCCTCTGGGGCAGGTATTTTGACGGGGGCTCAGCCTCCCAGAAAGCAGACGACCACGGTCCTGTGGAGTCACCGTAGTGGGCGTGCTTCTAATCCAATGGGCTACGGAGTGCCGGGAAGGTGGTTTTTTAACACTTCGCGCACCATGGTGGCCTGGGCCAATTGCTGGCGCAGGCGGAGAAGTTCAGCACTCTCAACACGATGCTTGCCGTTGCCCAGGAAGGCATCGCCACCTTGCTGTTCGTAGTGGCTCTTCCATTTGCCTAGCAGGCTTTCAGCAATACCCAATGCCTGGGCTACATGACGAAGCGACATCCCGCAAAGTACGTGGTCTATCGCCTCGCGTTTGAAAGAGTTGGGAAAACGTCGTCTGGTCTGGGGCATGAACACTCCGAGTGGTGGGCATTATTCACCTTAAGTCAGTGCCCACTCAGCCCGGGATGATTCAGTCTGTGAGTTTCCCTAACTACCCATGCGAAGCGTCAATAGCCGCTGCGAAAGGCATGAGCATAGCTTCCTTGCCTTCTACCGTTTGGCCGTAGAAATCAACGCGATTTCAAATGGCTGCACCTACCTTCAACATCAAGTACGGATAGTCCCTAAGCTTCCACCGAGCTGTTCAGAAAGTCGAACAAGGCATCGTTGAACGCGTCGTTGCTGTCGCCGGCGACCATATGTTCGGCGCCGGCCACATTGGCCAGCCGAGCGTGCGGAATCAGCGCAAGAAGCTGATTTACCCCTTTTTCACTGACCAGCCGGCTGGCACCGCCACGGATAAGAAGCGTAGGTATGTCCACCCTTGATGCAGCAGCTTCTAGACGCTCGGGGTGCCGGGAGCGTTGGTTGTCTGGGGCGGTGAACGCCGGATCGTAGTGCCAGCGGTAGCGGCCATCGGCGCCTAGGCGCAGGTTACGCTTGAGCCCTCCAAAGTCGGTCGGCCGCTGCCGATGGGGAAGGTAGGCTGCAACCGCATCGGCTGCTTCTTGCAGGCTAGTGAAGCCATTCGGGGCAGCCTGCATGAACTGGAGGATCTCCGCTGCTCCTTCGGCCTCGATCCGCGGCACCACGTCCACCAGCACCAGGCCCTGGGCAGGCTGACGGGCCTCGCCGATGGCTAGCAGTGAAGTCAGCCCACCAAGCGAGGCTCCGACCAGCACCGGTGGCCGGCGCAGGGTCTCCAGAACCTCATGCAAGTCAGCAACGAAGACATCCAGGCTGTAGTCCTGGTCGTGCGACCAGCCACTGTCACCATGGCCGCGCAAGTCCAACGACACGGTGTGATAGCCGCGATCGACCATGCGCTGCGCCGTGTTTTTCCACGAGTTACGAGTCTGTCCGCCGCCGTGCAGCAGCACGATGGGCTGACGATCGGGGTCGCCGCCGACATCGGCCGCCAGGCTGATGCCCGCGGCGCCCTTGAATAACATCTTGCGCATTTTTCGTCTCAACGCTTGTAATCAGCCGAAGGTCTGGCAGCTCAATGACGGAGGTGGCGTGGGCAATCAGCTGGCCAGCCATCGACCTAGTCACGTGGCTACGACCCTTCGCCGCGCTCGAGTCGGTACCCCGCGAGGGGCTGTTGACGTCTCGAGCTTGGCAAAGAAAATCTCAGCACGGCTGCTGTGAAAGTATCTTCGTTCAGCAATAACGGGCGACTTACTGAGCCAGCATCCCCGCGTCAATCAGGTGTTCACTGCCTGTGATGTAGGAGGACTCGTCCGATGCAAGGAACAGCACCAGGTTGGAGACCTCTTTGGGGTCGGCGATACGGCCCAACGGAATCAGGCTCAGCGCATCTCCACCGTTCTCATCGGTTGCCTCCACCATCATCGGCGTCTGAATGAAGCCGGGGTGTACCGAGTTAACGCGGATGTTTTTCGGGCCGTATTCAATTGCTGTCGCTTTGGTCATGCCACGTACCGCGAACTTGCTGGCCACATAGGCCAGGTTTGGGAAGCCATAGTTTGCGGCCATGCCGGCAATCGACGAAATGTTCACAATCGAACCGATGCCGGCCTTGAGCATGGACGGCAGAACGGCCCGCATACCCAGAAACACCGAGTGCTGGTTGATGCTGCAAACCTTCAGGTAATCCGCTTCGCTGAGGGCCAGGGTGTTGGCTACCGGGCCAAGTATGCCGGCATTGTTGACCAGCACAGTGGGGGGGCCAAACGCGGATTCGGCCTCGGCCATCACCTCTGCCCAGGAGTTGACGCAGGTGACGTCGTGCTTCAAGAACAACGCGTTACTGCCAAGCTCCTTAGCCAGTGCCTGGCCGGCTTGTTCTGACAGATCGGTCAACACCACCTTGGCACCTTCCGCAACGAAACATCTGGCATGGGACTCGCCCATGCCCCTAGCGGCCCCGGTAATCAACGCCACTTTGCCTGTTAGTCGACCCACGCTGTTGTCCTCTTGTTGTTTTGTGTTGGGCAGGGCAGCCGCGCCCCGCCAAGCTGGTGTGATCTACTCGGCGATGAAGGTTTCGTACATGTGCAGAGTGTCACTGTATTCCCGGATATTGGTGATGCGCTTACCATCCACCTCGAACAGAAAGTGATAGGTGTTCTTGAACACCCGTCCGTTTTTCAGCTCCGAGCACGACTCTGCTTCCACCGCGACACGTTTGCCTTCGGCAGTCATGCTGCCGGAAGTGATCGGCAAAGCGCCTTGCTTGTAGACGTTGACGACGCCAGCGAGCAGTTCTCCCATCTGAAGTTTGCTGTAGCTGCCAGAAATGCCGGGTACGTTGCCGGATATCCACCAGATACAGTCATCGTCCAGGCAGCTGACAATACCGGCCACATCACCGGTGGAGAAAACGCTCAAGAAATGGCGCACCACTTCCTTGTTGCCTTCAAGTAGGTTGTTGGCTGTGTTCATCCTGGACTCCTGTGACTTGGATTGTCGGATCCGATCGTTGTCAGCGCGTCTCGCGCAGCCCGGCTTGCCCCACCATCTGTTCCATGGCCATCAGTAGCATTCTTGTTCCCTGCAAGTCAACAAATGTGTTGATATTTGCTCGATGAATGAATCACTGTATGACCTAACGGAACGTGTCCGTTGTATCCAGTTCGAGTCGATTTAACCCCTGGCCCATGGCCGGGATCGCGATAACAACATCAAGGGCAGAGTAATGACCAAAGACATGCAGGTACTGCTGGACAAGCAGGCGATCTATGAGGTGCTGATCCGTTATTGCCGCGGTGCGGATCGCTGCGACGAGGAGTTGATCCGTTCTGTCTACCATGACGACGCCTACGATGATCATGGTTACTGGCGGGGGGCTGGTAGCGACTTTGCTCGTTTTTTACCCGCACGCCTAACCTCCGCTAACGTGGCGACTACACACTCGATCACCAACGTGCTGATTGAGGTTGATGGAGATTCCGCACGATCGGAGTCGCAGGTCATGGCGACTCTTGTGCGAATCGGTAGTCCACGGATGGCCGATGTAATGGGTGCCCGTTATCTGGATCGTCTCTCCCGGCGCAATGGCGAATGGAAGATTGATGAGCGCACGGTGGTGTTGGATTGGCACAAGGTGGAAGCCTGGGTCGAAGCAGAGGCACCGATTCCTCTCGATGGATTTACGCGCGGTGATCGCTTCCCGGTTGATCCGGTATACAGGCTTATGGCGACAGAGCCCCCCCGCTGAGTTGGGGGGATCTAGTTACCTGGTTCGGTGGTCGGCGTGATAACCAGTTTGCCAATCAGATTGCGGGACAGCGCCATTTTTAGGGCATCCGGTGTCCTTTCTAGCGGGTACGTCCGCGAAATAAGCGGCCTCAGACTTCCCGCCCTGTAAAGCTCCGACAGGTGCCTGAAACTGGCGTGGTGTTGCGCCGGATCGAGTTGTACGGCGGGCCACCAGAAGATGCCGGCCACCTGAATGTTCTTCAGCAGCAGCAGGTTGGCCGGTATCTGCGGAATCTGTCCGCTGGCGAAGCCGACAATCAATAGCCTGCCACCGTGGCTCATGCAGCGTGACATGCTATTGAAGGCTTCGCCGCCCACCGTATCCATGCACATATCCGCCCCTCGGCCGTCGGTCAGCTCTAGTACCCGCTTCTTCAGGTCTTCGTTGCTGTAATCGATTAGGTGGTCGGCGCCGTGTGCCTTGGCAGCTTCCAGCTTGTGTTTGGAGCTGGCAACAGCAATGACTGTTGCACCGAGCGCCTTGGCAATTTCAATACTGGCAAGGCCCACGCCGCCCGCGGCGCCGAGCACAACGAGAGTCTCATTTGCCTGAATCCGGCCGCGGCGAACCAGAGCGTAGTAACTGGTGCCGTATGAGGAATAAAAGCCTGATGCGGTTACACAATCCATGCCCTCCGGCACCGGAACCGCCAGTTCGGCGCGGGCCACGGCCTCTTCGGCGAATCCGCCGTAGCCATCTCGGGTCAGAGCCATGACGCGGTCACCAGGGTGTAATGCATTGACATTGGCGCCGACCTCAATCACCTCGCCTGCGATCTCAAAGCCTGGGGCAAAGGGCATCGGCGGCTTGGCTTGATACTTTCCCTGGATGATCAGATTGTCTGGGAAATTGACTGCTGCCCCATAGACCCTGATGCGAATGTCGTCGGTTCCGATGGTCGGGCTGCCCATTTCGCCTTGGGTCAGCGCCTCTGCAGGGCCGTATTCGCTGCAAATAATTGCCCGCATGTAAGCACTCCTAGTGTTGATGGTCTGCGCCGAATCTGGGCCGGCAAGGCTTTTCAGTCAACTGTATTGTTGATTTGGTTGCCGTGGATCTGCAACCAGAGACTGGAAATGATTCGCCCCGATGTCGCTTGCTGGCGGCCGCGGACGGTTACCCGGAAATCGAGTCGGGGGCGGTCGATGACAGAGCAAATCAACTCTTGTGTTGACTAATTTCGACAAAGGCCGCACGATGGTTCAAAACAAGAAAGAGGGTATTCATATGTCAGATATCGAACGCAGGCTAAAAGCGCTGGAAGACCGCGCCGAGCTACAGGATTTGGCCGTCCGCTACTTCGTTGCCACAGACGATGATGACTTCGCTACCCTGGAGGCGCTCTTTGCGCCTGGAGCAGAATTCCATGCCGGCGGGTTCGCCGGCGGTACTGATCGGGCCGCGATCATGGCTTTCCTGCGAAGTGCCAGAGCGAACATGGGCATCACTATCCACACGCCTCACTATAGCCTGATCACTTTCACCGGTGATGACACCGCAACGGGAGTGGTTGGCGCGCATCTCGAAATTGCCATGGCTGGCCAAAGCCTGTTTGGGGCCGTGCGTTATTACGACAAATACCAACGTCTGCACGGCAAATGGCATTTTTCGAAAAGGGAAATGCTGGCAGTACATATGGGGCCTTGGGAGCAGGTTGCGACCTCACTCACCGCAGATCTGCGGGTCCGGTGGCCGGGTGGCGAGCCGCAGGCGGCCGATCTGCCGGCGCGCCGGGAAAACCTGTAGCTAAGGGGAATCCCATCAAACGGCCATTAAGGGTGCAGCTATGCAGTTAGACAAGATTGAAGACATTATCGAAGACATCCGCCTCGGTAAAATGGTCGTATTGATTGACGATGAGGATCGCGAAAACGAGGGCGACCTCGTCATGGCCGCTCAGCATGTGAAGGCTGAGCACATCAACTTCATGGCTCGCTTTGCTCGCGGCCTGATTTGCATGCCAATGAGCAAGTCCCAGGCCGAACGCTTGGGGCTGAGGCTGATGGTCGAACACAACGGGTCAGGGTTCGGCACCAAGTTCACCGCCTCGATTGAGGCGGCAAGGGGGGTTAGTACCGGGATCTCCGCCGCGGATCGGGCTCTGACGGTACAGGCCGCAGCGGCACACTCTGCGAGGGCGGAGGACATTGTCCAGCCGGGGCATATTTTCCCACTGATCGCCGAGCCGGGTGGTGTGTTGGTTCGCGCTGGGCATACAGAAGCTTCCTGCGATCTCGCCAGACTGGCCGGCCTTAATGAAACCGGGGTGATCTGTGAAGTGATGAACGAAGACGGCTCAATGGCGCGCCTGCCTGAATTGATCGAATTTGCCAAGGAGCATGGGCTCAGGATCGGCACCATTGCCGATCTAATCCATTATCGGGCTGTCAATGAAGCGACCATTGAGCGGCTGTATAAGCAGTCAGTGATGACCGATCATGGTCAATTCATGATGCATTCCTATCGCGACTGTATTAACGGAGATATCCACCTGGCTCTGACCCAGGGCGAACTGGATGGCTCGGCTACGCTAGTTCGCGTGCAGCAGTCGGTTTGCCTCCGCGATTTGCTCGGCATTCAGATTCCTGGCAGTAGTGGCTGGAATATCCAGCGCTGCCTTGCGCGAATTGCGGCGGAGAAAAAGGGCGTGTTGGTACTTCTTGCAGGCGCAGAATCTTCCTCAGACATGAAACACAAGATAGATGCCCTGAGTAGCATGTCCAAAGTGCCTAGAGCATCGGCAGATGGTGATCCTCTGATGATTGGTGTTGGGTCGCAGATACTCCGTGATCTCGGCTTGGGGGATATGCGGCTCATGGCGTCGCCGGCAAAGTATCACGGGATATCCGGGTTCAACTTGCAGGTCTCGGAGTACGTCGTCTACCGCTGATTCTTCGCGTATGTTCTGGGTTCCCGGACTCAAACAATTAGCATTTAATCCGAGCTGGTGTATGTGTGTCGTGCTGTGCAAGAAGTTGTGCGTTGGTCATGTCTGAACAGATCGAGAGCAGGATATGAGTTTGAAATATGCGGTATCCACGCATCTGCCAACGCCCTTTGCGACCTTTGATATTCACGGGTTTGAAGACCTCGAGACCGGCAAGGAGCATGTTGCCCTTACACTGGGTGATGTCTGTTCAGGTGAGCCTGTCCTGTGTCGGGTGCATTCCGAGTGTCTGACCGGAGATGCACTGTTCAGTCAGCGCTGCGATTGTGGATCGCAGTTAAATATCGCGCTGAAACTGATTGCCGAGGAAGGGCGAGGCATTTTGCTCTACCTGCGCCAAGAGGGGCGAGGCATTGGTTTGATCAACAAGCTACGGGCCTACGAACTCCAGGATCAGGGGGCAGACACTGTCGAGGCTAATGAGCAACTGGGATTCGGAGCTGACATGCGCAATTACCTGATTGGTGCACAGATGCTCGGTCATTTTGGCATTGAGTTTGTGCGCCTGATGACGAACAACCCGCGGAAGGTGGAGGCCCTGAGGCGTGACGGCATCAACATTGTTGAGAGGGTCAAGTTGCAGTCAGAACTGACGCCCTGCAATGCACATTACCTGCAAACCAAGGCAACCAAGTTGGGGCATATGCTCTCCCATCTCAAATTGAAGTGATCCCGCATCCTATTTTCAACGGTTGACCCGCGCGCGCCTGCGGCTCACGCCGACTCGAAGTGGGCGCTATGCCGCTTCGGGTCCGTCGCGTCGATACCAGGGTTTTTTGATTTAAATCAATGAGTTATTGATTCGTGGCTGGCGGCTCAGCTTGCCGCTCATTGCTCCGTTCAGCCTATCAACATATGTGTTGACAAACGGAGCGAAGCTGATTAGTTTTGATAACACAACGAACAGGAGGGGACGCAATGAAGTTTCATTTGATGCAAACAGGTGTGATCGGTCGTCGTTATGAGCTGGAAGCGGGTATGGCTGGGCAGCGTCCTGAGTTGTATCAGCGCTTTCTATCCGAAGTGCGTGATTACGTTCGTCTGGCGGATGAGCTTGGTTATGCAGGCTATTGCCAGCCTGAGCATCACCTGCAGATCGAAGGTTTTGAGATCAACAACCATCCCGGCATGTTCAGTCTCTATGTGGGCCTGCATTCCAAGCGGATGAAGGCCGGCATCATGGGGTACACCCTGCCGACCCATAACCCGGTGCGTATCGCTGAAGAAATCGCCACCCTTGACCACATGCTCCAAGGGCGCCTGATGGTTGGTTTCACCCGTGGCTACCATGCGCGCTGGGTCGACTCCTATGCTGCGCGTCCGGGTGTCAGCGCCACTACGCCGGACAACGCCAAGGCCCGCGACGAGCAAGATGCGCTGAACCGCGAAGTCTTCGAGGAATCGCTGCAGGTCATCAAGAAGGCCTGGGCCAACGACGTGTTCAGCCACAAGGGCAAACACTGGGAGTTTCCGCCAAATGGCGGCTCTGCCGGTCACCCGGCCTATGCCAGCATGGGCAAGGGCATGGATGCAGATGGCATCGTGCGCCAGATCGGCATTGCGCCGAAGTGCTACCAGAGTCCCCACCCGAAAATTTACGGCGGCTTTGCCGGCAGCATGCGCACCGTCGACATGTGGGCCCGGGAAGGCGGCAAGCCAATCGTGCTGGCTTCCGACCTGGACTTCTGTGATGCCCTGTGGACCCGCTATGCCGATACCGCACGCCAGCACGAGCGGGAGGTTGCCCGTGAGGATGTTGCTGCCTGGGGTGGTTTCCTGATGCTGACCGATGACAAGGACAAGGCCAAGCAGTTGATGGCCGAGCACAAGTGGTTCTGGGACAAGTGGTTCATCCCGTTCGGCCAGAAAATGCCGAACGTGCTGATCGGCTCGGCTGACGAGATCGCCGATCAGATCGGCCGCGCCCACGACCGCCTGGGCTTCAACGAGCTGTTCCTGATGTTCGGTCAGGGTCACCTGGACCCGGAGCAGAACAACGAGGAACTGGAAAAGTTTGCCAGCCTGGTGGCTCCTCGCTTCGCGACCAAGGATGCCGAAGGCACG
>NZ_SSOL01000024.1:0-20200 GCF_029871275.1 Pseudomonas sp. BN414
TGGACTTGCCCCTATCAAACCGGACACCGGTACCCCGTTAAGTTGATGCCTCAGCCAAGCGTCTGAACTCCCGAGGTGAGCGGTAGTTCAGTGCGCTGTGCGGATGTTCCTCGTTGTAATGCTCGAAGGCGATGGCCAGGTTGCGCAGGGCCGTCGCTCGATCGGGCTTGGGCATGTGGCGGATATAGTCGCGCTTCATGGTCTTCACGAAGCTCTCCGCCATCCCGTTGCTCTGTGGGCTGCACACCGGTGTTGTCAGAGGTAGCAGGCCGATCTGCCGGGCAAAGACCCGGGTCTGTTCGGCGGTATAGGCCGAGCCGTTATCGCTCAGCCATTGCACCGGCGACGCAGGCAGCTCGCTACCGAAGCGTTGCTCGACGGCTTCCAGCATCACGTCGCGGACATCGTCGCCACTGTAGCCGTGTGGGCTGGCCACCCAACTGATGGCTTCGCGGTCGCAGCAGTCCAGAGCGAAGGTCACGCGCAGTTTGTCACCATCCTCGCAGCGGAACTCGAAGCCATCCGAACACCAGCGGGTGTTGCTTGTATCCACGGCGACACGACCTTCGTGACGCCGCGCCACACCCGGCTGCTTGCGACGGCGTTCCAGCAACAGATCGTGATCACGCATGACGCGGTAAACCCGCTTCACGTTGACCGGTGGCAGGGCCTGTTGCTCATGCTGCCGACGCAACAGACCCCAGATCCGACGATAGCCATAGCTGGGCAGGGCGCCGACTGCCTGCTGGATCTGCTCGACCAAGGTCACATCGTTGAACGCTCGGCGCCGACGAGGCCGCAGCCCTGGAGCGGGTTGTTTGAGTCGAGCCGTCAATTGCGAGCGCGCCACACCGAGACTCTCACTGACCGCCTTCACTGGTCGTCCCCCGGCAACAAGGGTGAGTGCGCAATCCATTTTCGCGAGCGGGCGATCTCCACCGCTTCCTTGAGGATCTCGGCCTCCATGGTCTTCTTGCCCAGCATCCGTTGCAGTTCGCGGATCTGCTTGAGGGCATCGGCCAACTCGGAGGCGGGCACCACCGCTTCACCGGCACTGACCGCCGAGAGGCTGCCGTCCTGGTAGAGCTTGCGCCAGTGGAACAGTTGGTTGGGGTTGATGCCGTTGCGCCGGGCCACCACCGAGACGCTTTGCCCGGGCTCGAGACTCTCGCGCACCATGGCCAGTTTTTCCTCGACGCTCCAGCGGCGACGCCGCTCCTGGCCGAGCACTTCGATGGTTTTGTCTTTGCTGGTAGTCATAAACACAGTCGTTTGCCTATCCCTTATGGTAAGGGGGAAACGGTGTCCTGTGTTTCAAGGGGCTCGTTCATGCCAATAGAGCTTGTGTTCAATATCCCAAGCGTTCTCCTTGGCATGAGTGTCTAGCGTAATCAGACTAATTCCCCATTCCTTCGCTAGAAGACTATGGGAGTACGCTTCAATGTATTTCTGTTTTCCGTCTACTGGTATGGTTATAGCTTCGCTATGAGTGGTCATTGATATTTGCCTTTTGTTAGTAATAAGTATGCCGACGTATGTCGGGAGTGTTAGGGGTGATGCTTTTGATCTTGCTCTTATCCTTTCGAGCGTAAAGCCCGGTAGGGCGTTGCTTCTGCTGCCGGCAGGCGTCAATTAACATTCAGTTAACGATAGTTAACAATACCTATCGAAGATAGTTCGGTTAATTTGTTATTGTTAGGAGTAGGTAGTGGTGGTCCCTCAAGCCGGGTAGGCTTTCCTCCCGGAAGGGGTAGAGCAAGAGCGTTAACTACTCGCCATAGTTAGGTGTATCCCGACGTATGTCGGTTTAGTCCTAACCATCACTCCTTCTTTTCGAGCGTTAAGAAATTACTGCGAGTAATCTGGTGTGAGCGTAGCGAACGTTAAGAAGAGTGTGCGATTTTAGCTAGAGACTTCTAGCCAGATTCGCACAGTTAAGCTTTCAACCATAAGCCTACAGTGCTATTGCTAACACCCATCTTTTCAGCGATTTTACGATTACTAAGACCGCTAGACTTTAGCTCATTGGCAATTTGGATTTTGTACTCCTGACTGCGTTTTGCCTCAGACTTTGGTGGTTCCATCATGTAGCTTTTATCGATGATGCAAGTGGAGCCAATTTCAAAGATCAATCGTCTAGCATCGCCGTATGTAGGAACGATGTGATAGGTCTGTTCTGTATTGTCATTGATTCTAATCTTGACTCGAGCCATGATTTGAAGGTTAGCGTCATTGAGGCGTCTCCAATCAAGTGCGTCGTTAACTACCTCGTAATCAACCTCAGCAATTTTTGCCAAATCCTTTCTGCTTGCTTCTTCAGAAGGGGATGGGTTTCCATGTATAAGGCTGATTGAGCAGTCGTAGTCTGAGTAGTCATTTAGTCCACGGCAGTCCATCGGTACTACAGCGAGATTTGGATACTGATTAAACGGTAGGTCCATGTAGGAGTGAGCTGCAATGATTGCCTTTCTCTCTCCAATAGCTCGCATTGCTTGATGGAACATTATTTCCCCAAAGTTACCTGGCTCCCAGCTCTCACTTTGTTTGCCGGTAATCGGGTCCATGTACATCATAAACTTGCTGTTGTAATCGGCGTTCACCAGCGGGAGTATCACTGGGCAATTGGCGTACGATGCTCCTTTTGTTGAGTCAATCAGGCTGTATCCCTTCTGTTTCGCTAGGCTGAGAGCAAGGCCTTTATGAATGTTGCTGCCAAGGAAGGTGGTTTTCTTGGCGTTATCATAGATGCCTGTGTAGTCCGTAAGCCCTACGATCCGTACGCGCCATTCGTTAGCTCCTCGCTTCCTCTTGGAGGTGTGCTTGGTGGCGTACACCTTGTGCTTGTCGCTCAGTAGGGCGCCTAGGAAGACAGTGAGGTTGTCCTCCCGCTCCTCGTCTCGGCCTTCCTGATAGACCAGTCTGGCTTCATGCTTGTTCGCAAGGTTTAGGAGTAGCTCATTTCCCTCTGCTGCTACGGCGTACTTCTCAAAGTGGGTTTCATACTTTGACTCACCTACTGAGAATTCACGCAGCTCTTCAATGGCTGGGTCTTCGTCAATGTATACTTCCCAGCCTTCTAAAAAGCTATGGTCGATAGCTGCCAAGGTTTTGTGAGTGATTAGTAGAACCTTGGGGTCAAGTTCAAGAAGAGCTTCTTCTACAGCATAGGATATTGGTTTGTTTCTGATGGTTGACGAATTCAGCTCAAGGAGTGGTAGTTCTCTGCTTTCAATTCGTTTGCGAACAGAGTTGGCTAGCACCTTTGTTGCGCTGGCATAAACAATGCGCTTGATAAAATACGGTTGATTGTCGATCTCTTGGATGAATGCTTCTGTCTTGCCTTTGCCAGGAAGAGCGGAGTTGAAGTAAATGTTCTTATTGTTCATGTTTCCTTGTTCTTTAATGTGGCTCTGCAAGCTCCTATGAGCGCGTATAAGAGGCAATAGAAGCCATGCCATGGGGTTGGCTAGGGGTGGCTTATAAAAGCTTGCAGAAGGAGTATTAGGAGGGTTGTAGCGAGGGTTAGAATGGCTGAGATGCTGATGAAGCAGAGGAGGGTAACTACCCAGCCATAGAGAAATTTACTTATCGCTCTTTACCTTTGTTTTTGGGAGTGTTCCATCAGCTTCCATATTATCAATGATGGAGTGGAGAATCAGAGCGGAAGTAAAAGCACCATCAAGCCCGCTAAGAGGTGGAAGGTCCAAGCATTCATAATTCCCTCGCTGATTCATTTGATAGCGTACTCCCTTGTATTCCTTGATCTCTCCAATAAGCATTGCATTCTTAATGGCTATAGCTGCTGCTTTCTCTTGAGCTTGTGCTTTACGCTCAGCTAGATACAAGGCTTCACCTTCGGAGCGATAGAGCTCTTTCAGGCTCACTCTGTCACCCCATATTGTTTGTAGATGTTCTTCTTAATCTCTTTCATAAGCTCAGTCTGATTTTTAACTGTAGCGTTTGCGCCAGTCACTACGGATTCCTTAACGCCAAAGAGATTACCTTGCTCGTCGTAATTGAAATTGGACTGGATGGTCTTCTTGCCCTTGCTAGCTTCAATGGCCATTTGTGCGTCAATACCCTCTCTAATTCCTGGATCAGATTGATAGAGACGCTTAACGGTTTCCTCTCTGAGTTGTCGCATCATTGCCACTGCCCCGGCAGGGTCATTCATGACGCTAGTCCGTTGAGGGGAAGAAGCTTGGCTAGATTGAATAGGTGCGCTATCTGTAATCTCCCATCCTTCACGTTGAGCGATATCTAGAATTTCAGAAGGGGAGCGTCCGGTAAATTTGGAAAGCTCAAAGATGTCTTGGGGGTTGATAGTCTTGGTCATAGTGAGTTCCTTACAGTTCGATAATTCGAAATTGGTTGATACTATTTGGGTGTTCTTTGTTTGGGTTTTGTTCGATGAGTCCGCAAGCTTTAAGTTTTCCAAGCACCTTAAAAACCGCCCTCACTGTAAGGCTAGTTGCTGCTGAGAATTCGCTGGTGCTAATGGTTGACCACCCTTCTTCGTTTGTATTGTTTCGAATCATTAAATATATGATCTTTGATGAGGCTGTCTTTAGACCTTTGTTGCGTAGATTTATAACGTCTTCTATTGTGAACATGATTTCTGTTTCCTTTGTTTGTGCTTTTTGCTTTCTATTGATAATTGCTAGATTGACTCATTGCATAATGCTTTCTCCTTTTTGGTTGTATGGTGAACTTCTGTTCTTCCTGATTTGTGATTCATATACTACTTATACTGAGAATTGGATTTGATTGTCTAAGCGAGGGTTGGATTTATTTTCTTGAGGCGAAAAAAAGGCCCTAGGTTGTGGTGTCCCTAAGGCCTTCTGGTGGGCTTGTGAAGCGCTTAATCGATGAGGTGGATTACGTCTTTAGCATTCAGGTGAGAGTACCTAGCTACAGACCTAGTATCCCTGTGACCAGACACAACCATGATTTGAGCGTTGTTAAATCCCTTCTTGGCTACGTTGGTAATTCTCGTATGGCGTAGCTGATGGAGTCTTACAGTGTCGTCAAGATTGGCTTTCTCTCTAGCCCTTCTAACCGCTGTAGAGACGCTGTGAGGGGTGACATGGAATAGCCTTCCTTCTGGTATGCGCTTAGCTCTAGCTCGCTTCATGGCCTCTTGTAGAAGCTCTACAGCACGCATTGTAAGAGGGACTGACCTAGTTCCATTCTTACCGTCGATAACATCCGCTATGCGTTCCTCAAGGTGTACGCAATCAGTCGTGAGCATGACTATCTCTGAGCGCCTCATAGCGGTTTCATAAGCCAGCTCAGTGATTAATCGCATGGTGGGGGATAGCTCATTGAGGATGAGCATTAGCTCTCCTTGGCTCACTACCTTGTCACTGGCCTTGGATGCTTGGGGGAGGGCTATCTCTGAAAGCGGATTGGCAACGTCAATCAGTAGCTCACGCTTGGCAAAGCGGAAGCATCGGGACATGAACGCTAGCTGAGTCCTACAGGTGGCAGGCTTCACCGTCTTAAGGCGTCTCAGCTTGAAGTCGTTTATTTGCTGAGGGGTGATTTCATCGAGAGGTTGAGGGAAGGCTGCTCCTAGCTGTTCTACCAGTTGTAACGCGTGGTAGTAGCTGCCTTTACCCTTTAGGCGTGAGTCACAGTAGGTCATGCCCAATGTGTAGATGGTGTGGGTTTTGTGTTGCTTGGTGACTGCCTCAAGCTGCTTAGCCCAATGCTGGGCTGCCTCTTGGGTGGGGAAGGTTTTGGATTGAGCGGGTTGACCCTTGATGCGGACCTGGGCGTTCCAGTTGCCTGAGGAGAGTTGACGTAGCGTTGCCATGATGGAGCCTCTAGAGAAGTGAATGGGTGTTCTCTAGGGGCCTTGGTGTGTATACTCCGCGCCCGCTTTGCAGTGACCTTGACATGGTGGGGGTCGTTGGTTCGAGTCCAATTGTGCCTACCAAATTCGATAAAAAGGGTCACTCAGGTGACCCTTTTTTATTGGGCGCTTGTCGGGGCTCAGGCTTTCTGCAAGCATCCCGCTCTTCATTACCTCCAGTGACTCTGGTTCGGCTCTGGTTGGCTGCAAGGCTCCTGCTTCCGTATGGCGGGCATACCACCGAATCGCGTACTGGCTCATCCCAACCCATGTGGCCTTTGGTAGAGGTCACCACTAGGAGAGGAGGCGCCATGCCCATCATCACTCTTCCTGACGGCAGTCAGCGTACTTTCGATAAACCTGTATCCGTACTCGAAGTGGCTCAGTCCATCGGTGCGGGCCTGGCCAAGGCAACCTTGGCCGGCAAGGTCAACGGCAAGCTGGTAGATGCTTGCGATCTGATCGAAGACGATGCCTCGCTGCAGATTGTGACCCCCAAGGACGAAGACGGGCTCGAGATCATTCGCCACTCCTGCGCGCACCTGGTCGGCCATGCGGTCAAGCAGCTCTATCCGACCGCCAAGATGGTGATCGGTCCGGTCATCGAAGAAGGCTTCTATTACGACATCGCCTTCGAGCGGCCCTTTACGCCAGAAGATATGGCGGCCATCGAAAAGCGTATGGCTGAGCTGATCGAGAAGGACTACGACGTCATCAAGAAGATGACTCCGCGGGCCGAGGTCATCGAGCTGTTCAAGGCGCGTGGCGAGGAATACAAGCTTCGCCTGGTCGATGACATGCCTGACGAGAAGGCCATGGGCCTGTACTTCCATGAGGAGTACGTGGACATGTGCCGTGGCCCGCACGTGCCGAATACTCGCTTCCTTAAAGCATTCAAGCTGACCAAGATTTCTGGCGCCTACTGGCGCGGCGACTCGAAGAACGAGCAGCTGCAGCGCGTGTATGGTACCGCTTGGGCTGACAAGAAGCAGCTGGCTGCCTATGTTCAGCGCATCGAGGAAGCTGAAAAGCGTGACCATCGCCGTATTGGCAAGCAGTTGGACCTGTTCCATTTGCAGGAAGAAGCGCCGGGCATGGTGTTCTGGCATCCGAGCGGCTGGACCGTCTATCAGGTGCTCGAGCAGTATATGCGCAAGGTCCAGCGTGACCACGGCTATGTAGAGGTGCGCACTCCCCAGGTCGTCGATCGCATTCTGTGGGAACGTTCGGGCCACTGGTCGAACTACGCCGAGAACATGTTCACCACTTCGTCGGAAAGCCGTGATTACGCGGTCAAGCCGATGAACTGCCCGTGCCACGTCCAGATCTTCAACCAGGGCCTGAAGTCCTATCGTGATCTGCCGCTGCGTCTGGCGGAGTTCGGTGCCTGCCACCGCAATGAGCCGTCCGGCGCCCTGCACGGCATCATGCGCGTTCGCGGTTTCACCCAGGACGATGCGCACATCTTCTGCACCGAGGATCAGGTGAAGAAGGAGGCGGCTGACTTCATCAAGCTGACCCTGCAGGTCTACAAAGACTTCGGCTTCGTCGATATCTCGATGAAATTGTCCACTCGTCCGGTCAAGCGGGTAGGTTCCGACGAGCTGTGGGATCGTGCCGAAGGTGCCCTGGCGGATGCGCTGAACGAGTCTGGTCTGGAGTGGGAATACCAGCCGGGCGAGGGGGCGTTCTATGGTCCGAAGATCGAATTCACCCTGAAGGATTGCCTCGGCCGTAACTGGCAGTGCGGTACTCTGCAGTACGATCCGAACCTGCCGGAGCGGCTGGATGCCAGCTATATCGCCGAAGATAACAACCGTAAGCGCCCGGTGATGTTGCACCGCGCGATCCTCGGATCCTTCGAGCGCTTCATCGGTATGCTGATCGAACACTACGCGGGCGCGTTCCCTGCCTGGCTGGCGCCGACCCAGGCGGTGATCATGAATATCACCGACAAGCAGGCCGATTTCGCTGTCGAAGTCGAGCGCGTTCTCAACGAAAGCGGTTTCCGTGCCAAGTCCGACTTGAGAAACGAAAAAATCGGCTTTAAAATCCGCGAGCATACTTTGCTCAAGGTTCCCTATCTCTTGGTTATTGGAGACCGGGAGGTTGAGACTCGATCCGTTGCTGTGCGCACCCGCGAGGGTGTCGACCTGGGTTCCATGCCCCTCGAAAGCTTCTCTGAGACGCTCGCACAAGCGGTTTCCCGGCGTGGTCGCCAAGAATTGGAGTAATCACTATTAAGCGTGAAATGAGACAGGACAAGCGGACTCAACCGAAGGCCCCGATCAACGAGAATATCTCGGCTCGTGAGGTGCGGTTGATTGGTGCTGACGGCCAGCAGATTGGCGTCGTCTCGATTGATGAAGCGCTTCGCGCTGCTGAAGAAGCCAAGCTGGATCTGGTAGAGATTTCTGCCGATGCCGTGCCGCCTGTTTGCCGGATCATGGATTACGGCAAACACCTCTTCGAGAAGAAGAAGCAGGCTGCGGCAGCGAAGAAGAACCAGCACCAGCAGCAGATTAAAGAAATCAAGTTTCGTCCAGGGACGGAAGAAGGGGATTACCAGGTAAAACTACGCAACCTGGTACGTTTCCTTAGTGATGGGGACAAGGCCAAGGTATCCCTGCGATTCCGCGGTCGTGAGATGGCCCACCAGGAGCTGGGTATGGAGCTGTTGAAGCGGGTCGAAGCCGACCTCGCCGAATTCGGCACCGTAGAACAGCATCCTAAGCTGGAAGGACGCCAGCTGATGATGGTCATCGCCCCCAAAAAGCGAAAATAACCCCCAGGGCACTGGCAGGCCTTGCGGTTATATGTATTGATTGAATGCGGAGTATCCGAACATGCCAAAGATGAAAACCAAGAGCGGTGCTGCGAAGCGCTTCAAGAAGACTGCTTCCGGCTTCAAGCACAAGCACGCTTTCAAGAGCCACATCCTGACCAAAATGACTACCAAGCGTAAGCGTCAGCTGCGCGGTTGCACCCAGGTGCACCCGTCTGACGTCCGCAAAGTAGAGCGCATGCTGCGCGTTCGTTAATCGGTCAAGATTCTAGAGGAAATTACTCATGGCTCGTGTTAAGCGTGGCGTCATCGCTCGTAAGCGTCACAAAAAGATTCTGAAACTCGCCAAAGGCTACTACGGCGCACGCAGCCGCGTGTTCCGCGTTGCCAAGCAGGCGGTAATCAAGGCTGGCCAATACGCCTACCGTGACCGCCGTCAGCGCAAGCGTCAGTTCCGCGCTCTGTGGATCGCTCGTATCAACGCTGGTGCTCGTCAGAACGGTCTGTCCTACAGCCGCCTGATCGCTGGCCTGAAAAAAGCGGCCATCGAGATCGACCGTAAGGTTCTGGCCGACCTGGCAGTGAACGAAAAAGCGGCGTTTGCTGCGATTGTCGAGAAAGCTAAGGCCGTTCTGGCTTAAGTCCCCGACAATCACCGGGCTTGCCCGGTGCTAAACGTCACCGATAGGGGAAGGGCCTTGCGCTCTTCCCCTATTTCGTATCTGGAGTCAGTAAATGGAAAATCTGGATGCGCTGGTCTCGCAAGCGCTTGAGGCCGTGCAGCAAACTGAAGACGTGAATGCCCTGGAGCAGATTCGCGTTCACTACCTTGGCAAGAAAGGCGAGCTGACCCAGGTGATGAAGACCCTGGGCGATTTGCCGGCTGAAGAGCGTCCCAAGGTCGGCGCCCTGATCAACGCCGCCAAGGAGCGCGTTCAGGATGCCTTGAACACCCGTAAAGAGTCGCTTGAGCAGGCTGCCCTGACCGCCAAGCTCGCGGCCGAACGTATCGACGTGACCCTGCCGGGTCGCGGTCAGGCCTCCGGTGGCCTGCATCCGGTGACTCGTACCCTGGAGCGGGTCGAGCAGTTCTTCACTCGGATAGGCTACGGCATCGCCGAAGGCCCCGAGGTCGAAGACGACTATCACAACTTCGAAGCGCTCAACATTCCCGGCCACCACCCGGCCCGGGCAATGCACGACACCTTCTATTTCAACGCGAACATGCTGCTGCGTACCCATACTTCTCCGGTACAGGTCCGCACCATGGAGTCGCAGCAGCCGCCGATCCGCATCGTCTGCCCCGGCCGCGTCTACCGCTGTGACTCGGATATCACCCACTCGCCGATGTTCCACCAGGTCGAAGGCCTGCTGGTAGACGAAGGCATCAGCTTCGCCGACCTCAAGGGCACCATCGAAGAGTTCCTGCGCGTGTTCTTCGAGAAGGACCTCGGCGTGCGTTTCCGTCCCTCCTTCTTCCCCTTCACCGAGCCGTCGGCCGAAGTCGACATGCAGTGCGTCATGTGCTCCGGCAAAGGCTGCCGCGTGTGCAAGCAGACCGGCTGGCTGGAAGTGATGGGTTGCGGCATGGTGCACCCGAACGTGCTGCGCATGTCCGGCATCGATCCGGAGAAGTACCAGGGCTTCGCCTTCGGCATGGGCGTAGAGCGCTTGGCCATGCTGCGCTATGGCGTCAACGACTTGCGCCTGTTCTTCGACAACGACCTGCGCTTCCTCGCGCAATTCCGCTAGGTCGCAGCGTCCGAAACGAATCCAGAGCCTGTTTCAACGCCTTGCGAGCTAGCGCTATGCAAGGCAAAAGCAGGCGAAAAAGCGCAGTTTACGCGTTGTAAATGAGCATTTTGAGCCTGCTTTTAACGCAGCAGAGCCGACGCGCAGCAGGCGTTGAGCAGGCTCTAGGAGAAGAGGATGAAATTCAGTGAACACTGGCTGCGGAGCTGGGTCAGCCCGCAGGTTTCCCGTGATGAGCTGGTCGCTCGTCTGTCCATGGCTGGTCTCGAAGTCGACAGCGTTACTCCGGTAGCGGGTGCCTTCAGCGGTGTGGTCGTGGGCGAGGTGCTGAGCACCGAACAACACCCGGACGCCGACAAGCTGCGCGTCTGCCAGGTGAGCAACGGCAGTGAGACCCTCCAGGTTGTGTGCGGCGCGCCTAACGTGCGCCCTGGCCTGAAGATTCCCTTCGCCGTGATCGGTGCCGAGCTGCCGGGCGACTTCAAGATCAAGAAGGCCAAGCTGCGCGGCGTTGAGTCCAACGGCATGCTTTGCTCGGCTTCCGAACTGCAGATCAGCGATGACCACGACGGTCTGATGGAGCTGGCTGCCGATGCGCCGGTAGGCCAGGACATTCGTGCCTACCTGGGCCTGGATGACGTGATCATCGAGCTGGGCCTGACCCCGAACCGCGGTGACTGCCTGAGCATGTCCGGCCTCGCTCGCGAAGTGGGCGCACTCTATGCCGCCCCGGTCACTCGTCTGCAAATTGCTGCCGTGGCTCCGGCCCATGACGAAGTGCGTCCGGTTGAAGTGACCGCCCCGGCTGCGTGCCCGCGGTACTTGGGTCGCGTGATCCGCAATGTCGACCTGTCCCGCCCGACTCCGCTGTGGATGGTCGAGCGCCTGCGTCGTTCCGAAGTGCGTTCCATCGATGCTGCCGTCGACATCACCAACTACGTGATGCTCGAACTCGGCCAGCCCATGCACGCGTTCGATCTCGCCGAAATCAATGGCGGCATCCGTGTACGCATGGCGGGGGAGGGCGAGAAACTCGTCCTTCTGGACGGCCAGGAAGTCACCCTGCGTCCCGACACTCTGGTCATCGCCGACCACACTCGCGCCCTGGCCATCGCCGGCGTGATGGGTGGCGAGCACAGCGGCGTCAGCGACAAGACCCGCGACCTGTTCCTCGAAGCGGCGTTCTTCGACACCATCGCCGTTGCCGGCAAGGCCCGTTCCTATGGCCTGCACACCGACTCGTCGCACCGCTTCGAGCGTGGCGTGGACTTCCAGTTGGCTCGCGAAGCCATGGAGCGTGCCACTGGCCTGTTGCTGGAGATCGTCGGCGGCGAAGCTGGTCCGATCATCGAAGCCGTCAACCAGGAAAGCCTGCCGAACGTAGCGCCGGTTACCCTGCGTGCCGAGCGCATCACCCAGATGCTGGGCATGGAAATGGACCCGGCCGAAGTCGAGCGCCTGCTGACTGCGCTGGACCTGAAAGTGACTGCGGACGGCGCTGGCCAATGGCGCGTTGAGGTGCCGAGCCACCGCTTCGACATCAGCCTGGAAGTGGACCTGATCGAAGAGCTGGGTCGCCTCTACGGCTACAACCGTCTGCCGGTTCGCTACCCGCAAGCCCGTCTGGCCCCGCGTGCACGCGCCGAAGGTGCCGTCGAGCTGCCGGCTCTGCGTCGCCTGCTGGTGGCTCGTGGTTACCACGAAGCCATCACCTACAGCTTCATCGATCCGAAGTTGTTCGAGCTGTTCAATCCGGGCGTGAAGCCGCTGATGCTGGCCAACCCCATCTCCGCCGACATGGCCGCCATGCGTTCTTCGCTGTGGCCGGGCCTGGTCAGTGCCCTGCAGCACAACCTCAACCGCCAGCAGTCCCGTGTTCGTCTGTTCGAAAGTGGCCTGCGTTTCGTTGGCCAACTCGAAGGCCTGAAACAGGAGCCCATGCTCGCGGGTGTGATCTGCGGTTCCCGTCTGCCGGTAAGTTGGTCCAACGGTCGTGATGCCGTCGATTTCTATGACGCCAAGGCGGATGTAGAGGCCATCCTCGGTGCCGCTGGCGACCTGGGTGCCTTCAGCTTCGTAGCGGGTGAGCATCCTGCTCTGCATCCGGGCCAGACCGCCCGCATCGAAAGAGAAGGGCGCCTGGTAGGTTTCCTCGGTGCGCTGCATCCGGAACTCGCCAAGGCCCTGGACCTGGATCAGCCGGTCTACATGTTCGAGCTGGTACTGGCGGAAGTAATGCAAGGCAAGCTGCCGAAGTTCAGCGAGCTGTCGCGCTTCCCTGAAGTGCGCCGCGACCTTGCCCTGCTGGTGGATCGCGACGTTGCCGCCGAGTCGGTACTCGCCACCATCCGTGAGGCTGCGGGTGAATGGCTGACTGACCTCAGGCTATTTGACGTGTATCACGGTAAAGGCATTGATCCGCTTAGAAAAAGCTTGGCGGTCGGCTTGACCTGGCAGCATCCATCGCGCACTCTTACTGACGATGAGGTGAACAACACAACGCAAAACATCGTCACCTCGCTGGAAGACAGGTTCAATGCCACGTTAAGGAAGTAGCGTATGGGGGCTCTGACGAAAGCTGAGATGGCTGAACGTCTTTATGAAGAGCTTGGCCTGAATAAACGGGAAGCCAAGGAATTGGTGGAGCTGTTCTTCGAGGAAATCCGTCAGGCGCTGGAGCACAACGAACAGGTGAAGTTGTCCGGGTTCGGCAATTTCGACTTGCGCGATAAGCGTCAGCGGCCTGGCCGAAACCCGAAGACAGGAGAGGAAATCCCGATCACGGCTCGCCGTGTGGTCACTTTCCGTCCAGGGCAGAAACTCAAAGCCAGGGTCGAAGCTTATGCTGGAACCAAGTCATAACGACGAGCTGCCGCCCATTCCAGGCAAGCGATACTTCACTATTGGCGAAGTTAGTGAACTCTGCGCGGTCAAGCCCCACGTGCTGCGTTATTGGGAGCAGGAATTTCCCCAGCTCAACCCAGTAAAGCGGCGCGGGAACAGGCGTTACTACCAGCGTCAGGATGTGCTGATGATTCGGCAGATCCGTGCGCTTTTGTACGATCAAGGCTTCACCATCGGCGGGGCGCGCCAGCGCCTCTCCGGGGACGAAGCCAAGGAAGACACCACTCAGTACAAGCAACTCATCCGCCAGATGATCGCCGAGCTCGAGGACGTCCTCCATGTTTTGCGGAAGTGAATTTTTTTGAAAAAAACCTTCCACAATTCAAAAGCTTAAGATATAGTTCGCTCCGCTTCCGGTGATCCGGAGCGAGCTACAAAACGTCGGGGCGTAGCGCAGCCTGGTAGCGCACTTGCATGGGGTGCAAGGGGTCGAGTGTTCGAATCACTCCGTCCCGACCATATTCAGAGAAAGGCCGGTTCAGAAATGAACCGGCCTTTTTCGTATGCGTAATTTGGCCACGCAAGGACTTAGACGCAAAGCTGAGTAATGCCGGTTTACCGCGAGTTCTTTATTCATTGGTGAAGTCAGCGCTTCCAGTCTTTCTGCGGGCAATGGGCGAGCGCTTGATGGGACGTCGAAAATGCTCGAAAGCGAAGACATGCCTCTTACCACTGATGTATCTCCGATCTTCATCGGCTGGGATGTCGGTGGCTGGAACTGCGACAAGAACCCCGCCAGTCGAGACGCCCTGGTGGTGATTGATTCCCAGCGCCAGATCCAGGGAAAGCCCTGGCGCGGCAATCTGCGCAGATGCATCAACCAGTCAGGCAATACATCAGAGTTCATTGCCAAGCTTCTTGAGCTGTGTGAGCTGGATTCCACCGGCTTCAGTGGGACGCCTGTGGTGTTGGCTATCGATACGCCACTTGGATTCTCCAGCGCCTTCATTGATCTGATCATGCAGGGTAGGGCGACCGGCCCGATCGAGAACTCTTCTAGCAACCCTTATCTGTTCCGGCATACCGAGCGCTTCCTCTTCGAGCGGGGGCTTAGCCCGCTCTCGGCAGTCAAGGACATGATCGGTAGCCAGGCGACCAAGGGCATGCATGTGCTCGCCCGCTTCGCGCCCTACATAGAGCGCTGTGGCGTGTGGACGGACAACCAGCATCTACGCGTTATCGAGGCCTACCCAGCCTCTGGTAAGCGCTCGACGGTGATGCGTGATTTGCTGCAATTCTATGGTCGTCCACCGCACCTGGGGCATGTCGATCAGTGGGATGCGTTGGCCTGTGCTCTGATCGCCTGGGTATTCAACTTCCAGCCGGAGCTACTCGGGCAGCCTTGTGCTGATGCGCCCGAAAGAGAGGGCTGGATCTTTGTTCCTGCCGATGGGCTCGCCGCTCAGTCCGAAAAGTAGTCGCGTGCCGGCGTAGTGGCGGCCGCAGTGCGGAAGAGTTACTCGAGTCGCGCCCTCAGGTGCTCCCTCGCACTAGTCAGATGGCCACTAGCTTTGGCGTATTCGTCGGATCAGGTGGGGCGGCGAAGAGAGCGCGAGTTCCAGCACGTGATGGCGAAAGGCACTTTTAGTGCTTGATTTCGCGTAGGACAGGGCTGAAAGTTGCGGGGAATATCTACCGCAAGGATGCGCAGACAGTGTCCCAACTTTCTCTGCTGAAGAGTCCTGCAGCCGTTCAGGCCGCCATGGACGAATTTTCACGTCTGGGGCGCGCGACCTTTCTCAAGCAATACGGCTTTGGAAAATCCAGGGATTACCTGGTGCGCAATCCTCGGACCGGAGAACACTGCGATTCCGAAGCCATAGTCGGCGTCGCCTTCGGTAAGCAGTTCCCCAATCAGGGTGCCCTGGGACCAGAGGCGTTCTCGGGCGGCGAAGCGACGGTGGTGCCGTTGCTCCAGTCGATGGGGTTTGAGGTCATTCGCATTGGCGAAGACTGGACGGAAGAAGAGGTCCAGTCGACGGTCGCGGACTACTTTGAAATGCTGCGGCTGGAAGCTGATGGTCTGGCCTACTACAAGTCCCAGCACAACGAAGCTTTGCGCAATCGACTAAATGGACGCAGCAAGGCATCCGTAGAGTTGAAGCACCAGAACATTAGCGCCGTGCTCGCCGGGCTTGGGTTGCCTTTCATTCAAGGTTACAAACCACGCGGCAATAGCCAGCTGCTGCTGCGCAAGGCTGTGCAAGACTACGTCATTCGGCATCCGGCCGAGGTAGGCAAGATCGTCGATGCGCTTGAGGAGGTGAAGCCTCTAGCTCAGAAGACCTATTCCGCTGTACTAGTCGACTCGCCTCTCAAGGAGGAACGGCAGAAGATCGTTTTACCTACATCTTCTCGCCAGCGCCTGCCACGCAAGCTCGACTATGCCGCGCGGGACGAAGCCAACCGCAAATTAGGTCGGTCTGGTGAGCAATGGGTGGTTGGGTACGAACAGCACCGATTGACTGAAATGGGTCATCCGGAGCTTTTCCAGCGCCTAGACTGGATTTCCGAAAACCGGGGTGATGGCACCGGCTACGACATCCTTTCGTTCGATAGTCAGGACCTGCATCGCTATATCGAGGTAAAGACCACGAATGGGGGTATTGCTAACTCATTCGTCCTAAGCCACAACGAATTGGAGTTTTCCCGGGAGGCAGACGAGCAGTTCTATCTCTATCGAGTGTTTCAGCTCAGCAGCGACCCCAGGCTCTTCATCTTGCGAGGGGATTTGTCGAAGCAGCTCTATCTGAAGCCGCTGGATTTTAGGGCTAGCTTTCGCGAGCACTTTGGGTAGAGCTTGTAGATGAAATTAATAGGGTCAGCTTTCCGATCCATCATTGCCACTCGCGAAGGGCTTCAATCGGCCAGAAGCGGACGTTTAGGGTAGAGAAAATAAATCTGTCCCCTTTTCGAAGGCGCAGGGCTCGCAAAAGCCTCGCTTTTGTGAGCCCTGCCAGCTTAATCGTTCGAGCCAAAGGAGAAAGCCGTGGCATTTCGGGTAATTGAACTCACACAAGGGAACCTTAACAACAACCACTTTTATCTATCCAGCGTCATGGATTTATTTCCAGTCGAATCCATTGGTGGTCCTAATGAAAGCGAGCTTGGCACCCAATTAGGAGGTTCACTGCGGCATTTCTGAGCCAGTATTCACTGACATCGCAGGTGACAAGAAGATTTTTAGAAAGCGCTCTTGGGTGAGAGAGTTTTTCCAATCCCATGCATTGTCCGTTGGCAGCAGGGTTATAATTGAAAGAACCGGGATCATTCGTTACCACATCTACCCAGCACGTGCGTAAGGCTCTAACAAATCAATCAATCGGACCACGAAAAGGGGACCGAGAAGTGGACAGTTTTATTTTCTTTACTCTGACCCTGCCTACTCCCAGAAACTTCTAGAGCAGGAAAAATAAATCTGCCCCTTTTCCAGGGCCTTGCTGCACCAAGATAAACTGGACGTTCTGTGTGGGAGTGGTGCTATATGCGTTGCCAATCACCAACTACGTCATCACGGCTTCCCGGAGAGCAGTCTGGCGGACTTGCCGGATATAGAAGCGGATAGGGGTAAATGGGACATCCTGGGCTGGGAGCTGGAGCCAGGAGACGCGGTGTTCTTTCATATGTTGACCCTCCATGCCTCTGGTGGGGTAGGTGGGCAACGGCGTCGGCGGGTGTTCTCCCTGCGCTTCCTCGGCGATGACATGCGCCACGCACCGCGAGCCTGGAAAACCTCGCCAGAGTTTCCTGGGCTGGTCGACCAGCTCGCTGACGGAGCGCCGCTGAACCACCCCTTGTTCCCGGTACTCTGGCCCAGGGTGGAATGACGGGTGGGTTCTTTACGCCGCCTGTGATCACCTTGTTGTTTCCGGCAGGCGGCATATCGTGAAAGGCACACTCCCTTTCAGAGAAAGGCCGGTTCAGAAATGAACCGGCCTTTTTCGTATGCGTTCGACAATAGAAGCCCGGCATATAGCCGGGCCTCAGGTGGGCGAAGGGTTTACTCAGGAATTCTGAGTGAATTGTTTCGCTCGGTTTTTAAGGCCGTCCACCGCCCTTGTTAGGGTTGGCCCAATCGTCAGGCTTGTCTTCGGTTGAAGGGTTGCGCGGCTGCTGCCGTTGCGGATCGTTCGGGTTCTGGCTTTGACCGCCTTGGCGTCCAGGCTCTTGACCTTGGCCTCCCTGGCCACCTTGACCCGGCATACGACCAGGGTTCTGTGGATTTTGGTTCGGGTTTTGCCCATGGCCGCCTTGTCCGCCTTGTCCGCCTTGTTCCTGGCCTTGGCCAGGCTTCTGATTTGGATTTTGGTTCGGGTTCATATATCACCTCGAGGGAGGCCTCATGTGGCCTCAACCGTTCGAGGCAAGAGCATCCGGAGACGTTCAACCTTTCGGCCAGAGTGCTGATTGCCTCATGTTTCCCGTCGATCCATGCCGGCGAGTTCAGAGGAGGATGGAGCTAGGTCGCGACGGCCGGCCTCGAGATGAGCTGGAGCGATGACGAACTATGCCGACGCGCCAGAGGCGCAGGAGAGGCCATGGTTCAAATGGATGGGCTCAAATGGCGAACCGCAGCGATCATTGAGATGCGCTGCGGTCCGGAGAGGCAGTGGTCAGTGAGCTGTGGCAGGGGCCCCAGACCGAGTCTGATGATTCCAGCAGTGAACTTCGCTGATCGCTGCCTCACACCTCTTCCGAGTACGCCAGCTGCTAAAACGTTCAGGGCCATCTGTCGTGTAAATCTCGCACGTGGACACTTTGGCGAGGAAGCGAGGAGGCCACATGTTGGTAATGTCCGGGCCTACGCGGCGAGATTCAGATTCGCCAGCGCTCCGCGCAAACGGCAGGTGAGCGGGCTCGCGCATAAAGAAAGTCAGCTTGCTCCTTGCCGCATGGACCTGCCGTCCTGTGGAGCCTGGGCCAATCACGGGTCATGGTCGTCTGGTTCTCGCACGGCTCACTGTCCCACAATCTCCCGATACCGCTTCTGGTACTCCTCGTAATTCAGTCTTTCGCGATTGAGCTGCTCCAGTTGCTGCTGCTTCCCTTGCTCATGGCCCGTCGCAATCTGGGCGGCTGGAGCGGGTGGAGGGGCGCTCGGAGAGGTTTCGTGAGGGGGGCGGATTTCATCGAACATTCGCTTGGCTAGCGCCTGAACCTGTTCATTAGTCATTGCGGCGGAAATGCTTTCCCAGGAAGAGGCATTGGTATTGTAGCTGCGCTCGCCGTATTCCTTGGCGGTCTGCGCATCGAGGTAGATGACTCGCGCATCCACCCAGGCGTCCTCATCGCTCTCGGGGTCGGAGACATAGAGGAAGTCGTCCACTTTGATTATCAGGAGCAAGCCCGGCGTAGACGTGGTGGTAATGGGACCAACCTGTTCGGTTACGGAATACCCGTAGGAGGACGCTTCCTTCTCGATGGCGGTACGCCACGAGGCTTTGAACCGATCCCAGTGGGCATTCCTGAACACCTGGTTGCCCGCTTTGAAATTGACGATCAATTGCGTACGCGAAACTGTGGGAACCGCAAGTGGCGCAGCAGGCAGGTCATCCGGTGCGTCGGTCGCACAGCCAGTGATCAGCACAGCAGTGAGAAACAGCAGAGTAGCGCGCATAGCAATGTCCTGGTCGGCAATGGCTTAACCCTTTCGGGCATTCCAGATCAGTAGTCCTTGGCGTGGAGTATCACGTCCGGGATCTTGGCCGTCTGGTTCTCGTACCTGTCGTTGTCAGAGATTAGCTTGAAGTGGTCTGCATTTGGGGCCTGGTTGCACTTGATGAACAGGTGGTTCAACCACGTCACCACGCGCAGCTGAACGCCTTGAAAATCACATGGTTGTTCTCTTGGCGTGGGCTCTTGGACTCATCCTTATGATTCGTTGAACGGTCTGCTGCGCGATGGCTGCCTCCCGGGCCAGCTTCCCCTTGCTCCCTGCAACCGCTTCATCTCGGCTTCGGTCCGTTCGCCAATCTTCATGCTGTTGTTATCGCCTTGTCGTTTCCTGTAGGCGGCGTATCGTGAAAAGTACACTCCTGCATGGAGGTGCTCCTATGTTCCAGGTAATGCGAAATGGCGAGAACCGCGTAGACGTCGACTTTGCGGGAAAACTCGATAGCGATGACATGCGCGATGCGATCAATCAGTTGTCGCGGCAGTCCGAAGGCATCGCCCACGGCCGAATGCTCTATCGGATAGGCAAATTCGATATGCCGACGCTTGGCGCCATGGCCGTTGAGGTCTCTCACATTCCACAGCTGTTCAAGGTGGTCCGCCGATTTGATCGCATGGCGGTGGTGGCTGACACGGGATGGGTGAGGAAGGTGAGCGAGGTTGAGGGGGCGCTGATCCCGGGATTGACGATCAAGGCGTTCGGTTCACAGCAGGCCGCTGAAGCCGAAGCTTGGCTACAGCGCTAATTACTACAGGCTTCGGCTTGAATCGCGCCGCCTTCTGGCGGCGCATCTATTTCTCATAACCCCTGGCCGAGCTGGCGCTGAATCCGCACTCGATCAGGTCGCAGCCCCCACAAACAGCCTGCAGGCCGGTGATTAGGGCATCGTTGATTACTCCAGCCAGCGCCAAGCTCGCGCATCTATATAAAGAAGGGGAGAAAGGCGTCGTCGTACGTGGCGGGAGGGCGTGACAAAAACTTTTCAATTAAGTGTTGACGGCAGATTCTACATCCCTATAATGCGCACCTCTCCCAGCGACGCAGCAGAGAAAGAGCTTGAAAATCAAGCACTTAACTGAATAGAGGTGCAGGGAGTGGTGATCGGTCAGCGGTGGTAGTGCTGGCTGCTTCAATCTTCCGAAAGGAGTGAATGAAGGTGATCATCGAGGTGTTGACAGCGAGTTTGAACGCTGTAGAATGCGCCTCCCGCTGACGAGAAGAGTGAATC
>NZ_SSOL01000025.1:0-160605 GCF_029871275.1 Pseudomonas sp. BN414
TGGACTTGCCCCTATCAAACCGGACACCGGTACCCCGTTAAGTTGATGCCTCAGCCAAGCGTCTGAACTCCCGAGGTGAGCGGTAGTTCAGTGCGCTGTGCGGATGTTCCTCGTTGTAATGCTCGAAGGCGATGGCCAGGTTGCGCAGGGCCGTCGCTCGATCGGGCTTGGGCATGTGGCGGATATAGTCGCGCTTCATGGTCTTCACGAAGCTCTCCGCCATCCCGTTGCTCTGTGGGCTGCACACCGGTGTTGTCAGAGGTAGCAGGCCGATCTGCCGGGCAAAGACCCGGGTCTGTTCGGCGGTATAGGCCGAGCCGTTATCGCTCAGCCATTGCACCGGCGACGCAGGCAGCTCGCTACCGAAGCGTTGCTCGACGGCTTCCAGCATCACGTCGCGGACATCGTCGCCACTGTAGCCGTGTGGGCTGGCCACCCAACTGATGGCTTCGCGGTCGCAGCAGTCCAGAGCGAAGGTCACGCGCAGTTTGTCACCATCCTCGCAGCGGAACTCGAAGCCATCCGAACACCAGCGGGTGTTGCTTGTATCCACGGCGACACGACCTTCGTGACGCCGCGCCACACCCGGCTGCTTGCGACGGCGTTCCAGCAACAGATCGTGATCACGCATGACGCGGTAAACCCGCTTCACGTTGACCGGTGGCAGGGCCTGTTGCTCATGCTGCCGACGCAACAGACCCCAGATCCGACGATAGCCATAGCTGGGCAGGGCGCCGACTGCCTGCTGGATCTGCTCGACCAAGGTCACATCGTTGAACGCTCGGCGCCGACGAGGCCGCAGCCCTGGAGCGGGTTGTTTGAGTCGAGCCGTCAATTGCGAGCGCGCCACACCGAGACTCTCACTGACCGCCTTCACTGGTCGTCCCCCGGCAACAAGGGTGAGTGCGCAATCCATTTTCGCGAGCGGGCGATCTCCACCGCTTCCTTGAGGATCTCGGCCTCCATGGTCTTCTTGCCCAGCATCCGTTGCAGTTCGCGGATCTGCTTGAGGGCATCGGCCAACTCGGAGGCGGGCACCACCGCTTCACCGGCACTGACCGCCGAGAGGCTGCCGTCCTGGTAGAGCTTGCGCCAGTGGAACAGTTGGTTGGGGTTGATGCCGTTGCGCCGGGCCACCACCGAGACGCTTTGCCCGGGCTCGAGACTCTCGCGCACCATGGCCAGTTTTTCCTCGACGCTCCAGCGGCGACGCCGCTCCTGGCCGAGCACTTCGATGGTTTTGTCTTTGCTGGTAGTCATAAACACAGTCGTTTGCCTATCCCTTATGGTAAGGGGGAAACGGTGTCCTGTGTTTCAAGGGGCTCGTTCAGTGATGTTCTTTTTGTGCGGTCGAACGGAAATCCAGAGTACGTTGGGCGAAGCGCGGTTTATAGGCGGATACCTGGGCTTACAGAAAGCGTGTATGCCTCTTACCTGATTCGGGGACGTTTGAGGCAGACGGAGATTCTGCCGGACTTTCTTCAGGGATTCTTACAGAGTTCGGCAGGGCGAAAGTCTCTCTTGGCTAAAGCAAAGACCTCTGCTGGTCAGTACAATTTAAACACGGAGGGGCTTGGTAGCATTCTCATTCCCGTCCCTTCTATTGAGCGGCAGGTTGAGTTCTGCGCGCGTTTGGACATTGTGAAAAGCGCAAGAGATATACATCGCCAGAATTTGGCCCAGATGGATGCGCTGTTCTCCTCCCTCCAACACCGCGCCTTCCGCGGTGAGCTCTGACCCATGCGCGGCTCCCTGCTCGCTCTCTGGCCCCGCCTGGGCCGCGAGCTGTGGGGGCCGCTGGCGCGGCGGGCGCCGGGGGATTTCTATTGCGAACTGTTCCGCGCCATCGTGCCGGCCGTGCGCACCCGCCCCAGCGGGGCGCAGCTGGCGGAGCTGATCGATAACCCGCCGGCCTGCCGCCGCGCCTTTCTCGCCCTGAAGGCCGAAGCGCTGCACGGCGAGGCCGCCCTGGCGGGGTTTCTGCAAAGCCTGCACGGCGTGCTGGACGACCTGGCCGGTGAAGCGCTGGCCAACGCCTACTTCAACCGCCTGGCCGCGCTGATTGATATCTACAACCTGCATTACGAACTGCGCCGCCCGTGCCGCCTGTACCCCACGCTGCCCGGCCTGTTCGCCGGCCTGCTGGCGCAGGTGCGCGAACACAGCGCCAGCCACCCCAGCCTGCCGACCCTGCTGCGTGACTTCGACGATGCCTTCCGCGACCTGCACGACCAACCCAGCCAGGGCCGCATCAAGACCTGCCTGCAAAAACAGATGAACCTGCTGGAAGCCCTCGGCCGCAGCAATCCCACTGTGAGGGAATACGCCCTGTCGAGCATCTGCGAGCAGATGCCGCTCTGGCCGCACCGCAAGGTGCGCGAAGCATTGAAGTCGCTGTACGGCTTCACCTGCGACTACCCCGGCATCCGCCATGGCGGCAAACCCGCCAGCGTGGAGGGCGAGCTGGGGATGCGCGACATGCTGGCACTTTGTATCCTGTTCGTCGGCTTTACCCCGTACTTGAGCCAGCGCATCGATGCGCCGGCGCTGTTTGGCTGCGCCGAGGTGAGCTTGCCGGCAGCGGCTTCGGCTACTAATGTAGCCAAAACGGCTACGAATGAAGCTGAATTGGCTACGACATGAATCTGCTGGATACCCTGTTTGGTCTGCAACGCCAGCGCGTGCTGAGCTGGCTGCTGCTGCACCCGGAGCAAGCGCTGCACGTGCGCGAACTGGCGCGCCTTACCGGCACTCATGCCGGCTCGCTGCACCGCGAGCTGGCCAAGTTGGCCGAGGCCGGGTTGTTGCTGCGCAGTAAACAGGGCAACCAGGTGCTGTACCAGGCCAATCGGCAATGCCCGGTGTTCGAGGAACTGGCCGGGCTGTTCCGCAAGACGTCCGGCGTGGTAGATGTGCTGCGCGAGGCGTTGGCGCCATTGGCGGAGCAGATCGATTTCGCCTTTGTTTTTGGTTCCGTCGCACGTGGTGAGGAAACGGCCCACAGCGATGTGGACGTGATGGTGATCGGTACGGCGGGCTTCACCGATCTGGTGCGGGCGCTGTACCCCAGCCAGGAAAGGCTCGGCCGGGAGGTGAACCCGGTGCTCTATGGCGCGGAGGAATTCCGCGCCAAGCTGGCCGGCGGCGATGGCTTCCTGCGCGAGGTCATGGCCCAGCCCAGGCTGTTCATTCAGGGAGTGGAAGATGACATTGGAAAACTTGCTGGCGCTGCAGCGGCTGCTGAGCGTCACGCCTGACAAGGCGTCGGTCGCCCGGCTGCTGCGTGCCGCCCATCGCAACCTGCAGGACGCTGGCCTGGAAGCGCTGAGCGCGGACAACCGCTTCGACGCCGCCTACAAGACCATCCTGCAGTGCGTAATGCTCGGTCTGCTGGCCAATGGTTACCGCACCTCCACCAGTCAGCCCGGTCACCATCAAACGGCGCTGCAGGCCCTGCCCAAGAGCATGGGTGTGGCGGCCGAGCGCGTGGTGGTACTCGATACCCTGCGGCGCAAGCGCAACCTCAACGATTACGAGGGCGAGCCGGTGACCGAGGCGACGCTGGCGACCTGCCTGGAAGAGGCCGCTGCCTTGTTGCAGCACGCCCAGACCTGGCTGCGCGAGCAGCACCCGGACCTCTTGGACTGAACGCGAGCCTGCCCAGGCCAGAACAGGACGTACTGATGAGCGCCAACTTCGATTTCCTCAAGGCCGAGTGGCCCAACCTGCATGCCGAGGCAACCAAGGCGGAGGCCAACGTCCTCGCTGACCCGCGCTCGGCCTGCTTCTACTCGCGGCGCACGCTTGAGCTGCTGGTGGCCTGGCTGTTCCAGGCCGATCGCACGCTGAAGCTGCCGTACAAGAGCGACCTGTCGGCCTTCCTCTTCGAGCCCAGCTTCAAGGCCCTGGTCGGGCCAATGCTGCACGCGAAGATGGAAATCATCCGCAAGCGCGGCAACGATGCGGTACACAGCCAGCGAGAAGTGCGCGAGCGCGATGCGCAGGCGGTGGTCAGCGAGCTGTTCCATGTCGCCTACTGGCTGGCACGCACCTACGCGCGCACGGCGGCGGGGCGGCCCAATGGCAGCCTGCGCTTCGATGCCGGCCTGCTACCGGCGCCCGTCGCCCAGGCCGCACTGCAAAGCCAGGCGCAGCTACGTCGGCTGGAAGACGAACTGGCGCGGCGCGACGAAGCCCTGGCCAAGGCCCAGCAGCAGAACGCCGCGCTGGATGAGGAACGGGCGCGCCTGCGAGCAGAGGTGGAAGCCGCCAAGGTCGTCAACAAGGTCATCCCCGACAGTCATGACTACAACGAGGCGCAGACCCGCGACCTGTTCATCGACCAGTTGCTGCATGAAGCCGGCTGGACGCTGGAGAACGTTCAGGACCGCGAGTTCGAAGTCAGCGGCATGCCCAACCAGCAGGGTGTCGGCTTCGTCGACTACGTGCTCTGGGGCGATGACGGCAAGCCGCTGGCGCTGGTCGAAGCCAAACGCACCAGTCGCGATGCGCAGGAAGGCCAGCAACAGGCCAGGCTGTATGCCGACTGCCTGGAGCAACGCTATGGCCAACGTCCGCTGATCTACTACAGCAATGGCTACGAGCATTGGCTGTGGGATGACGCCATGTATCCCCCGCGTCTGGTGCAGGGCTTCCACAAGAAGGACGAGCTGGCGTTGCTGGTGCAGCGGCGCGCCAGCCGCAAGCCGCTGGGCGAGGCGACCATCGACCCGGCCATCGTCGAGCGGCATTACCAGCAACGGGCGATTCGCCGCATTGGCGAAACCTTCGAGCGTGACCGCCAGCGCAAGGCTTTGGTGGTGATGGCCACCGGCGCGGGCAAGACGCGCACGGTCATCGCCCTGACCGACCTGCTGATGCGTTGCAATTGGGCTAAGCGGATTCTCTTCCTCGCCGACCGTGTGGCACTGGTGAACCAGGCGGCCGGCGCGTTCAAGAAGTTCCTGCCGGATGCCGCGCCGGTGAACCTGGTGACCGAGAAGAGCACGGAAGGGCGGGTCTATGTCTGCACCTATCCGACCATGATGGGGTTGATCAACGAGAAGCAGGAGGGGCCCAAACGCTTTGGCGTCGGCCACTTCGACCTGATAGTGATCGACGAGGCGCACCGCTCGGTCTACCAGAAGTACCGGGGGATCTTCTCCTACTTCGACGCGCTGCTGGTGGGCCTGACCGCCACGCCGAAGGACGAGATCGACCGCAATACCTACAGCCTGTTCAACCTGGAAAGCGGTGTGCCCACCGACGCCTACCCGCTGGACGATGCCATCGCCGAAGGCTATCTGGTGGAGCCGCGCGGGGTATCGGTGCCGCTGAAGTTCCAGCGCGGCGGCATCCGTTATGACGAGCTGAGCGAGGACGAGAAGGACCAGTGGGACGAGCTGGACTGGGGCGATGAAGAAGAACCACCGGAAGAGGTGAATGCCGAGGCGGTGAACCGTTGGCTGTTCAACGAAGATACGGTCGACAAGGTGCTGCAAGTGCTGATGGAGCGTGGCCACAAGGTGGCCGGCGGCGACCGCCTGGGCAAGACCATTATCTTCGCCAAGAACAACGATCATGCGGCCTTCATCGCCAAGCGTTTCGACGCCAACTATCCGGACAAGGCTGGCGCTTTCGCACGGGTCATCACCTACAAGACGGAGTACGCGCAGTCGCTGATCGATGACTTTTCCACGAAGGAAAAGTCACCGCATATCGCCATTTCCGTGGACATGCTCGATACCGGCATCGACGTGCCGGAAGTGGTCAACCTGGTGTTTTTCAAGCTGGTGCGCTCCAAAGCCAAGTTCTGGCAGATGGTCGGGCGCGGCACCCGGCTGTGCAAGAACCTCTACGGGCCGGGAGCGGAACCGGAGAACCACAAGCAGGATTTCTACATCTTCGATTTCTGCCAGAACCTGGAGTTCTTCAGCCAGAACCCCGAGCCCACGGAGGGCTCGTTGACCGAACCGCTGGGCCAGCGTTTGTTCAAGACGCGCCTGGAGCTGCTCTCTGCTCTGGATCGTCAGCGTGCCGGGGGCGATGTGCGCGAACCCCATGGCGGTTACTCGGCGGTGTTCAGCAATGAGCAACTGCGTGAGGACACTGCCGCGATGTTGCAGGAGCGGGTAGCGGGCATGTCGCTGGATAACTTCCTGGTGCGCCCGAAGCGCCGTTGGGTGGAGCGCTTCGCCCGGATGGATGCCTGGCAAGCCCTGGATGACGCCAGTCTGCGCGACTTGAGTGAGCACATTTCCGGACTTCCCAGCACACTGCCGGACGAGGATGAGGAGGCCAAGCGCTTCGACCTGTTGTTGTTGCGCCTTCAGTTCTGCGTGCTGAATGCCGAGCCGGGCTTTGCCCGTCTGAGTGAAAAGGTCCGAGAGATTGCCGGAGCGTTGCTGGAGCAGACCAGCATTCCGGCCATCGCCGAGCAGGTGTTATTGATCGAAGCGGTAGCCGGCGAGGAGTGGTGGCAGGACGTCACTGTCTCAATGCTGGAGCAGGCCCGGCGCAAGCTGCGCGCTCTGATCAAGCTGCTGGAGAAGCGCAAGGGGACGGTGGTGTACAGCAACTTCGAGGATGAGCTGGGGGATATCAGCGAGACGGTCATGCCGTCGATGACCACCCCGGCCAGCTTCGAGCGCTTCCGTGAGAAGGCCCGCGCGTTTCTGCGTGCCCATGAGGATCATTTGTCCTTGCGCAAGCTGCGGCGTAATCAGCCGCTGACGGCGATGGACCTGGAGGCCCTGGAGCAGATGCTGGTGGAGAGCGGTGGCGGTGCCGGCGAAATCCACCGCGCCAAGGAGCAGGCCCATGGTCTGGGGCTGTTCGTGCGCTCGCTGGTGGGGCTGGACCGGGAAGCTGCGGTCGAAGCCTTGTCTGGCTTCATCGGCGGCAGGACCCTGAGCGGCAACCAACTGGAGTTTGCCAATCTGGTGATCCAGCACCTGACGGAGTTTGGCGTGATGGAGGCCAGCCGGTTGTACGAGTCCCCCTTTACCGACCTGACTCCCGCCGGGCCGGATGGCCTGTTCAGTTCGGAACAGGTGGATGAGTTGGTGGCCGCGTTGGGGCGGGTCAGGTCGTCGGCGATGGTGGCATAGCGGGTGAATCACGCATTGCCGCTCCACCATCGATGTCATGGGGTAGCGGAGCAAGTGGACGTGAACAGTGACTTCCACCCTACACGCTGCGCGTCCCGCCCTTGCGGGTGATGTCAAGCGCGAATGAAGGGGACAACGTAGCGTGGATCACGCTTTACCGATCCACCACCAGCGCTCGCCGGCAACACCGCTGGTGGAAGTGAAAAGCGACTTCCACCCTAGGAGTTCGATTCGCTGGGAACGCCGCCATCCGATTTGACGCTACCCCGCGCACCCTCTAACCTTCGCCGCTGCCTCAGGTGCCCCTTGGCTTGTGCTAAAGGGGTGAAACAGGGAAGCCGGTACATTCCTTCGAAGAATCCGGCGCTGCCCCCGCAACGGTAGGCGAGTAGAACGCCGCAATCGGCCACTGTGCCCCAGGCATGGGAAGGCGCGGCACGGGAGCTTCGGCTCCACTCGCAAGCCCGGAGACCGGCCTGTCGCAAACAGGGCATCGGAGTCATCCGCATGCAGTTCCCTTTATAGATGTCGCGCGGGTGGCACGACGGAGATCCCTATCTTGATTCGCAAGCCTTTCATCAGGCCGGCGGCGCTTGCGCTGCTCGGCAGTTCCTCTATTTCTCCCTTGCTGGTCGCAGCGCCCCTGACGCTGGACGAGCAGGTGGTCACCGCGACCCGTAGCGAGCGGCCGGTGCGGGCCAGCCTGGCCGCCAGCACGGTCATTGACCGCGAAGAGATCGAACGCAGCCAGGCGCGCTCGGTGCCTGAGCTTCTGCAGAAAGTGCCGGGGGTGACCCTCAGCAACAACGGTGGACCGGGCAAGAACACCACCGTTTTCCTGCGCGGCAGCGAGTCCGACCACGTCCTGGTGTTGATCGATGGCATCAAGGTGGGTTCGGTGAGCGCCGGCATCACGGCCTTCCAGGACCTGCCGGTTGAGCTGATCGAACGCATCGAAGTGGTTCGCGGCCCGCGCTCCAGCCTCTATGGCTCGGAAGCCATCGGCGGCGTCATTCAGATATTCACCCGCAAGGGCGGAAAGGGTGGTGCCAAGCCCTGGTTCTCCGCTGGTTACGGCACCCATGACAGCTATGAAGGCAGCGCCGGCGTTTCAGGTGGTGACGACAAGGGCTGGTACAACCTCGGCGTCAGCAGCCAGGACACCGACGGCATCAATTCACGCCGGCAGGGCAGCGACTACTACGAGCCCGATGCGGACGGCTACCGCAATCTTTCCGGCAGCTTGCGCGCGGGCTATCGCTTCGAGAACGGCCTGGAACTCGATGGCACGTTGATGCGCGCAAAGGCCCACAACGACTACGACGATATCGACCAGTTCGGCTATTTCCACCCCCTCGGCGGGCACAACGCCAATGCCGACAACCGCCAGGAGTTGCTGGGCGGCCGCGCGCGTTTCAGCCCTGCGGAAATCTGGGACGTGACCCTGCAGGCGGGGCGTAGCGAAGACAAGACCACCAGCGAAACCGACGGCGTCTTCGACGCGCGTTTCAATTCCAAGCGCGACAGTGCTTCCTGGCTCAACGACCTGACCCTGGCCGAGGGGCACGTGCTGACCCTGGGCTACGACTGGCAGCGCGACCGGATCAGCAGTTCCACCGCCTTCGACAAGGACTCGCGCCTGAACAAGGGCTGGTTCGCCCAGTACCTGGGCGAGTACGGTCGCCAGGACTGGCAGCTCAGCCTGCGTCGTGACGACAACGAACAATTCGGTACCCACGACACCGGCAATGCCGCCTGGGGCTACGCGCTGACCGACGCGGTGCGCTTCAGCCTGAGCTACGGCACCGCCTTCAAGGCGCCCAGCTTCAACGAGCTTTACTACCCCGGCTACGGCAATCCCGACCTGGACGCGGAAACCTCGGAAAGCTTCGAGGCCGGCCTTGCCGGTCAGCATGATTGGGGTCGCTGGTCCATCAATGCCTATCGCACCCATGTGGACGACCTGATCGCCTACGACTCCAGCCTTGGCCTTTACGGCGGCCCCAACAACATCGGCAAGGCACGCATCGACGGCCTGGAGCTGGTAGTGGGTAGCCAGTGGCTGGGGTGGGACTGGAACGCCAACGCGACCTTCCTCGATCCTGAGAACCGTGAGTCGGGCGTCAATTCGGGCAACGATCTGCCGCGTCGCGCGCGGGAAATCTTCAACCTCGATCTGGACCGCCGCCTTGGTCGCTTCGGCATTGGTGCCACCCTGCATGCCGAAGGGCGCAGCTACAACGACTTGGCCAACCGCGAGCGTGTCGCCGGCTATGCCACGGTGGACCTGCGCGGCGAATACTGGCTGACCGAGGAGTGGCGTCTGCAGGCCAAGGTGACCAACCTGCTGGATGCCGACTATGAAACGGCTCTGGACTACAACCAGCCGGGGCAGGCAGTGTTTTTCACCGTCCGCTACCAAGCTCTGTGACGAGGAACAGCTGATGACCGAATCCGCAGATCGCGACGCCCGCCACAAGGCCCGCATGCAACGTAAGAAGGCCGTGGTCGACGAGAAGATCGCCCAGGCCCAGGACGAGTACGGCCTCCTGCTGGTGCATACCGGCAATGGCAAGGGCAAGAGCAGCTCGGCGTTCGGCATGGTCGCCCGCGCTCTCGGCCACGGCCTCAAGGTGGGCGTGGTGCAGTTCATCAAGGGCGGCATGTCCACCGGCGAAGAGAATTTCTTCCGCCGTTTCCCGGAGGAGGTCAGCTACCACGTGATGGGCGAGGGCTACACCTGGGACACCCAGGACCGCCAACGCGACATCGAGAAAGCGCGCGCTGCCTGGGCCATCGCCCGTGGCCTGCTGGATGATCCGCAGATTGGGCTGGTGGTACTCGACGAACTGAACATCGCCCTCAAGCACGGCTACCTGGAACTGGGCGACGTGCTGCGTGACATCGAATCCCGCCCCGAGCACCAGCACGTGGTCGCCACTGGCCGTGGCGCCCCCCAGGGCCTGATCGACGCCGCCGACACCGTCACCGAGATGGCCCTGGTCAAGCACGCCTTCAAGTCCGGTGTGAAAGCCCAGAAGGGTGTGGAGTTCTGATGCCTGGCACCATCGCTGCTTTGACCCCCTCTCCCTTCAGGGAGAGGGCCGGGGAGAGGGCCATCCATGCCTGACTTCGCCAGAAGCTGTCCCGCTCTGCTGATCGCTGCCCCCGCCTCCGGCCAGGGCAAGACCACCGTTACCGCGGCGCTCGCACGCTTGCACGCCCGCCAGGGCAAGCGTGTGCGGGTGTTCAAGTGCGGACCGGACTTTCTCGACCCGATGATCCTCGCCCGCGCGTCCGGCGCACCGGTCTACCAGTTGGACCTGTGGATGGTGGGCGAGGCGGAAAGTCGCCGCCTGCTCTGGGAAGCAGCGGGGGAGGCTGACCTGATCCTCATCGAGGGGGTGATGGGCCTGTTCGACGGCTCGCCTTCCGCCGCCGACCTGGCGCGCCACTTTGGCGTGCCCGTGCTCGGCGTGATCAATGGCGCCGCCATGGCGCAGACCTTTGGTGCCCTGGCGGTGGGCCTGGCCACTTACCAGCCGGACCTGCCCTTCGCCGGCGTGCTCGGCAACCGTGTCGGTAGCCAGCGTCACAGTGACCTGATCCGCGACAGCCTGCCGGACTGGATTCGCTGGTACGGCGCCCTGCCGCGCAGCGCCGATGCGGAGCTGCCGAGCCGCCACCTGGGGCTGGTGCAGGCCGATGAACTGGCCGATCTGGATGCACGCCTCGACGCCGCCGCCGATGCCCTGGCCGCCAGTGCAGAGGTGGCGCTGCCGCCAGCCGTGAGCTTCGCCGCGCCCGAGCAGCAGTCGCTGGGCAACGAATTGGCGGGTGTACGCATTGGCGTCGCGCGGGATACCTCGTTCGCCTTTATCTACCAGGCCAACCTCGACCTGCTGCAGCGGCTGGGGGCCGAACTGGTGTTCTTCTCGCCGCTGGCCGATGAATGTCTGCCCGAGGTGGACAGCCTCTACCTGCCGGGTGGCTATCCCGAGCTGCATCTGCGCCAGCTGGAGAGGAACCGTGCCATGGCCGAGGCGATCCGTGCGCACCATGAAGCCGGCAAGCCGATCCTCGCCGAGTGCGGCGGCATGCTCTACCTGCTCGATGCCCTGACCGACGCAAGCGGCGAGAGTGCCGAGCTGGTTGGCCTGCTGCCTGGCCGCGCCACCATGCAAAAACGCCTGGCGGCCCTGGCGCTGCAAGAAGCGCCGTTGCCGGAGGGCACCCTGCGTGGGCACACCTTCCATCACTCGCTGCTGGATTCGCCGCTGGAGCCCTTGGTCCGTGGCCTCTGCCCGAACGACAAACCGGTGGCCGAAGCCGTGTTCCGTTGCGCAAGGCTGACGGCCTCCTACATTCACTTCTACCTGCCGTCCAACCCTCGGGCGGCGGCGGAGCTGTTCCGACCATGAGCGAACACGCCTTCAGCCCGGAGGAACGCGCGGCGGTCTATCGCGCCATCGCCGAGCGCCGCGACATGCGCCACTTCAGCGGCGGCGAAGTGGCGCCCGAATTGCTGTCGCGTTTGCTGGAGGCGGCCCATCAGGCCCCCAGCGTCGGCCTGATGCAGCCCTGGCGATTTATCCGCATCAGCTCGGGCGAGCTGCGCGAGCGCGTACATGCCCTGGTGGAAGCGGAGCGTGTGCGCACCGCCGAAGCCCTGGGTGAGCGCTCCGATGAATTCATGCGACTCAAGGTGGAAGGCATCCGCGACTGCGCCGAGCTGCTGGTGGCGGCGCTGATGGAGGGTCGCGAAGCCCATGTGTTCGGCCGCCGCACCTTGCCGGAAATGGACCTCGCCTCGCTTTCCTGCGCCATCCAGAACCTCTGGCTGGCGGCCCGTGCCGAAGGCCTGGGAATGGGCTGGGTGTCGCTGTTCGATCCGCCCGCCCTGGCGGAACTGCTGGGCATGCCGGAGGGGAGCAAGCCTGTTGCGGTGCTCTGCCTGGGCCCGGTGAACGCGTTCTATCCGGCCCCTATGCTCGCACTGGAGGGCTGGGCCCAACCGCGCCCGTTGGCCGAACTGGTTTTCGAGAACCAATGGGGGCCGCAACCTTGAGCCTTGGATTCCTGACCCTCGGCGCTGTCGCGCTGGATGCCCTGTTCGGTGAACCGAAGGGCTGGCACCCGCTGGTGGCCTTCGGCAAGTTCGCCAATCGCCTCGAGCGCCGTTTCAATCCCGGCGGACGGGGTTGGCGCAGCCACGGCGTCACGGCCTGGGTGCTGGCGGTGATGCCGCTTACCTTCGGCGCCTGGCTGCTCGCGGAACTGCCCTATGTGGGGTGGCTGGTGGGTGTGATCGCGCTGTATGCCGCCATTGGCCTGCGCAGCCTCAACGAGCATGCCGAGCCGGTGGCCAGTGCACTGCAGGCCAGCGACCTGCCGGAAGCGCGCAAGCGTGTGGGTTACATGGTCAGCCGAGAAACCCGTGAGCTGGACGATTCCGCCGTGGCCCGCGCCGCCACCGAGTCGGTGCTGGAGAACGGCAGTGATGCGGTGTTCGCCGCGCTGTTCTGGTTCGCGGTCGCCGGTGCGCCGGGCGTGGTGCTCTATCGCCTGTCCAATACCCTGGACGCCATGTGGGGCTACCGCAACGAACGCTTCGAACGCTTTGGCTGGGCGGCGGCGCGCATCGACGACGTCCTCAATTACATCCCGGCGCGGCTGGTGGCCCTGACCTATGCGCTGCTCGGCAAGACCGCGCTGGCCCTGCGCTGCTGGCGCCAGCAGGCACCCCGCTGGGACAGCCCCAACGCCGGTCCGGTGATGGCTGCCGGCGCCGGTGCCCTGGGCGTGGCCCTGGGTGGACCGGCGGTGTATCAGGGCGTGCCGCATGAACGTCCGGTGCTGGGTGAAGGTCCGCAGGCCCGTGCCGAGGACATTCGCCGCGCCATGGACCTGGTGCGCCAGGGCGTGATGCTCTGGCTGGTGGTGCTGATCATTGGAGGCTGGCTCCTTGCTTGAACATGGCGGACGGCTGCGTGCAGCGGCGCGGCGCTACGGCATTGCCGAGGCCGACTGGCTCGACCTTTCTACCGGCATCGCACCTTACGGCTGGGAGCTGCCGGCCATTCCCGCTGCGGCCTGGGCGCGCCTGCCCGAACTGGATGACGGCCTGGAGGACGCAGCGCGGCGCTATTACGGCTGCCAGTCACTGCTGCCGGTGGCCGGTTCCCAGGCGGCGATCCAGGCCTTGCCGCGCCTCCGCGAGCGCAGCCGGGTAGGGGTGATTTCGCCCTGCTATGCCGAGCACGCCCATGCCTGGCGCCGCGAAGGTCATGAACTGGAAGAGCTGGATGCGCTGACCGCCGAGCGTGAGTTGGAGCGTTTCGATGTGCTGCTGGTGGTCAACCCGAACAATCCCACCGGCCAGCAACTGAGTCCACAGACCCTGCTGGACTGGCGCGCGCGCCTTGCCGAGCGCGGCGGCTGGCTGTTGGTGGACGAAGCCTTCATGGACTGCACGCCGCAACACAGCCTGGCGAGCCATTGCCCGTTGCCGGGGCTGGTGGTGCTGCGTTCCTTCGGCAAGTTCTTCGGCCTGGCGGGCATCCGCCTGGGTTTCGTCCTGGCCGAGGCTTCGCTGCTGGATCGACTCAACGAGTGGCTCGGCCCCTGGGCGGTGAGCGGCCCGGCACGGGGCCTGGCCAAGGCGCTGTTGCAGGATGAAGCGGGGCAACTGGCCCAACGGCAATCCCTGCTGCGCGATGGTCAGCGGCTGGAAGCACTGCTGCGTGATTGCGGCCTGCCACCCTCGGGCGGCACTGCCCTGTTCCAGCGCCTGGTCCGCGACGACGCCCAGGCCCTGCACGAATTCCTCGCCGCTCGCGGCATCCTTACCCGGTTATTCACCTCGCCACCCAGCCTGCGTTTCGGCCTTCCGCCGGACGAAGCCAGCTGGGCGCGCCTGGGCCGGGCCCTGATCGACTTTTCCAAGGAGCGCCCATGATCACCCTGATGGTGCAGGGCACCACGTCCGATGCCGGCAAGAGCACGCTGGTGACGGCCCTGTGCCGCTGGCTCAAGCGCCAGGGCGTCGCAGTCGTGCCCTTCAAGCCGCAGAACATGGCCCTGAACAGCGCAGTGACCGCCGACGGTGGCGAAATCGGCCGTGCACAGGCGGTGCAGGCCCAGGCGTGCGGATTGGCACCGCATACCGACATGAATCCGGTGCTGCTCAAGCCCAATACCGATATCGGCGCCCAAGTGATCATCCACGGTCGCGCCGTCACCAGCATGAATGCCGTCGCCTATCACGACTACAAGAAGGTCGCGATGGCGGCGGTGCTGGAGTCCCACCAACGCCTGCTTGGCCAGTATTCCGTGGTGATGGTCGAGGGAGCCGGCTCCCCGGCCGAGATCAATCTGCGCGCCAACGACATCGCCAACATGGGCTTCGCCGAAGCGGTGGACTGCCCGGTGATCCTGGTGGCCGACATCGATCGCGGTGGCGTGTTTGCCCATCTGGTGGGCACCCTGGCGCTGCTGTCGGAAAGCGAACAGGCTCGGGTGAAGGGCTTCGTCATCAACCGGTTCCGGGGCGATATCGCACTGCTCGAGCCGGGTCTCGATTGGCTCGAACAGCGCACCGGCAAGCCAGTGCTCGGCGTGTTGTCTTATCTCACCGACTTCCATCTGGAAGCCGAAGACGCCATCGACCAGCGCCAGTCCGCCAAGACGGGCGATGTGCTACGGGTGGCAGTGCCGGTGCTACCACGCATCAGCAACCACACAGACTTCGATCCGCTGCGCCTGCACCCCCAGGTACAGCTCACCTTCGTTGGTCCGGGTCAGCCCATTCCGCCTGTGGACCTGATCATCCTGCCCGGCTCGAAGAGCGTGCGTGCCGACCTCGCCCGGCTGCGCGAGCACGGTTGGGACCAGGCGCTGCAACGCCACCTGCGCTACGGCGGCAAGGTGCTGGGCATCTGCGGCGGCTTCCAGATGCTCGGTCGCACCATCTCCGACCCTCATGCCCTGGAAGGGCCGGCAGGGGAGAGCGCCGGTCTTGGGCTGCTGGACATCGACACGGTGCTGGAGCCGGAGAAGCAGCTGCGCAATGTCGCCGGGCACCTGCTGCTGGAAGACGCGGCGGTGAGCGGTTACGAAATTCACGCCGGCGTCACCACCGGGATGGGCCTTGAAGCGCCCATGGTCCTGCTGGACGGCGGTCGCACCGATGGTGCCCGCAGTGCCGATGGCCAGGTCATGGGCACCTACCTGCACGGTCTGTTCGAATCCTCCGCTGCCAGTGCCGCCATACTCCGCTGGGCCGGTCTATCCGCTGTCCAGGCGGTGGACTACAACGCACTGCGCGAGCGCGATATCGACCGTCTGGCCGACCAGGTGGAACAGCATCTGGATACGCGGAGGCTGCGATCACTGTGCGGACTCTCCTTGTAGGAGCCAGCTTGCTGGCGAACCTTCGCACCACCATTCGCCAGCAAGCTGGCTCCTACGGGTGTGTCTTACGACTCAGGAGGTTTACCGATGCCTGAACTCATCCTCGGCGGCGCCCGCTCCGGCAAGAGCCGGTTGGCGGAGAAGCTCGCCGCTGAAAGTGGCCTCAAGGTCATCTACATCGCCACCAGCCAGCCACTGGACGGCGAGATGAGCGCTCGTGTCGCTCATCATCGGGCCCGTCGTCCGGAGCATTGGGGGCTGGTGGAAGAGCCGCTGGAGCTTGCCCGCGTACTGCGCGAGAACGCTGCCGCCGATACCTGCCTGCTGGTGGACTGCCTGACCCTCTGGCTGACCAATCTGCTGATGCTGGACGACCCGGCGCGGTTGGACGAAGAACGCGAGGCTCTGCTCGGCTGCATCGCCGGGCTGCCCGGCCGCGTGCTGCTGGTGAGCAATGAAACCGGCCTGGGCGTCGTGCCCCTGGGCGAGCTGACCCGTCGCTATGTCGACGAGGCCGGCTGGCTCCACCAGGCCCTGGCCGAACGCAGCGAACGGGTGATCTTCACCGTCGCCGGCTTGCCCATGATCCTCAAGGGAGATTCCCTATGACTCCGCTGCACTGGTGGCAGGCCCCCTGCCAGCCGCTCGACCCCATCGCCCGTGCCAAGGCTCAGGCCCGCCAGGACCAGCTGACCAAGCCCCGCGGCGCCCTCGGCCAGTTGGAAGACCTGGCCATTACCCTTGCCGCCCAGCAGGGTCGCGAGCGGCCGTGCATCGCTCGTCCCTGGTTTGCGGTCTTCGCCGGTGACCACGGTGTGGTGGAGGAGGGCGTGTCCGCTTATCCACAGGCGGTGACCGGCGAGATGCTGCGGAACTTCGTCCGCGGCGGGGCGGCCATCAGCGTGTTGGCGAAGAGCCTCGGCGCAACCCTGGAAGTCGTAGATCTGGGTACTGCGCTCCCGCTGGAACCGCTGCCGGGTGTGCTGCACCTGCATGTCGGAGCCGGTACTGCGAACTTCGCCCGTGAACCGGCGATGACCTCCGCCCAGTGCCTGATCGCCCTGCAAGCCGGCCGTTCGAGTGTCGAGCGCGCCTTGGGCGCTAGCGCCGATCTCTACGTCGGCGGGGAAATGGGCATCGGCAACACCACCACTGCCAGCGCCCTGGCCTGTGCCCTGTTGGGGTTGCCGGCCACCGCGCTGGCTGGCCCCGGTACCGGCCTCGATGGAAACGGCGTAGCCCACAAGATTCAGGTCATCGAACATGCCCTGGCGTTGCATCGCGATGGCTGCGACAGCCCGCAGGAAACCCTGCGCTGCCTGGGTGGTTTCGAAGTGGCGGCGCTGACCGGGGCCTACCTGGCCTGCGCCCAATTGGGCCTGCCGGCGCTGGTGGATGGCTTCATCTGCAGCGTGGCGGCGCTTTGTGCCGTGCGCCTGAATCCCGCGTGCCGCGAGTGGCTGCTGTTCTCCCATCGCTCCGCCGAGCCGGGTCACGTTGCCGTGCTCGAAGCGCTGGAAGCGCAACCGCTGCTGGACCTGGGCCTGCGCCTGGGTGAGGGCAGCGGTGCCGCCATTGCACTGCCGCTGCTGCGCCTGGCGTGCGAGCTCCATGGCGGTATGGCGACCTTCGCTGAAGCGTCGGTTTCGGATCGGCCGGAATGAAGCTCGACCTCCTGCGGCATGGTGAAACCGAACGCGGCGGCGGCTTTCGCGGCAGCCTCGACGACGCCCTGACCGATACCGGTTGGGCGCAGATGCGCGCGGGCGTCGTTGCGGCAGGACCCTGGGACGTGCTGGTGAGTTCGCCCCTGCAGCGTTGCGCCGCATTCGCTCGCGAACTGGAGCAGCAGCTTGGCCTGCCTTTGCATTTCGACGCCGATCTGCGCGAACTGCACTTCGGCCAGTGGGAGGGGCGCAGCGCCGCCGAGTTGATGGAGGATCACGCCGAAGGCCTCGGCCTGTTCTGGAACGATCCCTACAGCTTCACCCCGCCGGACGGCGAGACGTTGCTGGACTTCGAAGCACGGGTGCTGGCCGCCGGTGAGCGCCTGCTGGAGCGCTTCGCCGGAAAGCGTGTGCTGCTGGTCACCCACGGTGGCGTGATCCGCATCCTGGTGGCCCGCGCCCGCCAACTTCCGCGCACCGGCTTGATGCAGGTGGAAGTGGCCCATGGCGAGCTGTTCCGCCTGACCTTCGACGAACACGGCCTGCGAGAGCGGGCATGACGCCGTTGCTGATCGCCCTGCAGTTCCTCACCCGCCTGCCGGTGCGCCTGCCGGGCATGCCCGAGCCAGAGCAGATCGGCCGTTCGCTGCTCTGGTATCCGCTGGTCGGCCTGTTGATCGGCTCGCTGCTGCTGGGTGGCGCCTGGCTGCTGGACGGGCGTCCGCCGCTGTTGTCAGCCGCCCTGTTACTGGCGCTCTGGGTCGGCTTGTCGGGCGGCCTGCATCTGGACGGACTGGCGGACACGGCCGATGCCTGGGTAGGTGGTTACGGCGACCGCGAACGCACCCTGACGATCATGAAGGACCCGCGCAGCGGTCCCATCGCCGTGGTGGTGCTGGTATTGGTGCTGCTGCTGAAGCTCGCCGCGCTGGTAACGCTATTGGACGCCGGACAACTGCTGCCCCTGCTGCTGGCGCCCTGGCTGGCGCGCGGGATGCTGCCGCTGCTATTCCTCACCACCCCCTACGTGCGTCCTGGCGGCCTTGGGCAGGCGATTGCCGAACATCTGCCACGAAGGGAGTTGCCGTTGTGGCTGGGTGGGCAGGCGGTGGTGATGCTGTTGCTGGGCTGGGCTGCGTGGATCGCGCTGGTGGTGGCGCTGGTGCTGTTCGGCTGGTTGCGTGGGCGGTTCATGCAGCGGCTGGGTGGGACGACTGGGGATACGGCGGGGGCGCTGGTCGTGTTGGTGGAGGTGGGGGTGTTGGTGAGTGTGGCGATTGTGCTGACCTGACGAGCCCTCTCCCCCGGCCCCTCTCCCTGAAGAGGAGAGGGGTGACTCGCGCCTGAAAAGACGGGGCAGGCCGGCAGCTCCGAGCGGCGCTATGGCACGGACTAGCTCCCCTCGCCCTTCAGGGAGAGGGGCTGGGGGAGAGGGGATTGCCGGGAAATGCGCCCTCCGCAGCCAATCGAATGGCTTCGAGCACCGCTTCAGTTTCGAGCAGCACTTCATGGTTCCAGAACCGCAGAACCTGGAATCCCCGCCTGATCAGCCAGGCATCTCGCGATTCATCGGATTCGCTTTCCAGATGCTGCCCGCCGTCCACCTCAATCACCAACATCCGCTCCTGGCAGATGAAGTCGACGATGTACGGACCAAGGGGTTTCTGTCGTCGGAACTTCAGGCCGAGCAACCGTTTCGCGCGTAAATGCCGCCAAAGCCGCTGCTCAGCGTCGGTCTGTCCCGTCCTTAAACTGCGAGCGAACGCGAGCTTTTCCATGGTCTTTCCTCCGTGAATGGAAAGACCTGATCTTCCCCGCAAAGGGCTTCGGAACCGTCCGAAAGCCCCCCGCGATTCCCCCGATCTACTCAAACACAAAATGCTCCCCCGCCAGCCCCATCACCGACGCCGTCGGCTTCAGCATTGCTGCCGCGTGCCCCTTGGCGCGGGGAAGCAGGCGGGCGAAGTAGAAATCGCTGGTGGCCAGTTTGGCGCGGTAGAACTCGGCGGATTCCGCACCGCCTTCGCGCAGCCGCACGCGGGCCGCGCGCTCCTGCAGGGCCCAGGAATAGGCGAGGGCGGCGTAGCCGGAGTACATCAGGAAGTCATGACTGGCGGTGCTGACCAGGTCGCGATCCTTGCGGGCGCGCAGGGCGATGCGCAGGGTCAGCCAGTTCCATTGTGCGGCGAGCTTCAGCAGCACCAGGGCGCGGCCACGCATGGCCGTTTCGGTCTTCAGCAATTCGATGGCGAAGCGGGCGAGCGTTCCGGTGAAGTCACGCACGGCTTTGCCCTGGGTCATCAGCAGGACCTTGCGTCCCAGCAGGTCGAGGGCCTGGATGCCGGTGGTGCCTTCGTAGAGGGTGGCGATGCGGGCGTCGCGGACGATCTGCTCCATGCCGTGCTCGCGGATGTAGCCATGGCCTCCGAATACCTGCATGCCGAGGTTGGCGCTTTCCAGGCCCAGTTCGGTCAGGCAGCCCTTGAGGATCGGAGTGAGGAAACCGAGCTTGTCGTCCCAATGGGCGTACTGCTGGTCGTCCTTGTGCAGGATGCCTTCGATCATGCGGTCGGCGTACTGGGTGGCGAGGTAGACCAGCGCGCGACCACCTTCGGCAACGGCTTTCTGGGTCAGCAACATGCGCCGCACGTCGCCGTGGACCATCAGCGGATCGGCGACGGCATCGGGCTCCTTAGTGCCGGACAGGGCGCGCATCGAGCGGCGTTCGCGGGCGTAGGCGAGGGCGCCCTGATAGGCCAGTTCGGCGGTGGCGACACCCTGGATGGCGGTGCCGATGCGGGCGCTGTTCATGAAGGTGAACATGCACTCGAGGCCTTTGTTCGCAGGGCCGATGAGAAAGCCGGTGGCACCGTCGAAGTTCATCACGCAGGTGCTGGAAGCCTTGATGCCCATCTTCTTTTCGAGCGCCCCGCAGCTCACCCCGTTGCGTTCGCCGAGGCCGCCATCCGTGCCGGGGAGGAACTTGGGCACGATGAACAGGGAGATACCGCGCGTGCCCTTGGGTGCGTCCGGCAGGCGGGCGAGGACGATGTGCACGATGTTCTCGGTGAGGTTGTGCTCGCCCGAGGAGATGAAGATCTTGGTGCCGGTCAGGGCGTAGCTGCCGTCGGGATTCGTCTCGGCGCGGGTCTTCACCTGGCCCAGGTCGGTGCCGCACTGGGGCTCGGTGAGGCACATGGTGCCGCCCCAGCGGCCTTCGGTGAGGGGGACCAGGTAGATTCTTTTCTGTTCCTCGGTGCCGTGCTGCATCAGGGTATTCATGGCGCCGAGGGAGAGGCCCGGATACATGGAAAAGGGCCAGTTGGCGGTGCCGAGCATTTCCTGCTTCAGCGCACCGAGGCTCATGGGCAGGCCCTGGCCGCCGTATTCCACCGGGTGCGACAGGCCTTGCCAGCCACCGGCGACATAGGCGTCGTAGGCTTCCTTGAAGCCCTTGGGCGTGCGCACCTCGCCGTTTTCCAGGTGGCAGCCTTCCTCGTCGCCGCTGTGGTAGAGCGGGGCGATCACTTCTTCGCAGAGCCGCGCGCATTCGCCGAGGATGGCGTCGACCATGTCCGGCGTCGCGTCGCCACCATTGGCCAGGGCGCGATAGTGGGCGGGAAAGTCGAAGACTTCGTTGAGCAGGAAGCGCGTGTCGCGCAGCGGGGCTTTGTAGCTGGGCATGGTGACCTCGGCGTGCGTTGATGGCCCGGTTTATACGGGGCGCGCAGCACAAGGGCCTTGGCAGCGGCAACGACAGCCTCTGGCAGTTGGGACAATCACGGGCCGCCGGAGGTCGTCGAACGGCAGGTTCGGATTGACGCTCAGGTAGGTGCGGGTATATACACGTAACCCATGTTGCCGACCCAATGCCTCTGTACCAAGCTGCGCCGCGCCACGCGAAGCGTGACCCGACTCTACGACGATGCCCTGGAAGGCGTCGGGGTGAACGTCGCCCAGTATTCGCTGTTGAAGAATTTGGCGCGGCTGGATCAGCCCAGCATCACCAGCCTGGCGGATGCCCTGGGGCTGGATCGCAGTACGTTGGGGCGCAATCTCAAGGTGCTCGAAGGCAAGGGCCTGGTGCAGCTGGAGGGTGGTGAGGACCAGCGCAATCGACTGGTTTCGCTGACCGCTGCCGGCCAGGCCAGCCTCGATGAGGCGCTGCGGGCCTGGGAGCAGGTGCAGGTGCAGCTGGGGCAACGCATGGGACTGGAGAAGCGGGCGGCGCTGATGGCGCTGCTGGACGATCTGGAACACATCGCCTGAATATTTCGCTGAAAAGCGGGTATGTACCCGTAAAGGACTTTTTATGACATCGGTATGGCGTACGAGTGGCTGGGTACTTCTGGGGGCGTCGCTGATCCTGGCGCTATCCCTGGGCATTCGACATGGCTTTGGCCTGTTCCTGGCGCCGATGAGCAGCGAGTTCGGCTGGGGGCGGGAGGTGTTCGCCTTCGCCATCGCCCTGCAGAACCTGATCTGGGGCCTGGCGCAACCCTTCACCGGTGCGCTGGCCGACCGCTTCGGCGCCGCCAAGACGGTGATCGTCGGCGGCGTGCTTTACGCCGTGGGCCTGGTGCTGATGGGGTTCTCCGATTCGGCCCTGTCGCTGTCGTTCAGTGCTGGCCTGCTCATTGGTATTGGCCTGTCAGGCACCTCGTTCTCGGTGATCCTCGGTGTAGTGGGGCGTGCCGTGCCGATGGAGAAGCGCAGCATGGCGATGGGTATCGCTGCAGCTGCCGGCTCCTTCGGCCAGTTCGCCATGCTGCCCGGCACCCTCGGTTTGATCGGCTGGCTCGGCTGGTCGTCCGCGCTGCTGGCGCTGGGCCTGCTGGTGGCGCTGATCGTGCCGCTGGTGGGGCTGCTCAAGGACAATCCGCCGCCGCCCCAAGCCCATGAGCAGAGCCTGGGCGAAGCCCTGCGCGAGGCGACGTCGCATAGCGGTTTCTGGCTATTGGCCCTGGGCTTCTTCGTGTGCGGCTTCCAGGTGGTATTCATCGGCGTGCACCTGCCGGCGTACCTGGTGGACCAGCACCTGCCGGCTTCGGTGGGCACCACGGTGCTGGCGCTGGTGGGGTTGTTCAACGTGTTCGGTACCTACATCGCCGGTTGGCTCGGCGGCCGTCATGCCAAACCCAAGCTGCTCACCGCACTCTACCTGCTGCGCGGGGTGGTGATCGTGGCCTTCCTCTATTCGCCGCTGAGCATCTGGAGCGCCTACGCCTTCGGTATGGCCATGGGGCTGTTGTGGCTGTCCACCGTTCCCCTGACCAACGGCACGGTCGCGACCCTGTTTGGCGTGCGCAACCTGTCGATGCTCGGTGGTATCGTCTTCCTGTTCCACCAGCTCGGCGCCTTCCTCGGCGGTTGGCTGGGGGGCTACCTCTATGACCACACTGGCAGTTACGAACTGGTATGGCAGATCTCCATCTTCCTCAGCCTGCTGGCCGCCGTCCTGAACTGGCCGGTTCGCGAGCAGCCGGTGGCGCGGCTCCAGCCCGCCGGAGCCGCATGAGCCTGCGCCTGGGCTGGGCGCTTGGCGCCCTGCTGTTCAGCCTGCTGCTGGCCTTGGGCTGGTGGGGCTGGCAACAGGGCGGGCTCGCGCTGATGCAACTGGGGATGAGCCTTTGCTGATTGATCGGCGAGGAGGCTCGCAGTAGCGTAAGCGGATCACTCGACCTGTGCCGGAGTCCGCCATGAAAGCCTCGCCCTTGCTCTTCCTGTCGCTTGCCTTGTTCGGCAGCCAGGTCATGGCTGCCGAGTGCCCATCACTGCTGCAGCACGAGCTGCCGCAACTTCGTTCGAAGAACACCATCGACCTGTGTCAGCGCTTCGCCGGCAAGCCGCTGGTGATCGTCAACACTGCCAGCCACTGCGGCTTCACTCCGCAGTTCAAGGGGCTGGAAGCCCTCTATAAACGCTACAAGGATCAGGGCCTGGAAGTGCTTGGCGTCCCCTCGGACGATTTCAAACAGGAAGCCGCCACCAACGAGGAAACGGCCAAGGTCTGCTACGTCAACTACGGCGTGACCTTCGCCATGACCCAGCCGCAGCACGTCACCGGAGACGAGGCGACGCCGCTCTACAAGGAACTGATCGCCCAGTCCGGACAGAAACCGCGCTGGAATTTCTACAAGTACGTGGTAGACCGGCAGGGTAAGGTGATCGCGCATTTCTCCAGCCTGACCAAGCCCGACGACCCGGACCTGCTGAAGGCGGTGGAGCAGGCGCTGGCTAGCCAGCCTTGATCGACAAACATGAAAAAGCCCGGACGAGTCCGGGCTTTTTCATGGCGCTGATTCCCGCTTAGAAGCGGTAGGTCAGCTGCGCACCCAGACCGTGGGCGCTGTTCTTGAAGGTGGCGCGATAGGCCCCCTTGGAAGCGCTGACCTGGTTGATGTCGGCGTCATCTTCCTTCAGGTAGGAGTAGGCCACGTCGACGGTCACGTCGTCGTTGGGGCTCCAGGCGGCGCCCAGGCTGAAGATCTTGCGGTCGTTGGTAGGAATGCGCGGCGAGCGGTGCTCGTTGCGGGCCGGAGACTGGTCGTAGGCCAGGCCGGCGCGCAGGGTCCACTGCTGGTTCAGCTTGTAGGCGGCACCGACGGCGTAGGACCAGGTGTCGCGCCAGTCCTGCTCTTCGACGATGGTGCCGAGGGCAGGGGCCAGCAGGCCGCGAACGCCCTCGTTGTCCACCTTGATTTCTTCCAGGCGGCTCCAGCGGGTCCAGGTGCTGCCGGCATAGAGGGTCCAGGCGTCGTTCAGGTCGTGGGTGACGGAGAAGTCGACCGATTCCGGGGTTTCCAGGTCCAGCGAGGCGTCGTACTTGCCGGCGGAACTGGCCAGTACCGGGCCGCTGCCGGAAACGGTGGTGTCGCCTTTCAGCTTGTAGTCCACCTTGGAGTGGTAGGTCAGGCCGAAGCGGGTGCGCGGGTCCAGTTCGAAGAGGATGCCGGCGTTGAAGCCCAGCGCGGTGTCGTCGCCCTTGACCTTCACGCGGCCATCGTTGCGACCCGGGGACAGCGGGTTGAGCACGGAAGAGGTCAGCTCACCGTCGATGCGGTTGATGGTGGGGCCGAAACCGACGGACAGCTGGTCGTTGATGCGATAGCTGACGGTGGGCTGCAGGGTGATCACGCGTACTTCGCTCTTGTCGCCGTAGTAACGGCCGGCGAAGCCGGTTTCGTAATCGGTGATCAGGCCGAAGGGCACGTACATGCCGAGGCCGAAGGTCCAGTTGTCATCGATCGGCTTGACGTAATAGCCCATGGGCACGCCGACGGTGGGAACCATGTCGCCATCGTTGCTGCCACCGAAAGTGCCGCGAGCGTCGTCGATATCGGTCTTCGCGAAGATGGCAGCGGCGCCAACGCTGACCTGCTCGCGCTTCAGGCGCGACATGCCGGCGGGGTTGCCGTACACGGTGGTGGCGTCGTCGGCCGAGGACGAACGGCCGGCGAAGGCGGTACCCATGCTGCTGACGCTTTGTTCGTTGAGGGCGAAGCCCGCAGCCAGGCTGTAGCTGGAAGCGGCGCTGACGGCCAGGGCGAGGGCGGTCTTGAAGACTCTGCTTATCACGGGTGAACTCCTGATCGGTGGTGCAAAGGCCGGCACGCTAACAGGAATCCTCCGACCTGGCCAGCTTGGGAAAGTGCGGCGATATGTCTTGTAAGATTGTCGAACAAAAGGCAAAACAATGGCATTTTCGTCGATCGTGCATATCCACTGGCACGCTTGTTCCTGACTGGTCGGTCAGTGATCAGGCGACTTGGCAGAGCCCGCTGACATGGCGCTGCCAGGCGTCGATGAACTCGCGGGGACTGCCGTCAGGCTGGAAGACCTGCCGCCAGATCATGGCCATGCCGATCAGGTCATCCGCAGGGGGGAGTACCAGAACGGTCGATTCCACCAGCATCCAGGCGATGGCGGTCGCGTAGCGCAGGTTGACGATCAGTTCCAGGTGGGGGGCGGTGAGAAAGGCATGCTGGCTGGCCAACCCGCGTACCTGGCTGGCGAGTTCGGGGTCATGGGCGAGATGCTGGTCCCAGAGCTGTTGATGGCGTTCATCGCTGATGCGATAGAGGCCGCGACCCTCGCCGCAGTCCAGCGCGGCGCCGAGGGCAGATTGGCAGGCGGCGGCGCCCAGCAGCAGGCTTTCGGCGGTGGAGGAGGGACGCTGCAGGTAGAGCAGCGTCGGTCGTATTACGTGCTGGCGGAGATCGCTGGCGGCAATTCCCATATGGCCCTCGCGAAAGGTGCCGGCGGGGCCGGGGCGTTTTGGCAGCTTCTCATCGTTCTAGGAAAGAGCCCCACCGGGAGCGGAGTTAGCCGCTCGATTTGAAGTCTAGTGCGATATTCCTGCTGTAAAGGACTGTTTTTAAACTGTTTCAGGCTTCTGGTTATTGTCTATATAGCTGCCTGTGATTAAAAAACAGCCAGCAGGCGAGGGCCGCCAGGTCCTCTGCCTGCTGGTTATCCGGGGGTTATTCGCCCGTGGCCAGGGGGCGCGAAGGCTGGGTGATCCACTCGCTCCAGGAGCCGGCGTAGAGCCGTGCCAGGGGGTAACCGGCGAGGCTCAGGGCGAACAGGTTGTGGCAGGCAGTGACGCCCGAGCCGCAGTAGGCCACCAGCTCATCCAGTGGACGGTCGCCGATCAGGGCGGCGAAGCGTTGCTTGAGGGTCTCGGCCGGGAGGAAGCGACCGTCGCTGCCGAGGTTGTCGGTGAAGGCGGCGCACTGGGCGCCGGGAATATGGCCGGCCACCGGGTCGATGGGCTCCACTTCACCCTTGAAGCGGGGGAGTGCGCGGGCATCCAGCAGGGTCAGGTTCGTATTGCCCAGGCGTTGCTGGAGGTCGTCGGCGTCCACCAGCAGGCTCGCGTCAGGCTGACCGGAGAAGCTACCTTGCTGCACCGTCGGTGTTACGGCCGTCAACGGCAGTTCGGCATCGCGCCAGGCCTTGAGGCCGCCATCCAGGAGGAATACGCCATCACGCTTGCCCAGCCAGGCCAGCAGCCACCAGGCGCGCGCGGCGAAGGCGCCGGGGCCGTCGTCGTAGAGCACGATGGTGCTGTCGGCGGTGATGCCCCAGTTGCGTAGCTTGGCGGCCAGTGTCGTCGGGTCCGGCAGCGGATGGCGGCCGGTTACGCCTCGGGTCACGGGGCCGGACAGGTCGCGCTCCAGGTCGGCGAAGCGGGCCTTGGGAATGTGGCTCTCGTTGTAGCTGCGCTGGCCGTAGGCCGGATCATCGAGGGAGAAGCGGCAGTCGAGGATGATCAGGCCCGGTTCATCCTGGCGGGCGCTGAGTTGGGCAGGGCTGATGAGCTGTGCGAGCGACATGGCGGGGTCCTTGTCGTGACCATTGTTGTGGCAAGCATCATAAGGACGCCCGCACTGGCTGTCGCGCGCAATTGACGGCGGCGCGGAGCCCGCGCCGCCCGTGGGCTCAACGGCAGATGGCGCGCAGGCGCTGGAAGCCCGCGTTGAGGTCGGCAATCAGGTCGTCCGGGTGCTCCAGGCCGATGTGCAGGCGTATCAGCGGGCCGTCGGCCTTCCAGGTGGTCGCGCTGCGATGGGCACTGGGGTTGGTCAGCAGGATCAGGCTTTCGAAGCCGCCCCAGCTGAAGCCCATGCCGAACAGATTCATGCCATCGAGCATGGCGCGCACGGCCTGCTCCGGCATGGCCTTGAGCATCACCCCGAACAGGCCGCAAGCGCCGCTGAAGTCGCGTTTCCACAGCTCATGGCCGGGCGCGCCGGGCAGGGCGGGGTAGAGGATGCGTTCCACTTCCGGCTGCTCGGCCAGCCACTGCGCGACTTTCTCCGCATTGCGCTGGTGGCGTTCCAGTCGCGTGGACAGGGTACGCAGGCCGCGCAGGGCGAGGTAAGCGTCGTCTGCACTGACCGACAGGCCGAGCTGCTTGTAGAAACCGCGCACCTGCGGGAACAGCGCCTCGGTGGTCATTATCACGCCCATCAGCACGTCCGAGTGGCCGACGATGTACTTGGTGGCGGCGTGGATGGAGATGTCTACGCCGTGCTTGAAGGAAGCGAAGTGCACCGGGGTGCCCCAGGTGTTATCGAGCATCACGAGGGCGCCATGGGCGTGGGCGACTTCGGCGATGGCCGGCACGTCCTGCACTTCGAAGGTCAGCGAGCCGGGCGACTCGAGGAACACCACGCGGGTGTTGGGGCGGATCAGCTCGGCGATACCGCCGCCGATCAGCGGGTCGTAGTAGGTGGTCTCGATGCCGAAGCGCTTCAGGGTTTCGTCGCAGAAGGCGCGAGTCGGGTCGTACACCGAATCGGTCATCAGCAGGTGGTCGCCGGGCTTGAGGGTTGCCAGCAAGGCAGTGGTGAGCGCGCTCAGGCCGCTGGGGGTGAGCATCGCGCCGAAGGCGCCTTCCAGCTGGGCCAGGGCATGTTCCAGGGAGCGCGTGGTGGGGTTGCCGTGGCGTCCGTAGGTGTTGAGGGTGCCATTTTGCGCATGCAGGGCTTCCACGGTGGGGAAGAGCAGCGTGGAGGCGCGATAGACCGGGGTATTGACGGTGCCGCCGACCCGGCCCCGTTCGCGACCTTCATGGGCCAGGAGTGTTTCGAGGTGCAGCTTGCGGTCGTCCACCTGGTGTTTCCTCTGATTCCGGATAGCGAAAAGTATGCGACGCCTGGCTGGGGATGGCGGCGTCTGGAGTGGAAAAAAGATTACGGGTGGGGGCGGGGAATTTCTTTGCTTTGATTGGCGAGCTTTAGTTGTTTTGTAGAAATAAAATCTACTTAAAAGACGCTTAGTGAAAAATATTTCCAAACGATCCGCTCGATTGGAAAATCATCCTTCGACTTACAGCGTCAGGTGCCCGAGTGGCAGTGCCGTGGTGTGCTTGATCACTTCCATGGCGAAGCCGGAGCTCACGTCGGACAGGTCGGCGACGCGGATCAGGCGTTTGTACACGGCGTCGTAGCCCTTGATGTCCGGCACCACGATCTTCAGCAGGTAGTCGACGTCGCCGGTCATGCGGTAGATCTCGACGATCTCGGGAATGTCGCGGGTGCCTTCGATGAACTGCCGGGTCCAGTCATCGCTGTGACGGCTGGTGCGGATGGTGACGAAGACCGTGACGCCGAGGTCGAGCCGCTCGGCATCACAGAGCGCCACCTGCTTGCGGATCACCCCGTCCTCGCGCAGCTTCTGCAGGCGTCGCCAGCAGGGCGTGGGGGAGAGATTCACCGCCTCGGCGAGTTCCGCGAGGGAGATGGAGGCGTCCTGCTGCAGGAGGTCGACGATCTGCAGGTCTTTCTTGTCCATGGGGGCGGGTCCGTGGCGAAGGCGTTTGGTCAGGAGGCTGGCGGGCCGAGTGTGTCGAAACGATGACAATCGGCATCATAAGGTCACCCGTGCATGAAGTCGCGCCGGGAAAAGATGGGAGAGCTCGATGCCAAGCCTGCAAATACTGAGTGAACGTGCCTCGCTGATCCGCCGCCTGGGTGTGATCCTGGGGACTTTGTCGGTGGTCCTCTACTACTGCTGCAAGGTTCTGGTACGCGCGCCGATGAAGCGCCTCGACCGTGCTTGCGTGGACCGCTATACCCGCGCCATGTCGCGCTTGCTGCTGCGCCTGGTACGCATGGACCTGTCGGTGCACGGTGCGATACCGGATTTCAACGACGGTCGCCGCTACCTGATCCTCTGCAGCCATTCCAGCCACTACGACATCCCGGCCAGCTTCGTCGCCTTGCCGGGGTCGATCCGCATGCTGGCCAAGAAGGAGCTGTTCCGCATTCCCTTCCTTGGCCCGGCCATGCGTGCGGCGGAATTCCCGTCCATTGACCGGCACAACCGTCGCCAGGCCCTCGCCGACCTGGAGACCGCCCGGCGCATGATGGAAAGCGGCATCGTCCTCTGGGCTGCGCCTGAGGGCACCCGGTCCGCAGATGGCCGCCTGTTGAAGTTCAAGAAAGGCTGCTTCCACCTGGCGCTGGACACCGATGCGATGATCATTCCCGTGTCCATTCGCGGCATCCATCGCGTGCTGCCGGCCCGCACCTTCCGCCTGAACCTCGGGCAGAAGGTGGAAGTGCATGTGGGTGAGCCGATCGACGCCAGCCAGTACAGCCCGGAGCGCCTGGGCGAGCTGATGGCGGATACCCGTGGACGGATGCAGGGGCTGCTGGGGCAGGAGGTTGGTGACACTACGAATTCTGTAGAGACGACTTCCGTCCTGCCGCCAGCGCGAGCCTTGTAAGCAGGCAGGTTGAAGTTGGATTTAATGTAGGAGCGAGCTTGCTCGCGAAGCTCTTGAGCTCGCCCGTTCGCGAGCAAGAACTCGGCGTCCCCCTCGCTCCTACATGTTCGATGTCCCCGAGAGAGCGACTTCCGTGCCTCAGCGGATTTTCAGCTTGCCGATCCGGTCGTTGTCCAGGCTGCCCAGGTAGAGGTAGTCCCCCACCGGCTTGACCGAGGTCACCATGCGCAGGTGAGTGCCGCTGGTGTCGTGCAGGCTGTGGACGATCTCGCCCTTCTCATTCAGCTGGATCGCAAAGCCGTAGGGCGCCGCCTTGGGCCAGAACATGCGCGGCAGCTTGGCGAGCAGCGCTTTCAGCCAGGGTTGTGTGTGAAGGAAGTCGGCATCGGCCTTGCGCGGGGTGGGCAGAGCGACCCAGAAGTTGCCCTGGTGATCGCCTTGCAGGTTGTCCGGCAGGCCCGGCAGGTTGTCGATGAACACATCGTGGGTGCCGGCCTTCTCGCCGCTCAGCCAGTAGCGGGTGATGCGGTAGCGGTAGGTCTCGTTGACCAGCACGAAGTCCTCGTTGGCGGACAGCGCCACGCCATTGGCGAAGTACAGGTCCTTGAGCAGCACCTCGGTCTTGCCGGAAACGGGGTCGAAGCGCATCAGCCGGCCATGGGGGCGGGCTTCGAGCAGGTCGAGCAGATAGTCCGGTTGCTGGAACTTGCTGGAGGCGTCGGTGAAGTAGATGCGGCCGTCCTGGGCGATATCCAGGTCGTCAGTGAAGCGGAACGGCACGCCCTCGGCCTCGGTGGCCAGGACGCTGATCTGGCCTTGCGGGTCGATGCGCAGCAGGCCCTTGTAGGCGTCGCCGACGATCAGGTTACCGGTGGCGTCGAAGTCCATGCCTAGCGGGCGGCCGCCGGTTTCGGCGAAAGTCTCGACCTCGCCCTTGTCGCTGATACGCACGATGCGGCCGTCATGCAGGCCGGCATAGAGGCGCCCCTGGGCGTCGATAGCGGTGTCTTCCGGACCATGGATCTGGCCCTGGGCGATGAGCTCGGCCTTCATCAGGGTGTCGTTGGGTTCCAGCACGCCGGTCATGCTCGGAGCCTTGGGCGCGTCCCAGGCCTGCGGGTCGATGGGCGAGGGCGTCAGGGCGAGATAGACCGTCAGGGCGACGATCAGCAGGGCGAACACGCCCAGCAGCTTCTTCATCTTCTTGTATCCATTGAGGTGGGGTAGTGGCCGGAGCCTTGTTCTTCTGCGCGGACTTTTTTAGCAGCCGCCTGCCTCAGGCGCCAGGGCTGAATGTTGCAGCATTCGACAGACCACAGTTGACAGTGCTGGGGCGGCCTGCGCAGTATCTGGCCCTCGCTGCATTCAACCGAGCTGCAAATGCCTGCCATCGCCTGCTTCGCCGTTTCTGCCCTGGTCCTCCCGGTCCAGGCGTCGGCCATTGGCGTTGCCGCAGGTAAATCGAAGAAACAGTCGCTCATTTGACCGGGGCGCGCTGTCCCGTCAGATGGGCTGACAGGACAGAAGGCGCGAAGTAGGTCGATCCTCCCTCGAATTCCCTCCCTGCATCCCTCCGACGGTGACTCTGACGGTCAGCCATTGGAGATCTGCAATGCCTGTGTTTTCCGGAATCTGGGTTGCCCTGGTAACCCCCTTCAACGACGGCGCCATCGACTTCCCGGCCTTGCGCCGCCTGGCCCGGCACCTTCTTGACGAAGGCGTCGCCGGCCTGGTGGCCTGCGGCACCACGGGAGAGGCCGCGGCGCTGTCCAAGGACGAGCAGTTGGCCGTGCTGGACGCGCTGCTGGACGAGGTGCCTGGCGACCGCCTGGTGATGGGGCTGGCGGGCAACAACCTGGTGGAGCTGCTGGCTTTCCAGTGCGAGGTGCAGCGCCGGCCCATCGCTGGCGTGCTGGTGCCTGCGCCTTACTACATTCGCCCCTCCCAGGACGGCCTGCTCGCCTGGTTCGGGGCCATCGCCGATGCCGCGACGGTGCCGGTGATCCTCTACGACATTCCCTATCGCACCGGCGTGCGTCTGGAACTGGCTACCTTGCGCCAGCTCGCCCGCCATCCTCGCGTGGTGGCCATCAAGGACTGCGGCGGCAACCCGGAAACCACCCAGGCGCTGATCGCCGATGGCGAACTGGATGTCCTGACGGGGGAGGACGGACAGGTCTTCACCACCCTGTGCATGGGCGGTCGTGGTGCGATCTGCGCGTCGGCGCATATCCACCCGCAACAGTTCGTGCGCATGGCCGAATGCATCAGCAATGGTGAACTTGAAGCCGCGCGCGTGATCTTCCAGAAACTGCAGCCGCTGATTCGCCTGGCCTTCGCCGAGCCCAATCCGGCCCCGGTGAAAAGCCTGCTGGCGCTTCAAGGGGTGATCAAGGACGAGTTGCGACTGCCCATGCAGCGCAGTTCCGAGGCCCTGCGCCAACGCCTTGCCACCGAGCTGGTTTAGGCGCTGGCCCGCCCCACGCAGATCGGTTGCGGCGGGGCGGGGGCGATGCAAGGCGCGAAGCGAGGCCCCGGCGCGATATATACTGCGCGCCACTGATTCAAGGAGAGCCCTGTGGCCATCGACATTATCTGGATCCGCGACGACGCTGCGCTGGCCAAACACTGCGCCGAGTGGCGGCGCCTGCCCTTCGTGGCCCTGGACACCGAGTTCATGCGGGTCGACACCTTCTACCCCAAGGCCGGCCTGGTGCAGGTCGGTGACAGCGAACGGGCGTACCTCATCGACCCGCTGCTGATCGGGGACTGGTCGCCCTTCGCCGAACTGCTGGAAGACCAGGCGGTGCTCAAGGTGCTGCACGCCTGCAGCGAGGACCTGGAGGTCTTCCTGCGCCTGACCGGCGCCATGCCGCAGCCCCTGCTGGATACCCAACTGGCCGCCGGCTACCTCGGCATCGGCTATTCCATGGGCTACTCGCGCCTGGTGCAGGCGGTGCTCGGCATCGACCTGCCCAAGGACGAAACCCGCTCCGACTGGCTGCAGCGCCCGCTCACCGACATGCAGGTGCGTTATGCCGCCGAGGACGTGCAGCACCTGGCTGAACTCTTTGCCGCCCTGGAGCCGCGCCTGACCGAGCCCAAGCGTGCCTGGGTGCTGGAGGATGGTGCCGAGCTGGTGGCCAACCTGCGCCGTGAAATCCTTCCTGAAGAGCTCTACCGCGAGGCCAAGCTGGCCTGGAAGCTCTCCCGTGCCCAGCTTGCCGTGCTGCGCGAGCTCTGCGCCTGGCGCGAGATCGAAGCACGCCTGCGCGACCAGCCGCGCAACCGCATTCTGCGCGAACACAGCCTCTGGCCCCTGGCGCGCTTCCAGCCGGACAACCTCGTGGCGCTGGCGCGCATCGATGACATGCACCCGCGCACCGTGCGCCAGGACGGCAATACCCTGCTCAAGCTGATCCGCGAGGCTGCCGAGACGCCACCTGCCCATTGGCCGGAGGCGTTGCCCGAACCCTTGCCGCCGGAGGCTTCAGTGACGCTGAAAATGCTGCGCGGCATCGGCCAGGCCGAAGCCGAGCGCCTGGGCATGGCGCCGGAGCTCATGCTGCGCAAGAAACACCTGGAAGCCCTGCTGAAAAGCGGCTTCCCCGACGGCCCCTACACCCTGCCCGAAGGTCTGCGCGGCTGGCGCCGTGAGCTGATGGGCCAGGCCCTGCTGGATGCCCTGGCCCCGGCCGGCCAATGAACCTTTCCGCCGTGCCGCCGCGCACGGCTTGCCCCACGAGCCCGACCATGAAACGTATCTGCTCCATCTACAAAAGCCCGCGCAAGAACGAGATGTACCTCTATGTCGACAAGCGCGAAGCCCTGAGTCGCGTGCCTGAAGGTCTGCTCGCCGCCTTTGGCGCCCCTCAGCATGCCTTCGACCTGGTGCTCACTCCCGAGCGCCAGCTGGCCCGCGAAGACATTGGCAAGGTGCTGGAAAATATCGAGAAGCAGGGCTATCACCTGCAGATGCCCCCGGCCCAGGATGAGTACATCGAGCATTTGCCGGAAGAACTGCTGCGGATGAACGACCCCATCTGATGAAAATCCTCATCGCCGAATCCGAGTTCGCCCTCTACGCCGACCTGCTGCGCACCGAGTCCGGGTTGCAGCTCCATGGCGGCAGCGAGGTGGAGCGCCTGCTGGACGCCGCGCACGAGTGCACGGTGTGGCTCGGCGAACCCGATGTGATGGCGCAATTGCTGCGCAAGGGCTGCAAGCCGGAGTGGATGCAATCCACCTGGGCAGGCATCACACCGTTGCTGGCCGCCGACCTGCCCAAGGACTATCGGCTCACCCGCGCCGTCGGCATCTTCGGCCAGGTCATGGCCGAGTACGTGCTCACCTACCTCCTGGCGCATCAGCGGCAGATCTTCTCGCGGGTTGCGGCCCAGACCGAGAAGCGCTGGGACAACCGCCTGCCACGTAGTCTGGACGGCAAGCGGGTGCTGATCGTCGGTGCGGGTGACATCGGCCAGAGCGTCGCCGGTTTCCTCGAGCCCTTTGGCGTGGAGTTGCATGGCATTGCCCGCGAACCTCGCCCGATGGAGCCTTTCGAGCGGGTCTCCGGCATGGAGGCGCTGGCCGAGCAGGTGGCCTGGGCCGATTGCGTGGTGAACCTGCTGCCCGACACGCCGGCTACCCGCGACATCTACGACGCCGGAATCTTCGCCTGCATGCAGCCGACCGCGCTGTTCATCAACGCCGGACGTGGCGTGGCGGTCGTCGACCATGACCTGGTGGCGGCGCTGCAGGCCGGCCAACTGGCCGGGGCAGTGATCGACGTTTGCCGTGAAGAACCCTTGCCGGCCTGGCACCCGTTCTGGAGCGCGCCCAACCTGCTGGTGACCGGCCACAGCTCGGCGCCGACGCTGCCCAGCGCCATGGCCCGCCTGTTCGTCGACAACCTCGCCCGTCATCGCTCGGGCGCGCCCTTGCGCGGGAACGTCAACTTCGAGCGCGGCTATTGAGTTCGCCGCGCCGTAACCAGCGGTCAGCTATGCTTGGCCGACACTCTGGACGCGACTAGAATACCCGCCCCCCGAACCAGCCCCCGCATGCCATGGCCGCCAAAGTCGAACCTTTCTGGAAGCGCAAGACCCTCGAACAGCTCGATCAGGAAGAGTGGGAATCCCTCTGCGATGGCTGTGGCCTGTGCTGCCTGCAGAAGCTCGAAGACGAGGACGACGGCAGCGTCTATTACACGCGCATTGCCTGCAAGCTGCTGGACCTCAATACCTGCCGCTGCACCGACTACGCTAATCGTCGCAAGTTCGTGGCCGACTGCATCCAGCTCACACCGGCCCAGGCCGACGAGTTCCGCTGGCTGCCGCCTACCTGTGGATATCGGCTGGTGGCCGAAGGCAAGGACCTGCCGCCCTGGCACCACCTGATCTGCAATGACCCCGAAGCGGTGCACAAGGCGGGTATCTCCCAATCCGGCCGCATGCTGAGCGAAAGCAGCGTGGCGGAGGATGATTGGGAGGACTACCTGATTTTCCGCGCCGGCTAGCAGGCGGTTGGAAACTGGCCGATGTGCTCGCTTTTTTTTCAATGCGCTGCAGGGCCGGTCATGGATCAAACCGCCACCTTTCGAGTCTCAGGGACTGACCGTCACACCTACCAAGGAAGCCATCCTCGATGTCCGCCCGTTCCCAGCTGCTGCTGTCCACCGTCCTGCTGACCCTGAGCACCCCGCTGTGGGCCGCCAAGAAGGTCGATCTCGACTATCAGGTGCGCTTCCTGCCCGAGAGCGACCAGGCCGAAGTCAGCCTGGTGCTGGAGAAAGGCGACGGTGTGCGCGGCCTGCGTTTCGACCTGGGGGACAAGGGCTATTACAGCGACTTCAAGGCAAGCGGTGACTGGACTCAGGAAGACTCGGGCCATGGCACCTGGATACCCGGTAAGGGCAAGGCGAGCCTGAGCTACAAGGTGCGCGTCAGCCATCCCCGTGGCGATGGCCGTTTCGATGCCCGCATGACCCCCGACTGGGCGCTGCTGCGCGGCGACGACCTGGTGCCGGCCGCACGCCTGGACCTGGCGGATGGCATCGACCTGGTGGCGCGTCTGCAATTCGAGCTGCCCAAGGGCTGGGAAGCCGTGGAAACCGGCTGGCCGCGCATCGGCAAGAACCGTTTCCGCATCGACAACCCCGAACGCATGCTCGACCGCCCCACCGGCTGGATCCTCGCCGGCAAGCTGGGCAGTCGCCGCGCGACGCTGGGCAATACCGACGTCACCGTGAGTGCTCCGGTGGGCGAGGACATGCGGCGGATGGACATCCTGACGATGCTGACCTTCGTCTGGCCCCACGCCCATGAAGTGTTCCCCCGCGAGCCGGGCAAGCTACTGATCGTCGGCGCCAATGACCCCATGTGGCGCGGCGGCCTGTCGGCGCCCAACTCGTTCTTCATGCACGCCGCGCGTCCCCTGGTGAGCGAGAACGGCACCAGTTCGCTGGTGCATGAGCTGGTGCATGTACTCAGCCGCATCAGCGACACCGACGGCAGCGACTGGATCAGCGAAGGCGTGGCTGAGTACTACGCCATCGAACTGATGCGCCGCGCCGGCGGCCTGGGCGATGACCGCTACGAAGCCATCCGCAAGCAACTGCGCCAGTGGAGCAAGAAAGTGGACAGTCTGCGCGGCGAGCACGCCAGCGGCCCGGTCACTGCACGCGCCGTGCTGCTGCTTCAGGACCTGGACAAAGAAATCCGCCTGCGCACCGACGGCCAGCGCTCCATGGACGACGTCGCCCGTGGCCTGATGCGCCTGGACAAGGCCAGCACCAAGGATTTCATCGAGATCAGCGAAAACATCATGGGCGGCGCGTCGGACGTGCTGGATACCAAGCTGTTGCGTTGATTGCCGCTTTGCCTTTTGGGGGCTGCACTGCCCGTAGGAGCTGGCTTGCCAGCGAATGGCGCCTTTTTCGCTAGCAAGCTAGCTCCTACAGTTGCTGCAGTTCCGTAGGTTGCGGTAGAGCGAAGCGAAACCCAACGCTTCGTGGTCGCGCCCTCGAAGGTGGGCTGAAGCCCACCCTACGAATTCCGGGACATCGCTTTTCCTGTTGGGGGCGAATTTATTCGCCAAGGGCTGCGTAGCGCAGGCCCGCATGAATTCGCTCCTGCAGCTCCGTAGGTTGCGGTAGAGCGAAGCGAAACCCAACGCTTCCTGGTCGCGCCCTCAAAGGTGGGCTGAAGCCCACCCTACGAATTCCGGGACATCGCTTTTCCTGTTGGGGCGAATTCATTCGCCAAGCAGGCCGAAGGTCTGCCCTCGACGCTCAAAAGGGGGCTGCTGCGCAACCCTTGGCGAATGAATTCGCCCCTACAAGGAGCTATTCGCCGTCGTCAGACAAGCTACCTACATCTCCCCCTTTCGTCCGCTCAGCAACTCCAGAATTGCCGCCGCAGTCGGCTCGGACGATGCCGGGTTCTGCCCGGTGATCAGGTTGCCGTCGGTGACCACATGGGGCTGCCAGTCGGCCACCTTGGAGTACTGGGCGCCTTTCTCCTTCAGCACGTCTTCCAGCAGGAAGGGCACCACCTCGGCCAGGCCTACTGCGGTTTCCTCGGAGTTGGCGAAGCCGGTTACCGCATTGCCCTGCACCAGCGGCGCGCCGTCCGGCGCCTTGGCATTGAGGAGCACGGCGGGGGCGTGGCACACGGCGCCCACCGGTTTGCCAGCGGCGTAGAAGCTTTCGACCAGCACGATGGAATGCAGGTCGTCCACCAGGTCCCACATCGGGCCATGGCCGCCGGGATAGAAGAGGGCGTCGTAGTCGGTCGGCACCAGCCCGGCGAGCATGTGGGTATTGGCCAGGGCGCGGCGTGCTTCGTCATCCTCGCGGAATCGATGGGTCGCTTCGGTCTGGGCTTCCGGGTCATCGCTCTTCGGGTCCAGTGGCGGCTGCCCACCCCTGGGAGAGGCGAGTATCACTTCGGCGCCCGCGTCGCGAAATGCGAAGTAGGGCGCGGCGAACTCCTCCAACCAGAAGCCGGTCTTCTTGCCGGTGTTACCCAACTGGTCGTGGGAGGTCAGTACCATCAGGATCTTCATCGTGATCTCCTTGTGGACTCGGTTTCGAACGGCCCGACGGGCTATTCCTCGCGCTTCAACAGGTCGCCAATGTCGGCGAATGCCTTATAGGTGGTACGCGGCCCCTGCCGCGCGCCGGGTTGTTCTTCGCTGTGCCACTGCTGGTCGGTATAGCGGGCGTGCTCGTTGTCATGGCAGTAGAGGCAGAGTAGCTCCCAGTTCGAACCATCCGGCGGGTTGTTGTCATGGTTGTGATCGCGGTGATGCACCGTAAGTTCGGACAGGCGCTTGCCACTGAATTCGCGGCCGCAGCGGCCGCATACCCAGGGAAACAGCTTCAGTGCCTGCTCCCGGTAGCTGTGTTCGCGTCGCTTGCGTTCCTCGGCAAGCAGCTTGTCCAGCTTGCTCGTTGAAGGAGGCGTAGTCATCGTCAACTCCCGTGCCTGCGTCTCTGAAAGTCTAGTTCCGGGCAGGATCGATCGCCGGCATCCCGTCGCATGGGGGATCACCCCGGCGTGCGGGGATTAGACTGATCAGTGTGATGAGCAGGAGGCTGGCACCATGATCCATTCCCGCGTTGCAGTGCTGCTGACACTGGCCCTGACCGCCAGCACGGCAGCGGCACAGAACCCACCGCTGCTGCGTGCGCCCTTGCAGCCACCGGCAGGCGCGCCCGGCACCGTCAGTCCGCAGCCTTATCCCCAGGTGGTGCCGCGCGCGATCACCAGCCCCTCGCCGCAGAGCGGCAGTCCGCAGATGATGCGGCGGCCGGACCAGGAACAGCGTCTGCGCGAGTCCCTGGAACAGCGCGACCAGTCGATTCCCGCGCTGGAGCAGCAGTTGGAACGCAACTCCAAGGGGCTCGGCACCGAGACCGGTAATCCCTGATTACTGCGGGAGCAGTCCCAGCACCTTGAGCAGGAAGGCATATTCCAGGGCCACATCGCGCAGCGCCTGGTAGCGGCCGCTCATGCCGCCATGGCCGGCGCCGAGGTCGGTCTTCAGCAGCAGCGGGTTGCCGTCGGTCTTCATCGCCCGCAGGCGGGCGACCCATTTGGCAGCTTCCCAGTACTGCACGCGGCTGTCGTTGTATCCCGCCACCACCAGCATCGGCGGATAGGCCTGGGCGCGGACGTTTTCATAGGGCGCGTAACCCTTGATGCGCGCGTAGACCTCGGGCTCGTGCGGGTCGCCCCATTCGTCGTACTCGGTCACTGTCAGAGGCAGGTCGGGGTTCTGCATGGTGTTGAGGACGTCGACAAAGGGGACTTCGGCGATGGCCGCGCCGAACAGGTCGGCGCGCAGGTTGAGCACGGCGCCGATCAGCAGGCCGCCGGCGCTGCCACCGCTGACGGCCAGTTGCGCTGGGCTGGTATAGCCCTCGGCGATCAGGTGCTCGGCGCAGGCGATGAAGTCGTGGAAGGTATTGGCCTTGTGCTCCAGCTTGCCGGCGCGGTACCAGGCCTCGCCCAGCTCGCCGCCGCCGCGCACATGGGCGATGGCGAAGACGAAGCCGCGTTCCAGCAGGCTGAGACGCGCGTGGGAGAACCAGGGGTCGAGGCTTTCGCCGTAGGCGCCGTAACCATAGAGGTAGAGCGGGGCGGGTTTGCCCAGGGTGTCGCGGCGGGCCACCAGGCTGATGGGGATGCGCGTGCCGTCCGCTGCCGTGGCCCAGAGACGCTGACTGAGATAGGCGTCAGGATCGAACGGGCCTTCCACCGGGGTTTCCTTGAGCACCACCTGTGTGCCAGTGGCCAGGTCCAGCTGGCGGACCTGGGCTGGGCGGTTCAGGGCCTCGTAGCGCAGGCGAATCACTGGGCTGTCGAATTCCAGGGTGTCCTGCACATACAGGCTGTAGGCGGCGTCCGGCAATTGCAGCGGGTAAGGGGCGGCGCCCTCAGGGTGCACCTGGATCAAGGGCAGCCCGCCTTCGCGCAGGCTGAGGGTGAAGCCGCTGGCATTCAGGCTGACGCCTTCCAGCATGCGCGCCTCGTCATGGGCGATCAGTTCCTGCCAGTGGGAACGGGCCGGCGCGGCTTCCGTCGCCTTGTACAGGGCGAAGTTGATGCCGGTCTGGTTGCTGCGGATCAGCCAGGTCCACTGGCCGTCGAGCTTGCCGTGGTCCGCGTAGTACTCGTGATCCTCTTCGCGGGGCGCGAGGCAGGTCCAGGCACCGTTCGGGGTATTGGCATCCAGCACCCAGGTTTCGCTGGTGGTCTTGCTGTTCAGCAGCAGGATCAGCTGGCGCTCGGAGCTGGCGCGATAGCAGTGAAGGAAGAAGCGGCCATCGGCCTCTTCGAAGACCAGCTCGGCGCCGGCTTCACCCAGGCGGTGGCGATGCAGGCGATGCGGCCGGTGGGTTTCATCCAGTTCGCCGAAGAACAGCGTGGCGCTGTCGTTGGCCCAGGTCATGCTGCCGTCGCATTGCTCGAAGGGCAGGGCGATGATTTCTCCCGTGCCCAGGTCCTTGACGAACAACTGGTAGGTCTCGTCGCCGCTGGTATCCAGGCTGTAGGCCAGGCGCGAATGGTCCGGGCTGACACTGAAGGCACCAATGGAGAGGAACCCGCCGTCCGCCAGCAGGTTCGGGTCCAGCAGCAACTCCTCGGCGTCGTCGTCCAGGGCCAGCGAACCGTCCGCCGGGCGCGGGCAGCGATAGTGGCGCGGGTATTCGTCGCCCGCCGTGGTGCGCTGATAGTAGAGCCAGGGGCCCCAGGGCACCGGCAAGGACAGGTCGGTCTCGCGGATACGGGCCTTGATCTCCTGGAACAGCGTCTCGCGCAGCGCCTTCTGTTCGGCCAGCCCGGTTTCGAGCCAGGCGTTCTCTGCTTCGAGGTGGGCGAGCACGTCAGGCGCGTCGCGCTCTTCCAGCCAGCGGTAGGGGTCGTCACCAGGTTCGATACGGGCGATGGGGGCTTGGGACATGGGCACTCTCGAGGGCAGGCGGTGCGGCGACGGCAGGAGCGCCGGAACCGCGAAAAGCGTTTATCATAAGCGCCCTTTTGCCAGCCTTGCCACGGACGCCAATGACTGAAAACGACTACCTGCTCGCCTGGGCCGCCTACGGAGTTGCCGCGCTCGGCTGTCTGCTGGTCTGGTGGCACCTTACCGGCTGGATGTGGCGCTGGCTGCGCGAGCCGCTGCGGGTGCTGGTAGCAGTGCTGCTGCTGACGCCGACCATCGTCGACCCGGCGAAGGACCTGTTCGCCCCGGCCGTTGCCATCACCGCACTGGACGTGGTCTTCAAGGTGGGCAACAACGCCTGGAAGGCGACCCTCGACCTGACCATGTACAGCATCATCGCCCTGGCGCTGTACCTGGCGTACGCCGGTATCCGCTGGCCCATCGAGAAGAAGCTCAAGGCCCGTCGCGCCGAGCGTGAAGGCGCCCAGCAGGCCGCCGACGAGCCGACCCTGCGTGAGGTGATGCGCGAAAGCCGACCTGAAGCAGACACTCGCTTCGACCAGAACGGCGACCGCCGCCTGCGCATCGAACCCCGCCTCTGACCTGCCGGGCCTTGCAGCCCGGCCATGGGGCGTTCAGCATGGGCCACCCCGGCCCGGAACGCCCTGATCGACTTCCCGGCCCGGAAAGTCTTCCCACCCCCCAGAGCGCCTGACGCCAGAGTCCTGAACCATGTGCGAATTGCTCGGCATGAGCGCCAACGTCCCTACCGATATCGTTTTCAGCTTCACCGGCCTGATGCAGCGTGGCGGCGGCACCGGTCCGCATCGCGACGGCTGGGGCATAGGATTCTATGAGGGGCGTGGCCTGCGCCTGTTCCAGGAGCCATCGGCGAGCGTTGAGTCCGAAGTGGCGCGCCTGGTGCAGCGCTATCCGATCAAGAGCGAAACCGTGATTGGCCACATCCGCCAGGCCAACGTCGGCAAGGTCTGCCTGTCCAACACCCATCCCTTCGTGCGTGAGCTCTGGGGGCGTAACTGGTGCTTTGCACATAACGGCCAACTGGCGGGCTTCGAGCCGCCGAAGGGCTTCTACTGCGCGGTGGGTGACACCGACAGCGAAGCCGCCTTCTGCGACCTGCTGAACCGCGTGCGCGGTGCCTTCCCTGAACCAGTGATGGCGGAAATCCTCCTGCCGGTGCTGATCCAGGCATGCTTCGAGTATCGCCAGAAAGGCGTGTTCAACTGCCTGCTCAGCGACGGCGACTGGCTGTTCAGTTTCTGTTCCTCCAAGCTCGCCCACATCACCCGCCGCGCACCTTTCGGCCCGGCACGCCTGAAGGACGCCGACCTCACCGTGGACTTCCAGGCCGAAACCACGCCCAACGACGTGGTCACGGTGATCGCCACCGAACCCCTGACCGACAACGAAACCTGGAACATCTACCAGCCGGGCGAGTGGATACTCTGGCGCCGTGGCGAGATCGTCACCCAGGGCCGGACCTGATACGGAGAAACAGGGAATGTTGCGAAGTTACCTGCGCCTGGTCCTCTTCACCCTCGGGCTGCTGATCGGTGTGCAGGTGCCGGGCTTCATCGAGGACTACGCCCAGCGCGTCGACGCCCATCGGCTGGAAGCGGAGCAGGGGCTGAAGGGCTTCCGCGAGACTGCCCAGCGCTTCTTCCAGGGCGACCTGGCGGCGCTGGTGGCTCACTACCGCGCCAGCGACGACCCGGTGATGCGCAGCGATGCCGACAGCGTCGCCCATCTGGTCGCTCGCAACGAGCTGATGCAACGGGAATGGCAGGCTTTGCAGGGGCCTTGGTACCAGCGCGCCTGGCACGTCCTGGCCACTGCCAACCCCGAGCTGCGCCAGGAAACCCTCGCAGCCTACAGCTACCAGCTCCTGCTCAAGCCGGAAGCCATTGCATGGGGCCTCGGCACTGGATTGCTGCTGGCCTGGGTGGTGGAAAGCATACTCCTGCTCATTGGCGCCGCCGCTGGGATCGGCCGCAGCCGCAAGGTGCAGCAGCGACACAGGCTCTGAGCCCCGCACGTGCTGGGGCTGTGGATCGATTTCAATCCCGAATGAATTCGTTCACTGCCAGCTTGCAGTCCCGCGCTGCATCGGCTGACGCATGCCGGTGGTCGCTCGGACACGATGCGAACAAGGCCGATTCGTAGATGATTCCTATCTTGATTTAATATGCCCGTCCCTTAGATCGAGGCCAGCCATTCATGGATGTTCTCTTGCACCTCCATGAGCGCCTGTCCGAATGGGTGATCGGGCCCGTCAGCGACCAGTTCGCCGGCATCTTCGACCTGAATGGCCGCTTCGGCGTGCTGTTTCTCGCTATTTCCTATTGCATCGCCTACGCGATGTTCCGCTTCAGGAAGCATCGTGGCCTTACCGACGCGAGTTCCTTCTGGCAGTTCATTGGAGGCCGCCGGGTGAACTTCCACCGCTCAGCGCTGCTCGACTACCGCTACTACTTCGTCCGCGCCATCCTCAAGGTCGCCCTGGTATTGCCCATAGTCGGTCTGGTCGACCCGCTCATACTCCGTTCCGGGGACTACATCGCCTTCTTTACCAACCTCTGGGGCGCTCGCCCGCAACTGGGCGAGAACCTCGGGCTTTCCCTGCTTTTTGGGCTGGGCGTATTCCTGGTGAAGGACTTCGTCCACTACTGGGCTCACCGGGCCTTCCATTCCCGTTGGCTTTGGGCCTTCCACAAGGTCCACCACTCGGCGCCCGTGCTGGTGCCGGCGACGGCGAGCCGGGTCCACTTCGTTGAGAAGATCGTCGAGAAGCTGGCCACCGGCGTGGTCCTCGGCCTCTACGTTGGCGCTTTCTGGTACGCCTGCGGTGACGAGATCAGCCGCTACACACTGTTCGGCGTCACCTACCTGGTGTTCATCTGCAATGCCCTGGCGGCGAATCTGCGTCACAGCCATGTCTGGCTGTCGTTCGGTCCTGTGGTCGAGCACGTGCTGAACAGCCCGGCTCAACACCAGATTCACCACAGCGACGCCCCCCGCCATTTCAACAAGAATTTCGGCACCAACCTGTCACTCTGGGACTGGATGTTCGGCACCCTCTACGTCACCCGCTCAAGGCCCGAGGACCTTCGCTTCGGCACCCTGGAAAAGGACCACGAGCGATACCTGACGATCTACAGCCTGATCGTCACTCCATTCGTGGATACCGCGCGCAAGCTCGCCAGGGTGAAACAGCCGCCGCGATTTCCGCTGCGCGATGGCTGAGCCGAACCGGCGCTTTGACGTTGGCCCTGTTTAGCCAACTTCGCCGGCTCGGCCAGGTGGGATGCTTCGCTAGCGCCTCAATCTTTCTCTGGCATTGCGGAAGAGTGGTGGCTGGTGATCAGCCACTGCTGTCCGTCCCACTTGTAGGTATAGGTGTAGCGAGCTTTTACCTGAGTGCCGGAAGCACCGAAGGTGAACGTATAGAGCCCGGCGTCGACCGCAGAATTACAGCCGATCTCGATCGTTCTGGAATCGATCCTTCCCTGCGGCTTGTTCTCCAGGAAGTGATGGAAGTAGTCCTCCTTTTCGGACGGAGTCAGTCGCGGTTTGTTCGATACGGTGGGAAGAAGAACGGAACGCTCGGCATAGTTGGCGACAACCTTGTGTGGGTCGCCGGTTTGCAGTGAGCGGTTCCAGCGGTCGAACAAGGCCGCGATTTCTTGTTCACTGGTTGCTTTGCAGGCCTCTGTATGTGCCGTACCGGACTCGAGTTTGGATGAGTCTGAAGTACAGCCTGCAAGGATGACGGCGAGCGCCGCTGACAGGACGGTTAGGTTTTTCATGGGGTGATCTTCTGGGGAGGTCGTAGAGCGGTGGAAAGTACTGCTGGTTGTGCGACGGGGTCCGAAGAGAAGCACGACACGGATAGCAAACCCGAGCTGCCCAACGAGTATAGGTGGCATTTTGAATCGGACTGTTGGCCTGCCCTTGGCTGTTTGACCCTGCTGTGACGCTTGACTCTGTCCCTAGGGGCAGACTCTAGGCTGGCGCTACCTTCTATGCAGGGAGCGCTTCAGATGAACAGGTTGTGTCTGGTCACAGGGGCCAATGGCCATCTCGGTAATACACTGGTGCGCTCGTTGGTGGCGCGAGGGGAGAGAGTGCGGGCGGGAGTGCGCGATCCGAGCGACCGCTCGGCTTTCACCGGGCTCGACTGCGAGTTGGTGTATACCGAGTTGCAGGATAAGCAGGCGCTTTTGCAAGCGTTGCATGGGGTGGATGTGCTGTATCAGGTTGCCGCGGTGTTCCGTCATTGGGCTCGCGACCCGCAGGCGGAGATCGTGGTTCCCAATGTCGAAGGGACCCGGAATGTACTGGAGGCGGCAGCCGAGGCGGGCGTGAAGCGGGTGGTCTACGTCAGCTCCGTTGCCGCGGTGGGCCACAACGGTCAGCCGCTGAGCGAAGAGCACTGGAATGATGAGCCGGACAACGCCTACTACCGCTCCAAGATCCTTTCTGAGCGGGTGGCCTGGGAGGTTTCGCGCCGCCTGGGCCTCGATCTGGTGGTCGTGCTGCCCTCGGCCATGGTGGGTCCGAACGCCCAGCGGCTGACCGATACGATGGGTTTTCTCGAGGCAGTGGCGAATCGTCAGCTACCGCTCGATCCTGGCTTCCATTTCAACTTTGTCGACGTGCGCGACGTGGCCGAGGGGTTGATCCAGGCCGCCGAACGAGGGCGAACGGGTGAGCGTTACATCCTCGCCAACGAACACTCGTCTTCGTTGCAGGCACTGGTCGAGGCCGCAAACGCGGTGATGCCGGGCTATCGCTTGCCGCCCCCCGCGCCGAACTGGCTTCTGTTGTCACTGGCCTGGCTTCAGGAGCACTGGGCGCAACTGACTGGTCGCCCGGCCAAGTTGCTGGTCAGCCAGGTGCGGCTGTTTCATGGGGTGCGCCAGGAATACAGCATCGCCAAGGCACGGGCCGAACTGGATTATCGGCCACGGCCTCCGGCACAGGCATTGCGCGAGGCCTTCGAGTTCCTGCGGCAGCGCTCGCGCTAACCGCTGCACTGTTGCTGCGGCTGCTCGGAGAACAGCCGGGAGACCTCCTGCTGCAGGTCCACCAGGCGAGCGTCAAGGGCATGCAGTTCTGCGATCTGCGCCTGCACTTGCAGGCGCTTCAGCTCGATACCCGCATTCGCCAACTCCAGCGGGAAGCGCCGCTTGAGCTGTTTCTCCGCAAGCACTTCGCCCATTTCCGCGAGCTTGAACCCTACCGATTGGGCCACCCGAATCAGCCGCACTATGTCCACATGGTGCGGCGTATAGACGCGATAGCGGCCTTGGCGCGGTGGCGCTTCAAACAGCCCCAGTTCCTCATACAAGCGGATCGCCTTGGGTGTGCAGCCGGTCAACTTGGCGAGCTTTCCGATATACATGGCAGGTTTCTCATCCGTGAGGGGGGCGATTGCAAGCGCTACGTATGGCTGATGGTCGGTTGGGTTCCCGTGCTGCTCAAGACTCGCGGCCGTGGGCCGAAGCGGCCAGCTGGCCGGTGTCTACCCGCACGAAGACGGAATCGCCGACGGCGGTCAGTAGATCCCCTGCATACACTTCGCAGATCACCCGGGTCTTGCGGCCCGCTTCACCCTCTAGCCGGGCGCGCAGCAGCAGCGGCACGCCCATGGGCGTCGGTTTGATGAACTTGATACCGAGGTTGCCGGTGACGCACTCGATACGCGGCAGGCTGCCCGGCTCGCGGCCTTCTGCACGGTAGTGGTAGGCCATGGCGGTCCAGTTGGAGTGGCAGTCCACCAGCATGGCGATCAGCCCGCCGTATACCAGGTCCGGCCAGCCGCAGTACTTGGCATCCGGGACGTGTTCGGCCACGACGTGTACGCCGTCCTCGTGCCAGCGGCTCTTGATGTGCAGCCCGTGATGGTTGCGACCGCCACAGCCATAACAGACGCCGTCCGGCGCGGCGATGTCCTGCAGGGAGATGTCTTGCATGATCGGCTCGTCTCGAAGAAATACGCGCCAAGCCTAGCGGCTTTGGCAACAAAGCAGAACGGGCCCCGCAGGGCCCGTTCTCATTTCGACAGAAACTTCATCCCATCCTCCAACCCCTGCAGGGTCAGCGGGAACATCTGCTCGTTGATCAGCTCGCGGACGATGTTGGTGGATGAGGTGTAGTTCCAGGTGTCCTTGGGGTAGGGGTTGATCCAGATGAGCTTCTTGTATTTCTCCATGAAGCGTTTCATCCAGACGTAGCCCGGCTCCTCGTTCCAATGTTCGACGCTGCCGCCGGCCTGGGTGATTTCGTAGGGCGCCATGGCGGCGTCGCCGACGAAGACCACTTTGTAGTCCGGGCCGTACTTGTGCAGCAGGTCGAGGGTGGCGGTGCGCTCGGAGGTGCGGCGCAGGTTGTTCTTCCACACCGACTCGTAGACGAAGTTGTGGAAGTAGAAGTACTCCAGGTGCTTGAACTCGGTCTTGCACGCGGAGAAGAGTTCTTCGCAGACCTTCACGTGGGCGTCCATGGAACCGCCGATATCCAGCAGGAGCAGCAGCTTCACGGTGTTGCGGCGTTCCGGGCGCATCTGGATGTTGAGCAGGCCGGCATCCTTCGCGGTGTGGTCGATGGTGCCTTCCAGATCCAGCTCTTCCGCCGCGCCTTCACGGGCGAACTTGCGCAGGCGGCGCAGGGCGACCTTGATGTTGCGGGTGCCGAGTTCCACCTGGTCGTCGAGGTTCTTGTACTCGCGCTGGTCCCAGACCTTGACGGCCCGGCCCTGGCGCTTGCCGGCATCGCCCACGCGGATGCCTTCGGGGTTGAAGCCGCCGGAGCCGAAGGGGCTGGTGCCGCCGGTGCCGATCCATTTGTTGCCGCCGGCGTGGCGTTCCTTCTGTTCTTCCAGGCGTTTCTTGAACTCTTCGATCAGCTTGTCGAGGCCGCCCAGGGTCTGGATCTGCGCCTTTTCCTCGTCGGTCAGCATGCGCTCGAACTCCTTGCGCAGCCATTCCTCGGGAATCAGCGCCTGGAGGTAATCGTCGAGCTTTTCCAGACCCTTGAAGTAGGCGCTGAAGGCGCGGTCGAACTTGTCGAAATGGCGCTCGTCCTTGACCAGCACCGTGCGGGCGAGGAAGTAGAACTCGTCCATGTCGGCGAACACCACGTTGTGCTTCAACGCGTTGATCAGGTCCAGCAGCTCACGGACCGAGACCGGCACCTTGGCTGCGCGCATTTCGTTGAACAGGTTGAGCAGCATGGCTGCACCCTCGTTGTTTATCGGTAAGGCCTCAGGAGCGGGACTCCTGGGGCAGGCCGTCGGCGATCACGTACCAGTCGGCCTTGGAATCGGTGTAGATGTGCGACTGCGGGATTTCACCCAGCGCGGAATCCAGCGTGCCCAGCGCGACGCCAACGCGGTCGGGGCCGGCATTCTGGCTGTACCACTGCAACGTCGAACCGCACTGCTGGCAGAAGGTCCGGGTCACGCCGGGGGAGGAGTGGAACTTGGCCACGACATCCTCACCCTGCACCCAGCGGAAATTGCTCCAGCGCACGGTGAAGTAGGTGCCGAACGCCGCACCGTGGGCCTTGCGGCATTGGCTGCAATGGCAATGAGTGGCGGATTCGATGGGCGCGTCGATCTCGTATTTCACCGCGCCGCACAGGCAACTGCCGTGGTGCATGGCTTCAACCTCCTGCGTTCGGCCGGGTTTCCCTCACCCCGGCCCTCTCCCGGTGGGAGAGGGGGGAATACCGGATTCAGCGGCTGGCGCGGCGGCTCATGAAGGCCAGGCGCTCCAGCAGTTGCACGTCCTGCTCGTTCTTCACCAGGGCACCGGCCAGCGGCGGGATGGCCTTGGTGGGGTCACGCTCGCGCAGCACGGCTTCGCCGATGTTGTCGGCCATCAGCAGCTTCAGCCAGTCCACCAGTTCGGAGGTGGAGGGCTTCTTCTTCAGGCCCGGTACCTTGCGCACGTCGAAGAACACGTCCAGCGCCTCGGCCACCAGCGAGTTGCTGATGTTCGGGTAATGCACGTCGACGATCTTCTGCAGGGTGTCGCGATCCGGGAAGGCGATGTAGTGGAAGAAGCAGCGGCGCAGGAAGGCGTCCGGCAGTTCCTTCTCGTTGTTCGAGGTGATGATGATGATCGGGCGCTGCTTGGCCTTGATCGTCTCGTTGGTCTCGTAAACGTAGAACTCCATCTTGTCGAGTTCTTGCAGCAGGTCGTTGGGGAACTCGATGTCGGCCTTGTCGATTTCGTCGATCAGCAGGATGACGCGCTCGTCGGACTCGAACGCCTCCCACAGCTTGCCTTTCTTGATGTAGTTGCGAACGTCGTGGACCTTGTCGGAATCCAGCTGGGAATCGCGCAGGCGGCTCACCGCGTCGTATTCGTACAGGCCCTGGTGTGCCTTGGTGGTGGACTTGATGTGCCAGGTGATCAGCTTGGCGCCGAAGGCGGCGGCCAGTTGTTCGGCCAGCATGGTCTTGCCGGTACCCGGTTCGCCCTTGACCAGCAGCGGGCGCTGCAGGGTGATGGCGGCGTTCACCGCGAGCTTGAGGTCGTCGGTGGCGACGTAGGACTGGGTGCCTTCGAACTTCATCAGTAAATCCTCGGACGTGAGACTCCGGTTGGAATACCGGACGGTTCAGTATTTGGGAAAGGGCTGACTATAACGCGCGCACGAGTCGACTGTGAACGCAGACGATTCATTCAGTCACTGAATGGGCGGTCACTCGTCTGTATTGGCGCAATCGTCATGGCGGGCTAGTCGTTGCGCTTGGGTGGGGCCAGCTCGAAGCGGGCGGTGAAGGCTTCGATGAAGGCGTTGCGCAGTATGCCCAGGAAGGCCTGGATGGCGCTGACGTCCTTGCGATGGATATTGCCGCGCAGTTCGACGCGTGTGGCGAACTGGTCGCGCTGCTGGTTCTTCAATACCGTTTCGCCGCCGCCCACCAGGGCTTCCCAGAGCGAGCGGAAAAAGCCCTTGTCGGTGTTTTCCACGTCCTGTTGCCAGTCGAACACATCGACGTTGTGCAGCAGCGGCTTCACATAACCGCTGAGCTGGCCGTTGTCGGCCCGTGCTTCGATAACGAGGTCGCCCGTGCCGGCCTTGAAGTCGAACTTGCCGTAGGCGCGGGCAAAGTCATTGAGCTTGGGCAAGTCGATCTTGCGGGCGCGCAGGCGCAACTCGAAATCATCGAAGTCCTTGAACGGATCGAAGGTCGCCTCGACTTCCAGCGGTGCGTTCCCCAGGACCTTCGCCTTGCCTTCCAGGCGCGCTACACGCTCGCCCTTGCTGTCGGTGACGTTGGTCAGGTTGTAGATGCTGGCATTCACCTCGGTGGTTTGGATGTCCACCTTGGGTCTGGAGTTGAAGTTGCGAAAGGAAATGCGGCCATTCACTACCCGCACTTCGTTGAGGGTGATGGGCAGCAGTTTGTCCAACTGGTCGCGCCAGTCGGTGCCGGCGCCGGTCTGGGATTCTTCCTTGTTTGCGCCGCCATCGACGAAGTTCAGCTCGGGCGCCTCGAAGACCACCTTGGCGACCACGGCGTGGTCATACCAGAGCGAGTGCCAGCTCACCGCCAGGTCGATGCCCGGCGCGTCCAGGAAGGGCACTGGAACCTTGCCACCCACCTTGACGATGGACAGGCCGTTGATGCGGTAGGCGCCGCGCCACCAGGCGAGGTCGACGTCGGCAATCTGGCCGTGGTACTCGCCCATGGAGGCGAGCCTGTCGTTGAGGTAGTTGCGGATCAGCACGGGCAGGGCGAGATGAATCACCAGCAGCAGGAGGACGGCCAGGGTCGCACCAAGGGTCAAGCTGAAGCGTCGTTTCATGGGGCTTGCGCCGCGGGGCCTGTTTTGCAGTGGACTGCGCCGGCGCGACATGAGTTCGGCTGGACTGACATGGCCGGTGGGCATACGCTCCCCAGCTTTCAATCGACCCCAATCACTAGGGACAGGATCAATGAGCCGTATCTACGCAGATAACTCGCAAGCCATCGGCAACACCCCGCTGGTTCGCATCAACCACCTGGGGCCGCGAGGCGTGACCATTCTCGCGAAGATCGAGGGACGCAACCCCGCGTACTCGGTGAAGTGCCGCATTGGCGCCAGCATGATCTGGGATGCGGAAGCGTCGGGTCGGCTGAAGCCCGGCATGACCCTGGTGGAGCCCACTTCCGGCAACACCGGTATCGGCCTGGCCTTCGTCGCCGCCGCGCGTGGCTACAAGCTGATCCTCACCATGCCGTCGTCCATGAGCTTGGAGCGCCGCAAAGTGCTGAAGGCCCTGGGCGCGGAACTTGTGCTGACCGAACCGGCCAAGGGCATGAAGGGCGCGATCGAAAAGGCCAGCGAACTGGCGAACGCCAACCCGGAGCAGTACCTGCTGCTGCAACAGTTCGAGAACCCGGCCAACCCGGCCATCCACGAGAAGACCACCGGCCCGGAAATCTGGAATGCCACCGAGGGTGCCGTGGACGTGCTGGTGGCAGGCGTGGGTACCGGCGGCACCATCACCGGCGTGTCGCGCTACATCAAGCAGACCTGCGGCAAGCCGATCCTGTCCGTGGCCGTGGAGCCGGTGAATTCTCCGGTCATCAGCCAGACCCTGGCTGGCGAGGAGGTGAAGCCGAGTCCGCACAAGATCCAGGGCATCGGTGCCGGATTCGTGCCGAAGAACCTCGACCTGACCATGGTCGACCGCGTCGAGCAGTGCACCGACGACGATGCCAAGGCCGTGGCCCTGCGCCTGATGCGCGAGGAAGGCATCCTGTGCGGTATTTCTTCCGGCGCGGCCATGGCGGTGGCCGCGCGCCTGGCGGAGCGTCCGGAAATGCAGGGCAAGACCATCGTGGTGATCCTGCCTGACTCGGGCGAGCGCTATCTCTCCAGCATGCTGTTCGACGGCCTGTTCACCGAACAGGAACTGCAACAGTAGGTTGGTCCGAGCCCCGCGAGGCCCAACGTTCAAGTGGTGGGCCTCGCACTGTTGGGCTTCGCTGCGCTCAGCCACAACCTACGTGAGCTCCCGTTCGACGGCTTGTTCACCGCTCCGGTAGGTTGGTCCGAGCTCCGCGAGGCCCAACGTTCAGGTGGTGGGTCTCGCACTGTTGGGCTTCGCTGCGCTCTGACGGAACGCCGCCCGCCACAACCTACGGCTGAATGGGTTCGTAGCTCCCCGATTCATAGCTCACCCCGTGACGCACGCGGGGTGGGCCGTCGCCTTCGTGCAGCATGGTCAGGTTGTCGATGATTGCCTTGTCGGCGATGGTCAGGCGATCGAGCATCCGCAGGTGCTGCAGCCAGTTCTCCACCACCATGGTTTCCTGCCAGAGCTCCGGCTCGCTGGCATCGCGATAGAGCGCCCAGCGTTCGGCCCCGTTGCGCAGGCGCAGGCGGCGAAGCGGGCGACTGGCGCGGACGAAGTCGCGGGTGCGCTCCTGGGGAATGCGGTACTCGATCGTCACCAGCACCGAGCCCCGGTCCGGGTCGAAGGCGAAGCTCGGCTGGCCGGGCTGCGGACTGTCGGCATGGGCGATGCTCGAGGCGTCCAGTTCCGGCAGGCGACGCGGGTAGAGCAGGAAGGCGCAGGCGATCATCAGGCAGCCGGCGCTGAACAGCGCGCCCTTTACGCCCATGCTTTCCGCCAGGTGGCCCCAGAGGTACGAGCCCAGCGCCAGGCCGCCATAGATCGCGGTCTGGTACAGCGCCAGGGCACGCGCCTTGACCCAATCCGGCACCAGAATCTGCACCGCCGAGTTGTAGCTGGCCACCGCCGCGATCCAGCAGATGCCGCCCACCAGCAGGGAAGGGAAGATCACCCAGAGGCTGTCCAGTGAACCCAGCGCCAGCATCACCACGCCGAATACCAGGCCGGCGAGGCTGATCAGCTTGCTGGTGCCAATCAGCAGGCGTCCTCGATTGACCAGCAGGCTGCCGCTGATGGCGCCCAGTCCCAGCGCGCCGAGCATGTAGCCATACACTGCGGCGTCGCCATCCGGATTGCGGTGCGCCAAAAGTGGCAACAGTGCCCAGACCGCACTGGCGGAAATGCCGAACGAGAACGAGCGCAGCATCACCAGGCGGGTGACGCTGGAGTACTGGGTGAAGCGCAAGGCCGCCACCACACCCTGCATCAGGCCTTCGGGCGGCAGGGCGCGGGCGGGGATGTCGCGGCGCCACTGCCAGATCGCACCGATCAGCGCCAGGTAGCACAGGCAGTTGAACAGGAACACCCAGGCCGGACCCACGGCGCTGAGCATCAGCCCGCCCAGGGCAGGACCGGCGGCGCGGGCGACGTTGTAGTTGACGCTGTTGAGCAGCACCGCGTTGCCCAGCATCTCGCCCGGCACCTGTTCGCTCACGGCCGCCTGCCAGGCGGGGATGGTGATGGCGCCGCCAATGCTGATCCAGAGGATGGAGACGATCAGCAGGATCGGGTCCAGGTAGCCGAGGAAAGCGATGGCGCTGAGGAAGATGGCACCGCTCATCTCGAAGCAGAGTCCGGCGAGCATGATCTTGCGCCGGTCATGGTTGTCCGCCAGCACGCCCGAGAGGATCGACATCAGCACCAGGGGCAAAGCCGAGGCGACCTGGATCATCGCCACCTGCAAGGGGTTGGCCTGGGCCTCGGTGACGACCCAGGCGGCGGCCACCGATTGCGCCCAGGTGCCCAGGTTGGCGAACAGGTTGGCAATCCAGATGATGCGGAATGCGGCGATTGTGAAAGGGCTGAACAGGCCCTTGCGTGAAGAGGCTTCAGGTTCGGTGTCGAGGGGGAGATCGTTCTTTGGCGAGACGGACTGGAGCATGGCGGCCATCCTTGCGGTGCGCGGCCCCGGGCAGGCGGGCCGGTCAAGGCAGAAGTGTAGACGCCGCCCGTGGCCCGGTTTTGCGCTGGATCAGGCTTCCTCGCGGGCACGCTGGGACTTGCCGCGCATTGTCACTGGCGGCGCTGATGGAGAAGCTGGAAGCCCCGCACGACGGGGTCTCGATCCACAAGCAGCCAGGACATAAAGACAATGACAGGTTCCTTCGCGCCCCTCCTTCTGACGCTGGCCATGTCCGCCGCCGCCCAGGCGGCCGATACGGTGAAGATCTACAACTGGAGCGAGTACATCGCCCCGGACACCGTCGCCAACTTCAGCAAGGAATCCGGCATCCAGGCCAGCTACGACGTCTACGACAGCAACGAGACCCTCGACGGCAAACTGATGACCGGCCAATCCGGCTACGACGTGGTGGTACCGTCCAACCACTTCATGGCCAAGCAGATCCAGGCCGGTGCGCTGAAGAAGCTGGACAAGAGCCAGCTGCCCAACTGGAAGAACCTCAACCCGGTGTTGCTCAAGGCGCTGGAAGTGAACGACCCGGGCAACCAGTACGGCTTCCCCTACCTCTGGGGCAGCACGGGCATCGGCTACAACGTCGACAAGGTCAAGGCCGTCCTGGGCGAAAACGCCCCGGTAGGTTCCTGGGACCTGTTCTTCAAGCCGGAGAACATGGAGAAGCTCGCCAAGTGCGGCGTCGCCGTGCTCGACAATGGTCCGGAGCTGCTGCCCATCACCCTCAACTACCTGGGCCTGCCGCACCACAGCCAGAAGCCCGAGGATTACAAGACGGCGCAAGCCGAGCTGATGAAGGTGCGTCCGTACATCACCTACTTCCATTCCTCGAAGTACGTCAGCGACCTGGCCAACGGCGATATCTGCGTGGCGGTCGGCTTCTCCGGCGACATCCTCCAGGCCGCCACCCGCGCCAAGGAAGCCAACAACGGTGTGAACATCCAGTACTCGACGCCGAAGGAAGGTTCGCCCATGTGGTTCGACATGGTCGCCATGCCCGCCGATGCGCCCGATGAGGCGGCTGGCTATGCGTTCCTCAACTACCTGTTGCGCCCGGACGTGATGGCCGGCATCAGCAACTCGGTGCATTACGCCAACGGCAACGCCGCGGCCGATTCGCTGGTGGAGGCTGAAATCAAGTCCGACCCGGCCATCTACCCGCCGGCCGACGTGATGAAGAACCTCTTCGCCCTGGAGTCCATGCCGCCGAAGATCGACCGCGTGCGCACCCGTGTGTGGAGTGCGGTCAAGACTGGGCGTTGATCACGTGCGCACCTGAAAGCGCCTTGTGGGGGCGAATTCATTCGCAAAGCAGGCCGTAGGTCTGCCCTTGGAGCTGCCAAGGGGGCTGCTGCGCAGCCCATAGCGAATGAATTCGCCCCCACAGGTTTATGGAAGATTTCTGTTGGACCTTAACCCGCCGATTTCACCGCAGCCGGCACCGCCGCCGGCTTGAGCACCAGCCACAGCGCCAGGGCGATCAGCACGCCGCCTTGCAGGTGCGCCATCGACACCGACTCATCGAGTAGCAGCACGCCCCAGAACACGCCGAACGGCGGGATCAGGAAGGTCACGGTCATGGTTTTCACCGGACCGACGTTGGCAATCAGGCGGAAGTAGAGGATGTACGCGAACGAGGTGCAGATGAATCCCAGGGCGGCCAGAGCCAGCCAGGTGCCCGGTTGCATGAGCGGCGCCAGTGGCATGCTCGGAGCATCCCAAGCAAACACCGGCACCAGGCAGAGGGTGGCGCCGATCTGGCAACCGAGGGCCACCATCCCGCTGTCCATGCCGCCGGCCTCGGTGATCCAGCGCTTGGTCATGAAGCCGGCGAAGCCGTAGCAGGTGGTCGCCACCAGGCAGGCCGCCGCACCCCAGAGCAGTTGGGCATCGAAGGCGACGGGACCAGTGCGTGTCAGCACCGCCACGCCGGCCAGGCCCATCAGTACGCCAAGGGCCTTGCTGCCGGTGAGTTTCTCGCTGAAGAACAACGCCCCGATCAGTACGCCCATCAGCGGCGTCGTCGCATTGAAGATGGCCGAGTAGCCGGCCGGCAGCACCTTGGCCGCGAGGGCATACATGGCCGCCGGAACTCCGGAGCTGACAATGCCGATCACCAGGGTCTTGCCCAGCTTGCCGCGAAAGTCCCAGTTGCTGCGCAGCACCGCGAGAATCACGGCCAGACCGATGGCTGACAGCAGCACCCGCAGGAAGGCCGTCGGCAGTGCGCCGATTTCCGGCACCAGCATGCGGATGAACAGAAAGCTGGCGCCCCAGATGGCGGCGAGGCTCAGCAGGCGGACGAGATCGGCGGGTTTCATGACGGGCTCCGGGCAGTGGAGCCGGCACGATGCGCCGCCCCAGGAGGCGGCGCAATCTACAACTTGCTTTCAAATTGGCGGAACAGTTTTCCGGTGCAGGGCAGGGGATTTTGTTTCTGTGGGGGCGAATTCATTCGCTGAGGGACGCGCAGCGGCCCCTACCAGACTACGGCAGGTCTTCGACCTGCATCGCGAATGAATTCGCCCCCACAACAGCAACAGCTATCAGAAACTCTTGCTCGCACTGGCCACCCAGGTCGCGGTGCAGACGTCGGTGAACCCGTAGTTGCTGGCGCATTCGGCCTCAGAGAGGTCTGTGTCGACGTAGGAGAGGCCCCAGGTGACACCGAGGAAGTCGCGGGTCAGTTTGGCTTCCCACTCGTGGTAGCTGTCGGTGCTGTCGCCATTGGTGGACCAGAACATCGGGTCCTTGAAGTCCATTCGCCCGTAGCGCAGCTCCAGACCGACCTCCAGGGGCAGGCGGGTCTCGTAGCCGACATAGCTGTAGAGGGCATCCTGGTCCTCGCCGAACACGGTCGACGCGTCATTGGAGTAGTAGGCGGCGAGCTTGAAGCCGTAGGCACCGAGGATGGCGTAGACCTCGCTCTGGTTGAACTGGCTTTCCTTCGGGTAGCTGTACTTGATGTAGCCGAGGTCCAGGTTCACCTCATCCGTGGCCTGCCAGTACCAGCCGGCGTAGTAGTCGACTTCCTGGCGGGTCTTCAGGCCGAAGCCGTAGTCCACGTTGGAGGTCCAGGCTCCGACGTAGAGGCCGCTGGAGTGAATCAGTGTGGCGCCGGCCTGGGCGGCCGGGTCGTTCTGGGTCTGGGAAATGCCACGGGTGCGGTAGTCGCTGAGGACGGCCAGGTCGAATTGCACGGAAAAGTCGTCATTCAGTTGCACGGCCTGGCAGGCGAGCGGGGCCAGGGTGAGGGCGAGGAGCGTGATGCGGCGCATGGTGTTTCCCGTTGTTGTGATTGTTATGGCAGATGCGGGCAAGGCTCCGCCCGGCCCCTGCCTTGGGGCGGGAGCAGAGCGGGGAGCGGGTGGTGCTTGTTGTCAGAGAGCGGCGTCGAAGACTTCGCGGCCGCCGAAGTAGGTCTTGAGGACGCGGGTTTCGGCCAGGTCCTTGTCGGCGACGCTGAGCACGTCACGGTCGAGGATGATGAAGTCGGCCTGCTTGCCGGGGGCAAGGGAGCCGATCCGCTGTTCCAGGCCGATGGTGCGGGCGGCGTTGAGGGTATAGGCCTGGAGCATTGTTTCGCGGTCGATGCGCTCGTCGGCGTTGAGTACGCCCTTGGGCCCTTCGCGGGTCACCGCCTGGTAGATGGCCTGCCAGGGGTTGGGCGACGAAACCGGCCAGTCGCTGGCGCCGGCAATGGTCGCACCCTGCTGTAGGAGCGAGTGGGCCGGGTACTGGTAGCGGAAGGCGAAGGCGCTGACGTAGGGCTTCACCATGTCCAGGGTGTAATCGTCGCCCGAGGCCCACAGCAGTTGCATCGAGGCAATCACGTTCAGCGGCTTGAAGCGCGCGAACTCCTTGGGGTTGACCAGTTGCAGGTGGGTAATCGAGTGGGTGACTCCGCTCTGGCGGTCCTTGCGCGCCTGCTCGATGCCGTTGAGGGATTCGCGCACCGCACGGTCACCAATGGCATGGATATGCACCAGCCAGCCACGGGCATCGGCGGCGCTGACCAGCTTGCCGAAGTGCGCCGGGTCGATCAGCAGCTCACCTTTCTTTTGCGAGTTGTTGTACGGGTCGATCAACGCGGCGCTCTGGGCCGGGTATTCCAGCACACCGTCGGCGAAGACCTTGATGCCGGGCAGGGTGAGGTTGGGAATGCCCTGGAACTGCTGGCGCACCTTGTCGAGGGTATCGAGGTCGGCGGGCTGGCTCTTCGGATACGCCACCAGCAGGGCGGCGACGTGGGCGCTCAGTTCGCCCTTGTCGGCCAGCGCCTTGTACACCGGCAATATGCCCACGGTTTTCTCCGTGGGCTTGAGCGCGAACAGCGGCTCGCCCGGCGCGGCGTTGGCGGCAGGGTCCATCCAGGCAGTAATGCCCTGGCTGTTGTTGTACTTCACTGCGGTTTCGCCCGCGCGCAGGAGTTCTTCGGGACTGGCGGCAGGCATGGCGGCGACGATGCGGTCCCAGCCGGCGTCCACGGCGAAGCCGTTGGGCTTGCCGTCCTTGCTGGTGCCCAGGGTGCCGCGCTCGGCTTCCGGCAGGGAGGCGACCAGCTTGGCATCGATGCCAGCGCGATCCAGCATGGCCTGGTTGGCCCAGCCGGTATGATGGTCGCTGCCGCTGAACACCACCGGCACCTTTGCCCATTCGCCGTTGTTGAAGATCCGGCGCAGTTCCTCCGCGCGGCTCCAATAGGCCGAGCTCATGCCTGCGATGTTCAGCACGTCGCCATGGCGGGCGCTGCCATCGTCACGCCAGGTGCGCAGGCGTTTCTCCAGTTCAGCCGATTCCACCACCTCGTCTTCCATGTTGGCGGAGGTCATCTCCAGTCCACCGAAAATGGCGTGGGAATGGGTATCCACCAACCCCGGGAGCAGACGCTTGCCTGCCAGGTCGATGACCTGGGTGGACGCGTCGGCCAGGGCCTTGATCTCGGCATCGCTGCCCACCTTCAGCACCTTGCCGTCCGCCACCGCCATGGCCTGCGCGGAAGGCCGGGAGGGATCGGCGGTGTAGAGCTTGCCATTGAGCAGCACCAGGTCGGCGGCTGCCATGGACTCCATCGAGGAAAAAGCCAGCGCCAGTGCCAGCACCGTGGGCTTGAAGCCTTTCATGGGTGAACCTCTTGTTTTTATTGATCTGGCAGCGAGACTAGCGGCTGGAGCGGGCTGGCAGAACGCTCGAAATGCTCAAAACCTTTTTTCCTGAATGGAAAAACCATGGACAAGTTCGGTGCCATCACCATGTTCGTCGCCACGGCGGAGTTCGGCAGTTTCAGCCGTGCCGCCGAGCAGCTCGGCAAGACCCCCTCAGCCCTGACCAAGGCCGTCAGCCACCTCGAAGAAGAACTCGGCGTGCGGCTGTTCGAGCGCAGCACCCGGCGCACGGTGCTGACAGAAGCCGGGCGGATCTACCTGGAAACCGCGCGCCAGGTGCTCCAGCGCCTGCATGAAGTAGGCGAGGAAGTGGGCCAGTTGCAGCACGGTCTTTACGGCAATCTGCGGCTGACCGCGCCGTTGGCGTTCGGCCGGGCCTTTCTCGATGACGTGTGTGTGGGTTTCCTCGCCGAGTACCCGCAGATTCGCCTGCGAGTGGACCTTTCCGACGCCTTCGTCGACCTGGTGGAAAGCGGCTACGATCTGGCACTGCGTGAAGGCCGTGGCGACCTGCCAGGGTTGATCGCCAAGGTCGTCGGCAGTAATCGCCTGGCCCTCTGCGCCAGCCCTGCGTATTTGGCACGCAACACCTTGCCGGTCACTCCGGAGACCCTCGACCAGCACGACTGGTTGCTCTACCGCCACGCAGCACTGAGCCGGACCTACTGGTGGGTGGAAAAGAACGGCCAGCGCCTCAGCCTCCAGCAGCCCGCCGCCCCGCGCCTTGAAAGCGACAACTACGACTTGCTGCTGGCCAACGCGCTGGCCGGTGCGGGCCTGTTCCATGTCCCGCTGTGGAGTGGTGCTCCGTACTTCGCCGACGGCCGCCTGGTGCGGTTGATGGCCGACTACGAAATCGACCCGGACGCCTTCGGCCCGCAGATCCTCGCGGTCTACCCCAGCCATCGCCGCGCCACCGGCAAGGTGCTGGCGTTCATCGATTACCTGGCCGGTTTTCTTGCGGAGCGCGGGCTGGCGTGAAGGATCGTTTCGTTGTGGGAAATGCCCTTGTGGGGCACAACGTTGTGGGGGCGAATTCATTCGCTAAGCAGTCCGCAGGACTGCCCTTGTGGCTACCAATGGGGCTGCTGCGCAGCCCTTAGCGAATGAATTCGCCCCCACAGTGGATTGCGCGGCGCTAGAAACGCTTGCTCACGCTCGCCACCCGGTCCTTATCGGCGAAGTCAATCCCTAGACACGCGTGTGTGATCGAAATCCTTGGGAAGATTCTGTAACCAAATCCCAGGAGATAAAGCTTATCCACGGCTTGTGATGCAGCATGCTTGATGCACGATAAACCGACCACCGCAGGGTAGGGATAACCTGATCAGCCTCAGCTAGCGACGTCCCGAGAGAGAGGTGTCAACATTAGCGTATGCGGCAAGGACGGGATCAACCGTTGGATATACCTGCGTTCAACAGTTACTTACTCATATCATTAGGCAGCCACTGCTTAGGATTGAAATCGGCGAGTACCTGCAGTCAGCGAGCGATGCCGATGAGGCAGACCAGCGTTTATGGACCTCCGCTTTTGCCCGTGCGTCCCCAAAGGAGGCTGCAAACTTTGCACTGCGGCTCACGAATGGGAGCCGCTTTGACTCCAGCCTGTTGGTGCATCTAGCTCAAATGCTTCCTGCTGACTCGCCGGAAGTTCAAATGACGCTTTCTCCGTATGAGAAGGATCGCTGGTCACCTTGGGTAGAAAGTGTGGTGAGCCTCAGTTAGGATGACCTCCGACCATAACCCCCACGCCTCGGGCGAGTTTCATCCCGTACTGCGCACCAGGGGGTTTCTTTTTGCCCAGAGCAAGCAAATCCTCGAGGGGAGATCGTTGCATGACTATGCCTCATGAACGAACCCGCGCTGTTATCCAGACACACGAGTTCCTGAAGCGGTTAGAGTGTGATTCGACGATCAGCGAAGAGGTACGCAGGACGGCCGTCCAATTGCTGCGGCACTACCCAACTCGAGGTGAGGTGCTTTTACAGGGCATGTTCGAAGAAGCACTGCCGGTGAGGTTCCGCATTTCCCCCTTCTTTAGTTCGACGCTGGCTTACCAGCCCTCTAGGTCTCTACCTGATCATCGAATGTGGCGCAGGTGGTGCCGTAATTTGGCAATTCTCCTGCTAGGTCGCCCTAGATAAATGCGCACGCTTCAACGCCGTCTGCAAGAAACAAGCACCAGTTTCCGCCGCGAACTGAACCTCGTACGCCACGAACTCTTCCTGTTGATGGCTTCTTCTGGCGAAGCAACCGAGAGTAGTGGAGTTTAGGACATGCCTATATGCCGACGAGCCGGTGCTCTCGGAAGCTGACCCTTCCATCCTAGGCTCACGAGTTAAGCTTCTTCACATTCTTCACATTCTTCACATCCTTCGCGCTAAGCACGTTGATGCGCGCTCGATGATGACGCGCGGCACCGGCCTGGTTGTCTACAACGTCCAGGCCGCCGTCGACACCAAACATCACCTGATTGTGACGCACGAGGTCATCAACGACTGCGTCGACCGCGACCAACTGAGTGCCATGGCCAAGCAGGCGCGGGACGCGATCCTTGGTCGACGTACAGAACCAACACGAGGAAGCTGAGCTACACAAATCGCAGGTGAGTCAGCACCAGGTGCTTCATGACAGCCTGAGAAGGTTGGGGGAGATCGTGAGTTCCATCCAGGGGATCGCCACGCAGACTAACCTGCTGGCATTGAATGCCGACATTGAGGCTGCACGAGCCGGAGAGAGTGGCCGGGGCTTTGCCGTTGGCTGATGAAGTCCGTCCCTTGGCCATTCGCACCACCGACGCCACTCGCCAAGCGAAGTCGATGATGGGGCTCTGCGGCTAAGAAGTGTGTTCGTCCTGCATACCGACCCGGAAATTACCAGCCTGAGGGCAAGGCCTTGGGGCTGATTCTTACTTGGCCGGTTTCTGCCGGTGCTCACGGGCAGCTACGGGCTGAAAGGAGCCACTAGTGAACGCAAGCTTCGCCGATATCGAGCGGGTCGGTGTTCCGCGGGATTAATCACTGGGGCCACCTGAATGAGGAGTCCGCACATAATTTAAGCCAGCGTGTCGGCGAGCTAACTTACGCTGCCGGGGGCGTTCGCGGCACCAGAATTTCCTGGATAGCCGGCCCGATGATCGACACCAACTCCTCGGTCTGCGCCGCAACCAGCAGCGGCACACCAATTATTCTGCGGCTGACGATAAGCCCCACCAACAACGACGAAGCCAGGCCCGCTCGCAACGTCGCATCAGGGCCAAGGAGCTTACCGGCACCGGCCAGCAGCCTGAACTGAATGAAATCACGCAGTTGCTCGCGTGCCTGTTCATTCACCATCGCCCCACGCAGCGTGGCCATCAGGGGTTCCGCCTGTTCACCGTTGCCTTCCCAGGCGCTGAGATAAGCTCGCACCACGCGCTCGCCAAGGTGTTCATCTCGCCCTTCGAAAACCGTATTGAATTGATCGAGAGCGGCTACCGGTATAGCCATTGACGCTGCGAATAGTTCGTCTTTCGAACGGAAGAACTGCATCACTTGTGCCACGTCGACTTTCGCATCAGCGGCCACCACACGAATTGTGGTGGCTGCGAACCCGTCACTGGCAAACCGAGCGCGCGCCGCGTCCAGTACGGTCTGGCGAGTGCTATTCGGGCCGGGGCGCCGACCACGGCGCGGCGGGGGAGTGGTTGATTCAGTCACACGTAGTCCTTATGCGTCAGTCGTCAGTATATCAACAGACATTGAGTTTGATGGCAAAGCACTATAGGCTCAAGCCGCCCGTTCGTGTGCCATTACAACAACAAGGTCACAAGACATGAAGCGCTGGTCGGTACTGTTTGGATGTTTTTTGGGGATGAGCATAGCGCCGCCGGCTATCTTGCTGATCCCGCTCGGGCTGTTCATGAAGTCCGTTTCAGGCGAGTTCGCTTGGTCACGTACTGAATTTTCCATCATCCTCTCTGCCGCTGCCGTGTGTAACGCGTTGGTGATGCCGCTGGCAGGCTATCTGGTTGATCGCTTTGGCGCTTCTCGGGTTGCGCTGTTGGGCACGCTGCTGGGATGTGGGAGTTACATGTGCTTGTCCCTCGCTCACTCGTTTGGCGCCTTCGTTGCCATCACCGCGATGAGTGTCGCATTGGGCAACCTCGCCAGCTACCCGGCCTTCCTGTTCCTGACTCAACGCTGGTTCGATAAACATCTCGGGCTGGCGTTTGCCATCACCTCCTCTGGCCTCGCAGTCGGCACTGGAGGCTTCTCCTACCTGATTTCGCAACATATCGAAATGCACGGCTGGCGTGAGGCGCTCGTGGTGGCCGGGGGCATTGCGCTGGTCATTGGACTGGTCAATCTCGCGGTTTTTGTTCGTGACAATAAAGGCCCGATTCCAGAGGCTGAACGTAGTGGGGGAAAAAACCAGCAGAGCCAGGACGGTTTGACCCTGCGCAGTGCCATGGCTACCGGCGATTTCTGGCTGTATTCATGTGCATTTGTCCTGGTTCTGTTCGGCGCCGTCGGTTGCAGCTTTCACTTGCCGGCGATGCTGTCGGATTGGGGGGCTACTGGTGCCCAGATTGCGGGCATCGTCGCCGCAGGCTCTGCGGGTTCGTTGTTTGGGCGTCTGTTAGGTGGGGTGTTGCTGGATCATCTGCACACGCGCACCGTCGCCGGGCTTTTCCTCGCCGGCCAGTTGGTTGGTTTCCTGCTCTTACTGGATCAGCTGACATGGGCGCTGCCCGCCAGCTTTCTGATTGGCGCGATGCAGGGGGCAGAGATCGATATTCTGGGTTACCTGATTGCCCGTCGCTTTGGTCGCCTGGCCTATGCGCGGATTTTCGGTAGCGCCTTTTCCGTCACCCTGCTTGGCGCCATCGTCGGCCCCATCGCGCTGGGGATGGTGTTCGATAAGGGCGGCTCTTACCACCTCGGTTTGATGTTGTTCCCCATTCTTCCGGTTCTCGCGTTTGGCTTGTTGTGTATGGCCGCCAAGTCACCGCAACAGCCCCAGCCTTCTGACTCGGTCAACGCCGCCTAGCGCGGCTCACTCAGTCCGCCTATTGAGCAAGTAACCGTGAAAGCATTACGGCCATGGCGTACGCCTGTGTTTGGTCGTTTTCACGGATAACAACAACGAAGGAAATACCATGCAGTCCCACTCAATCGGGTTGAACCGAGTCCGCATACGTGCTCCGGAGTATGTACGCGTCACGCTCGCGGCATTCCTGACTATTTGGGCGACCCACTCCTTCCATGCTCGCGCTGAAACCACGCCAGCCCGGCAGGCTTTAGCAGGGCAGATTGCCGCAGAGCTCAAGCAACCAGCTCCGCTGATAGCCAACAAAGCACTACCCGATAGCCAATTGCTTGGCCATATCATCGAGCGAAAAAAGCAGTTCGCAAAAATCGACGCATTGGCCGAGCGTGGCCAGCTCACCGAGTTGCCGCCGCCATCGGAAAGCATCATCGGTGATGCGGGCGGCCTGCGTTCCGATCTCGCCGAGCACGGAATCGGTTTCAACATCCTGAGCATGAGTACGTTCACCAATAATCTTAAGAGGCACGACAGGCATCAGCCACAGGCCTACCTCGGCGAACGTCCCACATACTCGTCCAATCTGGTAGCCGGCTTCACCTACGACCTGGGGCAGGTCGGTCTCGACAACGGTCAGTTCATCTTCGGCGTGGGCAGTTATTACTCCAGCTGGGACGAGGTGAATCCGTCGTCGCCCTTCAACTTCACCCGTATCGCGTACTACCAGAGCCTGTGGGACAAGACGGTCGAATTCAAAATCGGTGTGCTGCCCAACGATCTGGAATACATCGGACCATTCACCGGAGGCACTCTGGTCGGTGGCACCCAGGGTCTACAGGCCGTTATCCCGTATCAGGTCGGCCTGAGCCACGCGCCGGTTTCCAGCCCGGCCGCCAACGTCACACTGAACCTGGGCAATTTCTACAACAAGTTCGGGGTGCAGCGCAGTATCAGTCCCGATGGCATGGGCGCGGAGATAGACCGTCACCTGGGTGAACTGGACCTGCACGCTGACCATACCGGTGCGCTGTACATTGACGAGCTCGGCTACAAACGCGCCGCCACTCCGGGAACTCCTTATTCTTGGTTGCGCGCGGGCTACATCTACAACTCGTCCGACTACACGCAGTTTTTGAGTAACGAACGCAGCGACGACAATTACGCCGGGTATGTGTTGGGCGACTACCAGTTCTACCAGTTCAACAGCGCTATCGCCTCGCGCGGTCTGTATGCCGGTTTCACCTGGATGTCTGCCCCGGAGGATCGCAACCTGTTCGATCTGTATTACGGGCTGCGTCTGTTCGCCAAAGGTCCCTTGGACTCGCGTCCATTCGATATGTTGACGCTGGAGTACGGCTACACCAGCTACAGCGACGACGCCAATACCAAGCTCGACCGCTTTCACGTATCCAACGCTGACGACTCCAGGTCGACCACGCTCGCTTACAACATGCGCCTGGCTGCCGGTACTTACTTTCGCACTGGCCTGAGTTATGTGGAAAAGCCGGCCTTCAGTCCCGACGTGAAAGATGCAGTGAACCTGCAAGCCAGCCTGACGCTGTTCTTCTAATCGAGCTTACTTATGACCGATGCTCCAGCGCCCATTCTCGTGACCTCCGCCAACGGCAATCAGGGCAAGTGCCTCGTTCCCCGCTTGCTCGCCGCCGGCCACCGTGTACGCGCGTGTGTACAAAGCAGCGCCTCTGCCGAAGCCCTGCGCAAGCAGGGCGTGCAAGAGTTGCTGGTGGGCGATCTCGCTGAACCGGCGTTCATTCACAAGGCCATGCGCGGCGTTTCGAGCGTCTACCACATCGGCCCGACCTTGCATCCGGCTGAGCGGGCGATGGGCTTCAATATTATCGATGCGGCGCGAGAGGAGGGGGTGGGGCACTTTGTGTTCAGCTCAGTGCTGCATGCCATTACGACCGACCTCGTTCAGCATGAAATCAAGCGTGATATCGAAGAGCATCTGCTCTCCTCAGGCCTTGAGTTCACCATCCTGCAGCCCGCCAACTACATGCTGGCGGCTCGTTTAAAACCGGTCTTCGAGGAAGGCGTGTTTCGGTTGTCGTGGGCGTTGGAACGCTACCAATCGATGGTCGATCTGGATGATGTCGCCGAGGTGGCTTCCATGGTGCTCTCGCAGCCAGAGCGTCATCTTGCAGCCACTTATGAACTGGTGGGCCCCGGCCGCTTCACGGCACATGAGATCGGCCAGGTCCTTTCAGGGGTGATCAATACCGAAATTCGAGTTGAACGCATCGATATGGCTGCCTTTGTCCGGGCACGATTCGGTGAAGGTGATCCCGTTACATTCGCCCATCAGGCACAGGTGAGTCAGTCAATCGAAACGCGCTACAGCAACCACGACTTCCTTGGTAACTCGAACGTACTCAGCTGGCTGTTGGGCCGAGAGGCGACACATTTCGAAGACTTCGTGCGCAAGGAGTATGCGGCGTATCAAGCGCAGAAATAGGTCAGTCGCAAGGGCCCCGATGGCGTGGGCTCGGCACCTGCCACTAGATAAGTCAACCAAAAAGGAAATGCTGCCATGCCCATTCGCCTGCTTGTCTGTGTATTGCTGCTGGTGCCCACTTTGGCCCTGGCCAACCTCGACGCCGAACGCCTGCAAGCCATTCGCGGCAAGGCCTTCAGTGCCTGCAGCAACCTGTTGGTGCACTACAACCCCAATCAGGATGGCAGCGACTCCCGTTTTACCGAGCGCTATCGCCAGGACCTGTTGACGTTGCAGCAACTGGTGGCGCAGGAGGGGGACCCGCAGTTGATCCAGGCGGCCGCAGCCATGCGCCACAGCATCGACGAACTGGAGCGTCAGCCAGCCAGCAATGCCCAGCTCTATCCCGCCTGGATAAACCCGTTGCTCAAGGCCCAGGCCAGCCTCGACCAGCAGGCCGCCAAACGCTATTCCGCCGCAGTACTCGACGAGCCGCGTTTGGCGCTGCATGAGCTGAGCCTGAATGTCGCGCGCCTGCAGTTGCTCTATCAGGCGCGAACCTTCGGTGGGTTGGTCGTCTACGTGGTTGATGGCGATGACAACGCGTTCATACAACTGGACCGGCAAATCCTTCAGGGCTTCACGGCGCTCGAACATAGCTGGCCACAGCATGCTGCTGAGCTGAACAAGCTAAAGGGCAAATACGATTACGTACGCCCGCGGCTGCTCAAGAACGAGCAACGTTGGGTGCCGGGCAGTGCTGCTTATTACCTTGGCCAGGTTACCGATGGGCTGGCGAGCATTGGTGCCAAGTAAGTCACTACCCTGAGGCGACATTGCCTCGCCCCGATGCTATTAGCGTTTCAGCTAGCCCGCATCAGTATTGGCCATTGGCCGAACGTCGCGCCCACGGGATAGGCTGCTAACGTTATCGACGCATAGCGTCGGAAATCGTAAAAAAATAAGAAGATTCCCTATGCGTAGCTCGCCATGGTGCCTAACGCCGTTCCTCATCTACTGCAGATTCGTCGTCTCCGCGAAGGCGATCTGTAAAGCCACTGTTCATCCATATCCTTCTACGGCGTGCGCTCGCCTTTCGTTGGACGAAGGGTGGTATCTGTGATCGGTCGCGTACTGGGCAATCTATCGGTGGGCACCAAGCTGTCGCTTGGATTCGGTTTGGTGCTGTTATCGACGCTAGGCGTCGCAGCGACTGCGTTCTATGCCTTCACCGTGCTCGATACACGTGCTGAGAAGATGAACGATGTCGCCACCATCGAGTCGCTGATGCTGCAGGCGCAGGTATCGGTTAAGGCCTTTGGCTTGGACTTGGCGGAGGAGGAGGCCAACAAGGTGGCGGGCCTTACAGATGAACTTATTTCGTTATTGGAAAAGTCCCAAGCGCAAACCGGGCAGGGCGATTCCGTAGAAGCGGCAAGAGTTTTTCTCGCTCAGTTCCAGCGCTACGCCCAAGCCCAGCGTGATGCCCGCGAGGCGCGCCTGCGCATGCAGCAGTTGGCCCAGGTGCTTGGCGAACGCTTCACCGTGGTGATGCTCGATCAGCTCGATGTCGTCAACCTCCTGGCTGCCCGGGCGCAGCCGGCGGATTCGGTGCGCATGCTGCAGCTTGAGCAGGCTTCCACGCTGCGCGACAAGCTGGCAAACCTGCGCGACAGCGAACTCTATTTCACCTTGCAGGGCAGCGCGGAAGTACACAACGCCTGGGAGGCGCGGATTATCGAACTGCGCTCGTACATGGAAAACCTGGCGCTGCGGCTTGAGGGTCCGGAGCGGGAATCGCTGACCCAGGCGAGTGCGGCGCTGGCTGCCTACAGTGCCGCGTTCAATGGCTATGCCGCGAGTCGTGATCAAGCCAGTGATAGCCAGGCGGCGATGAATTCTGCCGCCGACAAGGTCAGTGCTCTGCTGGGTGAGGCCCGTGCCGCTCAGGTGCAGGCCTCGCAGTTGATGAGCCAGCGGATTTCGCGGCTGCTGGAAGTGATTGTGCTGTTGGCGGTCAGTCTCGGCATCGGCGCCAGCGTGTTGATTCGCCATTTGATCCTGCAGCCATTGCGTCAGGCTGTTGACCTTACCCGGCGCGTGGCATCGGGCGATCTCAGCGCACAGATCGATGCCGCTGGCCGACGTGATGAGCTGGGGCAATTGCTCGGCAGTGTCGGGGTCATGCTCGACAGCCTGCGTGGGCTGATCGGCCGGATTGGCCAGGGTGTCGGGCAACTGAACCAGGCTGCCACCAGCCTGGTGCAGGTGACTGAGCGTACGCGTCAGGGAGTCGACTCGCAGCGCGAGGAAACGGAACTGGCGGCCACTGCCATGCAACAGATGGCCGCCACCGCACAAGACGTTGCGCGCAATACCAGCCAGACCCGTGATGCCGTGGAGCATGCCGATACCCAGGCGCGCAAAGGCGAGGAACTGGTCCGGGAGGCGACGGCCAGGATCGGTCATTTGGCCCAGGAAATGAGCGGGTGTTCCGAGGCGATGAGCTCGCTGCTCAACGAGTGCACGGCGATAGGCAAGGTACTCGACGTGATCAATGCCCTGGCCGGGCAGACCAATCTGCTGGCCTTGAATGCGGCGATTGAAGCGGCGCGTGCTGGCGATAACGGTCGCGGCTTTGCCGTGGTGGCGGATGAGGTACGCAACCTGGCGCGGCGCACACAAGCTTCCACCGACGATATCGCCGCCATCATCCAGCAACTGCGCACCGTCGCCGAGCAGGCGGCCAGTCGCTTGCAGGATAGCCAGGCGCTGAGTGGCGAAAGCGTGGTGATTGCCGCACAGGCGTCACAAGCGCTGCAGGAAATTGCTGCGTCAGTGTCGACGGTGGAGCAGATGAGCCAGCAGATCGCCGCAGCGGCCGAACAACAGAGTGCTGTGGCCGATCAGGTTGGCGAGAGCATGGAACGGGTGCAGGCGATCGCGGAGCAGAGCACGGCAGCGAGCAGCTTGCTGGAGGCGTCGGTGCGCGGGCTAGAGCAAGTGGGCTGCACACTCAACGCAGCGGTTGGCGGTTTTCGCACGTCCACTTGAGGTGGGTTCATTTATGCCGAAGTTTGCCGGAGCCGATTTTAGTTGTATCCCCGCGAGGAAGCGGTAGTGCGGTTTTATATTTGACCTGCTTGAGCGCAAAACTCGAACGAATATTTGCAACCCCTGGAATTTTTGAAAGTTGATTGACGATAAAGCGTTCGAGCGCCTGTACATCCGGAACCACAACCCGGATCAGGTAATCAGCGTCTCCCGTCATGAGATAGCACTCCATTACTTCCGGATAGTTCTGCACTGCTTCTTCAAAGGTTTCCAGTGCACGCTCTACCTGACGCTCGAGCGTTATTTGAATAAACACACTAACGCTCAGGCCTAATTCATAAGGATCGAGCAAAGTTACATATCGGCTTATCAATCCAGACTCTTCCAGTGCTCGCACTCTGGTCAGGCAGGGAGAGGGCGAAAGATGCACGCGGGATGCAAGCTCGATGTTGGTTATACGGGCGTTTGCCTGCAGCTCTTCGAGGATGCGCAGGTCTGTTGAGTCAATAGGTGTTTGCGGCATTTTACACCTCAAATGATTGTGATGGCGGCAGTATATGCCGAAAAACAGCGTCAATGAAGCTTAGTGCAGCGGCACCTTCTGTCGATTTATCTCTAAGCTAAAAGCAACAAAAGTGGAGGCAGACATGAGTTCGCTAAACGAAAATTCCATAACGGGTTCAGTAACTTCTATAGATATTGACCGAGACGAAACACAGGAATGGCTGGAGTCGCTGGAAGCCGTTGTGCGCGATGGAGGTTCCGAGCGCGGTCAGTTCCTGCTTAAGCAATTAGAGCAACACGCAAGAGCACTTGGCATCACCTCGCACGTGCATCCGTACTCGGCCTACCGGAACACAATTCCGATTGAAAGGCAGGGTCCCTATCCAGGTGACCTTGCTGTCGAGGAACGGATTACTTCGATAATTCGTTGGAATGCATTGGCCATGGTGGTGCGCGCCAACCAAGCCTACGGAGACCTTGGCGGGCATATCGCCAGCTACGCGTCGGCCGCGGAAATCTTTGAGGTGGGTTTTAACCATTTCTTCCGTGCCCGTGATGAAAACCATGGGGGCGATCTGGTGTTTTACCAGCCGCACTCGGCACCTGGCGTCTACGCCCGTGCCTTCCTGGAGGGGCGGCTGTCGGAGGAGCAACTGGCCAACTACCGCCAGGAAGTCACAGGTAATGGGCTGAGCTCATACCCTCACCCTTGGTTGATGCCTGAGTTCTGGCAATTCCCGACCGGCTCGATGGGCATCGGACCTATCAGTGCGATCTACCAGGCGCGCTATATGCGTTATCTCGAGCACCGCAATCTGGCCGAAACCGCCGAACGCCACGTCTGGGGTGTATTCGGTGATGGGGAGATGGATGAGCCTGAATCCATTGCAGGCCTTACTCTTGCGGCACGGGAAAAGCTCGATAACCTCACCTTTATCGTCAACTGCAACCTGCAGCGTCTGGATGGCCCGGTGCGCGGCAACGGTCAGGTCATCCAGGAGCTCGAGGCCCTGTTTACCGGTGCCGGCTGGAATGTGGTGAAGGTCATCTGGGGATCGGACTGGGACCCGTTGTTTGCCCGCGACACCAGCAATGCGTTGCTGCAACGTTTTGCTCAGACTGTCGATGGCCAGTACCAGACGCTGGGCTCCAAGGACGGTGCCTACAACTTGCTGCACTTCTTCCAGCAAGAGCCCGAGATCCAGGAACTGGTCTCGCATATGTCCGATGCCGAGATCGATGCCCTCAAGCGCGGTGGTCACGACTTCCGCAAGCTGCATGCGGCGTTTGCGGCTGCCAAGGCGCACAAAGGGCGTCCGACCGTCATCCTGGCCAAAACCAAGAAAGGTTATGGCATGGGCGGTGCCGGCGAGTCGCGCATGACTTCGCACCAGGCCAAGAAGCTGGATATCGATGCCCTCAAGGCATTCCGTGATCGTTTTGCGCTGCCCCTCTCCGACGACGACGTGGCCCAACTGCGCTTCTATCGCCCGGCCGACGATAGCCAGGAAATGCGTTATCTGCGTGATCGCCGAGCAGGGCTGGGCGGCTATATGCCTGCGCGGCAGAAGGGCAACGAGCATGTCACCGTGCCAGCCCTGGCCGATTACGCACGGTTTGCGTTCGAGGCAGACGGCAAGGAAATGTCCACCACCATGGCCGTGGTGCGGATGCTCGGCGGCTTGCTCAAGGATAAAGAACTGGGCCCGCGCGTTGTCCCAATTGTCGCGGACGAAGCACGTACCTTTGGTATGGCCAACCTGTTCCGCCAGATCGGGATCTACTCGCCGCTGGGTCAGTTGTACGAGCCAGAAGATGCCGGCTCCATGCTCTATTACCGCGAGGCCCGGGATGGTCAGCTGCTGGAGGAGGGCATTACAGAAGCGGGTGCGCTGTCCTCCTGGGTGGCGGCTGCGACCTCCTACAGCGCCCACGGCAAACCAATGCTGCCGTTCTACATCTACTACTCGATGTTTGGTTTCCAGCGTGTTGGCGATCTGATCTGGGCAGCGGCCGATCAACGTGCACGGGGCTTCCTGCTGGGGGCCACCGCCGGGAGAACCACCCTGGGCGGCGAAGGGCTGCAGCACCAGGACGGCAGCAGCCATGTGATGGCTGCCACTGTTCCCAACTGCCGCGCCTACGATCCGGCGTTCGCTGGCGAGCTGGCGGTAATCCTGGACCATGGCATGCGGCAGATGATGGAGCGCGATGTCGACGAGTTCTACTACATCACCGTGATGAACGAGAACTACGCACAGCCCTCGCTGCCGTCGGGTGTTGAGGAGCAAATCATTCGCGGCATGTATCGCTATGCCGTAACCGATGCATCAGTGCCTCGCGGTTCGGTGCGGCTGTTGGGTTCCGGGACCATCCTGCGCGAAGTGATCGCGGCCGCCGAACTGCTGGCAACCGACTGGCAGGTATCGAGCGAGGTGTGGAGCGTCACCAGCTTCAGCGAACTTGCGCGCGAAGCTCGAGACGTCGAGCGCCACAACCGTCTCAATCCCGCTGCACCTGAGCAGGTCAGCCACCTGTGCGCCTCCCTGGCCGGCGATGCGCCGGTCATTGCCGCCTCCGACTATGTTCGTGCTTGGCCGCAGCTGATCGCCAGCTATATCGACGCTCGCTTTATTGCCCTGGGTACCGACGGCTTTGGTCGTAGTGATACCCGCACTGCGTTACGTCGGTTCTTCGAGGTGGATCGTCACCAGGTGGTCTTGGCTGCGCTGGATGGTCTGGTGCGCGACGGCAGCCTGCCGCGTCAGGTACTGGCTGAGGCCATCGAACGATACGGCCTGGATGGTGACCGCCCGGCGCCCTGGGCGCGGTAACAGGTTTTCTCTCCGCATGCGCTCGATGAGCGTTCCATCCGTTGCGTGAGCGCGCAACGGATCTCTTTCTTGGCGACGGTAAGTCATGAGTGAAATCAGAGAAATTCAGGTCCCTGACTTCGGGGACTTCAAAGACCTCCCGGTGATCGAAGTGTTGGTCAAAGCGGGCGATACGGTGGCATTCGATGAGCCGTTGCTGACCCTCGAATCGGACAAGGCGGCGATGGATGTGCCGAGCCCTTTCGCCGGCACCGTGGTGGCGGTAGGCATCAAGGTGGGGGACCGGGTTTCCAAGGGCAGCCCCATCCTTACGTTGCAACTGGCCAGCGATGGCGCGCATGCCCCTGTGGTGGCTGAGGCTGCGGAAAGTGCCAAGGATTCGCCTGCACCTGCACCTGCACCTGCACCTGCAGCGCATGTTGCCGCCGTTGTGCCAATTGCGTCTGCTTCTTCGCGGGTGGCGTCAGCGGTGAATGCCTCCAGCATCAAACCCCACGCATCTCCGTCGGTCCGCAGTTATGCCCGCAAGCTGGGTGTGGACGTCTCGAAAGTAGTGGCGACCGGCAAGGGTGGGCGAATGCTGCGTGAGGACGTCGAGCGCTTCGTCAAGGACGCGCTGGTTCGTCTGGACAGCGCTCCGTCACGTGGCGAGCACGCTAGTGGGCTGAATCTGCTGCCTTGGCCAGACGTGGATTTTTCCAAGTTCGGCAGTATCGAGAAAGTCGCGCTGTCGCGGATAAAGAAAATCTCCGGCGCCAACCTCTCGCGCAACTGGGTGATGATTCCTCATGTCACCAACAACGAAGAAGTGGACATTACTGAGCTTGAAGCCTTTCGGGTCCAGCTCAACAAGGAAGGTGGCAAGGATGCGATCAAGTACACCATGCTGGCATTCCTGATCAAGGCAGCGGTCGCCACACTGAAAGCCTTCCCGCAGTTCAACAGCTCGCTGGGCAGCGAAGATGGCGAGTCGGTGCTGATCTTGAAGCAGTACTACCACATCGGTTTTGCCGCCGACACGCCGAACGGGTTGGTGGTGCCGGTCATTCGCGACGCCGATCAGAAAGGCATTGGCCAGATCGCCAGCGAATGTGGTGAGTTGGCCAAAAAGGCACGAGACGGCAAGTTGGGCCCTGCCGACATGACGGGCGGGACCTTTACCGTTTCCAGCCTGGGCGGCATTGGCGGCACCGGTTTTACCCCCATTATCAATGCCCCCGAAGTGGCGATCCTCGGCGTTACCCGTGCGCAAATCAGACCGGTCTGGGATGGGCATGCCTTTGCCCCCCGCCTGATTCTGCCCATGGCACTGTCGTGGGATCACCGCGTCGTGGATGGCGCTGCTGCGGCGCGCTTCCTCCAGCATCTGGCGGCTCTGTTGGCTGATTTCCGTCGCATTACGCTTTGAGGGGTAGCCCATGAGTCAGGTTATTGAAGTAAAGATGCCGGGCCTCGGAGATACGGTCGCCATGTCGGTGATTGAGGTGCTGGTCCAGGTTGGCGATGCGGTAAAAATCGACGATCCCATCTGCGTGCTGGAATCCGATAAGGCCACCATGGATGTTCCGACTTCTGCCGCCGGTGTGGTCACGGAAGTGCTGATCAAGGTCGGCGACAAGGTGACAGAAGGCATTGTGCTGCTGAAGCTGCAGGCCCATGACGTGGCAACCCAGCCAGGGTCGGCTGCTGCCGCCACGCCATCCGCACCTGCGGCGCCTGCACCCGCCATGGCGCCTGTCCACGCCGCCGGAGCTGACCAGGAGTGCGACGTACTGGTGCTGGGCGGCGGTCCCGGTGGTTACTCCGCCGCCTTTCGCTCCGCGGACCTGGGGCGCAAAACCATCGTGGTCGAGCGTTACGCCTCGCTGGGTGGTGTGTGTTTGAACGTGGGCTGCATCCCCTCGAAAGCCTTGCTGCATATCGCTTCGGTGATGGAGGAGGTACCGCATCTGGCAGCACTGGGTATCGACTTCGGTGCTGGCAAAGTCGATCTCGACAAGTTGCGCGCGCACAAGGAATCGGTGGTCAGCAAGCTCACTGGCGGGCTCGCCGGCATGGCCAAGGGCCGGAAGGTTGAGGTGGTGCGTGGCTTCGGTCGCTTTCTCGACCCCCATCATATCGAGGTCGCCGTCACTTCAGGTTCCGGTCAAGAACAGACAGGAGAGACGAAGGTCATTCGTTTCAAGCAGTGCGTGATCGCGGCGGGCAGCCAGGCCATAAAACTGCCCTTTATGCCGAAGGACCCGCGAATCGTGGATTCTACCGGGGCACTGGAACTCCGGACGGTGCCCAAGCGCATGCTGGTGGTGGGCGGCGGCATTATCGGGCTGGAAATGGCCACGGTCTATTCAGCCCTTGGTGCGCGCGTCGATGTGGTGGAGATGCTGGACGGCCTGATGCAGGGGCCTGATCGCGATCTGGTGAAGGTCTGGGAAAAGCACAACAGCCACCGCTTCGACAACCTGATGCTGAGAACCCGGACGGTAAAAGCCGACGCGAGCGAGCAGGGCATCTGGGTGACCTTCGACGGGGAAAAGGCTCCCTCTGAGCCGCAATGCTACGACCTGGTATTGGTTGCCGTGGGCCGGAAGCCCAATGGAGACCAGATCGATGCGCACAGCGCCGGTGTCACCGTAGGTGAGAGAGGTTTCATAGAGGTGGACAAGCAGATGCGTACCAATGTGCCGCATATCTTCGCAATTGGTGACATCGTCGGGCAGCCCATGCTGGCCCACAAGGCGGTCCACGAGGGGCATGTCGCCGCAGAAGTGGCGGCTGGAGAGGCGGCGAACAATCCTGAGCTGGCGCTTAGCCGAATCGATGCGTTGCAGATTCCAGGGGTTGCCTACACCAACCCGGAGGTGGCCTGGGCCGGTCTTACCCAGCAGGAAGCAAGGGAAAAGGGCATCAAGGTCGAGGCGGCGGTTTTCCCATGGGCTGCGTCGGGGCGTGCGATCGCCAACGGCCGCGATGAAGGCTTTACCAAACTTCTGTTTGACGCCGACACCCAGCGGGTAGTGGGCGGCGGGATTGTCGGCACCGGTGCAGGCGATCTGATCAGTGAGGTTTGCCTGGCCATCGAAATGGGTGCCGATGCCGTGGATATCGGCAAAACCATCCACCCCCATCCGACCCTGGGTGAAACCGTGGGGATGGCGGCTGAAGTCGCCCATGGCAGTTGTACAGACCTGCCGGCGGCTCGTCGCTGAGTCGCTCAATGGCCAACCGATAGCCGAACAACAGCACGTGACGGAGGAGATAAGCATGAACGGCTGCAACGACACACTCGCGGATGATTTATCCCAATGGGTAGGCCGTGAGGACCAGCGTGTCGACCGCATCGACCCACGCATTGCCCAGGCGTTGGCCGCCACCCTCGATCTTGATCCTGACAGTATGAAAGCGGGTGCCGAGTTACCGCCCTTGTGGCACTGGGTGTACTTCACGCCCAACGCTCGATGCAGCGAGATCGGTGCGGACGGACATCCTCAACGCGGCGGCTTTCTGCCGCCGGTGGACCTGCCCAACCGCATGTGGGCGGGCGGACACCTGAACTTCAAGCAGCCGCTGCGGGTGGGCGAGGAGGTCAACCGCATTTCGCGCATCGTGCGCTGTCAGCGCAAGGTCGGCCGCCATGGCGAATTGGTGTTCGTCACCGTGGAACACAGCGTTTCGGGTGAACGCGGTGTGTGCCTGGTGGAGGAGCAGGACATCGTCTATCGACAGCCCGCACCGAAAGAGGCGCCGCTCGCCGGGGAAGTGGTCGACGGCTGCGCCGAATTCGGCCGACGAATTCGCCCGGATCCGGTCTTGCTGTTCCGTTACTCGGCGCTGACGTTCAACAGCCATCGCATTCACTACGACCAGCCCTACGCGACCCAGGAAGAAGGCTATCCCAGTCTCGTCGTGCATGGCCCGCTGGCCGCCACGCTGCTGCTTGAAACCTTCCGCGCCACCTATCCGGATAAACGTATCAGGCGCTTCGCATTCCGTGCCGTGGGCCCGCTCTTTTCTAGCGCGGATTTCGATGTGTGCGGCGAACTCACCGGCCCGGACTCCGCCGCGTTGTGGACCGAGTGCGACGGGCGCCTGGCGATGAAGGCCAACGTCACGTTCGACTGATCCGCGGCCTCCAAAGAACCAAATCTCAAGCAGGTGCTTCTGTGTAGAAGCACCAGGGCACCGCTTTGCCACGATGCTCCCCACAGGACAGGAAAACCAATATGACCATGCTGTATGCCCCTGATGAACACCAGGAAATCCGTGACGCCGTACGCGCCTTGTGCAGCGAGTTTCCGGACGAATACTTCCGCAAGATTGACGAGCAACGTGCCTACCCGGAAGCCTTTGTCGACGCCCTGATCGGCGCTGGCTGGCTCTCAGCGATGATCCCCGAGGAATACGGCGGCTCCGGCCTGGGGCTTACCGAGGCGTCGGTGATCATGGAGGAAATCAACCGCTCTGGCGGCAACTCCGGCGCGGTACATGGCCAGATGTACAACATGAGCACGTTGCTGCGTAACGGCAGCAAAGCGCAGAAGGAAAAGTACCTGCCCAAGATCGCTTCCGGCGAGTTGCGCATCCAATCGATGGCGGTCACTGAACCCACTACCGGCACCGACACCACCAAGATCAAGACCAACGCGGTGAAGAAGGACGGTCGCTACGTGGTGAGCGGCCAGAAAGTGTGGATCTCGCGGGTACAACACTCCGACCTGATGATCCTGCTGGCGCGAACCACGCCACTTGCCGAAGTGAAGAAAAAGTCCGAGGGCATGTCGATTTTCATCGTTGACCTCAAGGACTCGATCGGCAAGGGCCTTACCGTGCAGCCGATCCCCAATATGGTTAACCACGAGACCAACGAGCTATTCTTCGACAGCCTTGAGATTCCCGAGGAGAACCTGATCGGCGAGGAGGGCAAGGGCTTCAAATATATCCTCGACGGGCTTAACGCCGAGCGCACATTGATTGCCGCCGAATGCATCGGCGACGGTTACTGGTTCATGGAGCGCGCCGTCAAATATGCCAACGAGCGCGTGGTGTTCGACCGACCGATCGGACAGAACCAGGGAGTGCAATTCCCGATTGCCGATGCCTTTATCGAGATCGAGGCAGCCAACCTGATGCGCTTCAAGGCATGCCAGCTGTTCGATGCCCACCAGGGCTGTGGTGCCCAGGCCAACATGGCCAAGTACCTAGCGGCCAAGGCCTCCTGGGAAGCCGCCAACGTGTGCTTGCAGACCCACGGTGGTTTCGGCTTCGCCAACGAATACGACATCGAACGCAAGTTCCGCGAGACCCGCCTGTACCAGGTCGCGCCGATTTCCACCAACTTGATCTACGCCTATGTCGCCGAGCACCTGCTCGGGCTGCCGCGCTCTTTCTGAGGAACCCGCCATGGCTACTAGCAATCCGGTTCTTCCACTCGAAGGCGTGACAGTCGTATCGCTCGAGCACGCAATAGCAGCGCCGTTGGCCACGCGCCACCTGGCCGACCTGGGCGCCCGAGTGATCAAGGTCGAACGCCCTGGCAGCGGAGATTTTGCGCGTGCCTATGACGACCGCGTCGATGGCCTTGCTTCACATTTCGTCTGGGTAAACCGCTCGAAAGAAAGCCTCACTCTGGACCTCAAGCAACCCGAGGCCCTGGAGATCCTCATGCAGCTTCTGGCCGAGGCCGACGTGCTGGTGCAGAACCTGGCTCCCGGCGCTGCCGCCCGCATGGGGTTGTCATTCGAGGCACTTGCACCCACCCATCCGAAATTGATCGTGTGCGACATCTCCGGCTATGGAGAAGGCGGGCCGTACACCCACAAGAAGGCCTACGACTTGCTGATCCAGAGCGAAGCGGGTTTTCTGTCGGTCACTGGTACGCCGGAGGATCGGGTGAAGGCTGGTATCTCGATTGCTGATATCGCCGCGGGAATGTACGCCTACACCAATATCCTTGGCGCACTGATCGAGCGCGGCAAAACAGGGCGTGGCCGGCGCATCGAGATCGCCATGATCGATGCGATGGTCGAGTGGATGAACTTCCCTCTGTACTACGCCTACAAGGGCCAGGAGCCACCGCGGCGTACCGGTGCGTCGCACGCGACGATCTACCCCTACGGGCCGTTCCGTGCCGGTGATGGTCGTACGGTGATGCTCGGTCTGCAGAATGAACGTGAGTGGGCGGTGTTCTGTGAAAAGGTCCTGGGCGACGCCTCCATCGCCATGGAAGAGCGATTCGCCAGTAACGCATTGCGTACTGCCAACCGGGATGTCTTGAGCAAGCTGATCGAGGACAACTTCGCCAGCCTTACGGCCGAAGCTGTCATGGCTCGCCTCGATGCCGCCGACATCGCCAATGCCAACGTCAGCACCATGAGCGACATCTGGAGCCACCCACAGCTGGAAGCGCGCCAACGCTGGACCCACGTGGATACGCCGGCCGGACCGGTCCCCGCGCTACAGCCGCCCGGCATGGGCGGTGAGTATCCCGCCCGCATGGGACCGGTGCCGGCACTCGGTGAGCATACGAACGCGATCCTGCACGAGCTTGGCTACACAGACCACGTTGTCGGTCTGCGCGACAGGAGGGTGGTGTGATGGCTATTCGTCAATTGAATCTGGGCCGCGCCCGCACCTTCCTGTTCGTACCCGCCAACCGTCCCGAACGCATTGGCAAAGCCTTGGCCACCGGCACCGATGTCGTGGTCGTGGATCTTGAAGACGCCGTGGCACCAGGCGACAAGACGGCCGCGCGGCTGGCTTTGTTGGCCTGGTTGAATGCCAACCCCGATGAACGTGTCACGGTACGGATCAATGCCGCTGACACCCAGTGGCACGAGGATGATCTGGAGGTCTGCCGTCATAGCGGTATCGCTGGGGTGATGCTGCCCAAGGCCGACAGTGCGGCGCAGGTCGAGCATGCCCATGACGCCAGCGGCAAGCCTGTGTTGTGCATTGTGGAAACCGGTCGCGGCATCGAGGCGCTGCCGCAAGTTGCCAGTGCACGGGGCTGCGCCCGATTGTTATTCGGCAAGCTGGATCTGGCCGTTGAACTCGATCTGATACCCGACGAATCAGACCCCGAAGAGCTGGTGTTCCTGCCGTGGCGCGCGCTGCTGGTGCTTGCCAGCCAGCGCGCGGGATTGCCCGCCCCGGTCGATGGAGTGTTCACGGTGATTGGCGACGACGCAGGCCTGGCCCGATATGCCGCACGAGCGCGCCGGCATGGCTTCAGTGGCCAATTGTTGATCCATCCTGGCCAGGTGACCACCACCGCAGCGGCCTTCACGCCTTCGGCTCAGGACATTACCTGGGCGCAGTCTGTCCGAGGTTTGGCCGAGGCCGCCAGGGGCGGGGTGGTGGTGCTCGACGGTCGCATGATCGATGCGCCGGTGATGGCCCGCGCCGAACGCATTCTCGCGTTGGCAGTGGAGTTTGGACTCTGAGTCGGACCGGTCGTCGTGGAGAAGTGATCGAGCACGCAGTCGAAGCCTCTGGCTGCGTGCTCTTTTCGATTTTGGAACAGCTCCTCGTCCAATTCACAAATTCTTTAATCGGTCCCACCTCAATACTATCCAAGCCTGCAAGCCACTGAATTCCGCGTGCGGTGGTGATACCGCCGCAGGCCAAACGTTTCAATGCAGGAGCAGTGCCCATGGAATACAACACCAACAAAAAATCGTCTGCCATGAGTGGAGCCCGACAAGGCGTGCGCAACGGAGCGGATTACATCGCCTCGCTCCGTGATGGTCGCTCCGTCTGGATCGATGGCGAGCGCATCAAGGATGTGACGGTGGATCACCGTTTCCGTGGTGCGATTCAATCCATCGCCGATCTGTACGACATTCAGTGCGACCCGGCGTTGCAAGACAAGATGACGTTCCAGTCGCCAACCTCCGGCGCACGTGTTGGGCGCTCATTCATGCTGCCTCGCTCTGCCGAGGATCTGCGTCTGCGTCGGGAGATGATGAAGACCTGGATGGATGCAGTGGGCGGCATGATGGGCCGCACTCCCGACTTCCTCAACGTCATGGTCAGCGCCCACGCGTCGGCCTATGAGCTGTTTGCCGCGGGCGGAGAACAGTTCGGCCAGAACATCCTCAACTACCACGAACACATTCGCGAGAACGACCTGGCGCTCACCCACTCGCTGGTGTCTCCGGATATCGACAAACGCCTGCAGATGTTCGAACAGCCTGGCGACATGGTGATGCGCGTGGTGCGCGAATCCGATGCCGGTATCTACGTTTCCGGCGCCCGTTCAGTTGCCACCCTCGGCCCACTGGCCAATGAGGTGCTGATCATGCCAGCGGCCGCCAAGTTCCCGCTGGTGGAAGATGCCGAAGCCTACGCCGTAGGTTTTGCGTGCCCCATCGATACCCCCGGGATGAAGATGATCTGCCGTCCCTCGCTTCCCACCAAGGGCCGCTTTGCCAACGATCCGCTCTCGGCGCGGATGGACGAGATGGACGCCGTTCTGTGGTTTGACGAGGCCTTCATTCCTTGGGAGCGGGTGTTCATGTACCGCAGCATCAAGGCCGTGGAATCTGCAATGAAGTCGCCCTCCGGCCCCCATGGTTCGCATCAGTCGGCCACGCGCTCGTTGGCCAAGATGGAGTTCCTGCTGGGCATTGCCTACAACCTGACGGAAGTGAACCACAGCCGCTTCCCGAACGTGATGGTGCAACTGTCGGAGCTGGTGGCCTACGTTGAGACCCTGCGCGCCCTGATTCGCGTGTCCGAAATTGATTGCATCAAGGGACCAGGCGACACCGTGGTGCCGTATGAGCAGCCGCTCAATGTGGTGCGCGCACAGTACCCGGCGATGCACGCCCGGGCACTGGAGATCCTGCAGCTGCTCGGTGCTGGCAACGTGGTGGTGGCGCCAACGGTCGAGGATCTCTACAGCGAAAACGGTCCGGCCATCGAGCGTTACTGTGCCGGCGCCGACATTCCCGCCGAACGCAAGATGCAGCTGTTGCGCCTGGCCTGGGATGCCTCCTGCTCGTCCTTTGCCGGGCGGCAGAACCTGTACGAGAAGTTCTTCTCCGGCGACCCGTGGCGCAACGCTCAGATGCGCGGCGAACGCTATCCAGGTGCCCGCGAGGCACAGGACCGGGTGTGGGCGTTCCTGGATCGCAATGGCGAATGGGAACAGCGCATCAACGGCAACTAGTCGCAGGCTGCCGTAGTACCGCTACGGCAGCTGACCTCTAACAAGAATGTGCGGAGTTCTGTATGCCTCGTATCCACCTGCCAACCCCGGACGAAGAGCCAGAAGCATTTGCCCTGCTTCAGGCTAAGCGTGGCCATGCGCCGAATGCGCAAATCTTTCGCACCCTGGCCATCTGCCCGGAAATTCTCGACGTATTCATTCCCATGGCCGACGCCGTTCGCAACGGCTATGGCATCGATCCCAAGTTGCGGGAAATGGCCATCGTGATGGCGTGCCAGACCATGGGCACCAGTTACGAACACGACCCCCATTGGAATCGGGCCATCAAGGAAGGCGTCTCCAAGGAAAAAATGTTGGCGCTCTGGGATTTCGAAAAGAGCCCGCTGTTCTCCGACCTCGAGAAGGCCGTTCTGCGCCTGTCACGGGATGCGACCCGTGCGCCCGCGCAGGTCAGTACGGGTGTTTGGGAGGCCGTTTACCACGCCCTTGGCCCTAAGCAAAGCGTGGCGCTGCTCTTCAATATCGGTTGGTACAACATGACCGGCCGGTTGACTGGCCCGCTCGAACTGAGCAACGAAGCCGATTTCACTCGACTCTAGAAGACACCCGGAGACTCACCATGCCATTGCCAAAACCGGTCTATTACCCACCATTCAATGTCACCCGCTCCAGCCACGCCATCATCACCTCCCGTGACCTGGAAGCCAGCCGCGATTTCTATGAGCAGGTCATCGGCCTGGTCCTGACTGAACGCGACGCTGACACCTTGTATTTCCGTGGCTTGGAAGAGGTGTGCCACCACAGTCTGGTGATCAAGCGCCACGACGGCGCGCATGAAGCCGAAGCGATCGGCTTTCGGGTTTACACCGAAGAAGAGTTGGACAAGGCAGAGCACTTCTACAAATCCAAAGGCCTGCCGGCCCGCTGGATTGAAGTGCCGCATCAGGGCCGCACGCTGTTGGTCAACGACCCGGCCGGAACCCCGGTCCAGCTTTGCGCCACCATGACCACCACCCCCCGTCTGTATACGCAATTTCAAGACTTCAAGGGCGGCGCGGCCATGCGCTTCGACCATTACCAGATCCAGGTTCCCAATGTTCAGGAGCAGACGGATTTCTACGCGGAAATGGGTTTTCGCATTTCCGAGTACATGGCGCTTGATGAGAAGTTGATTGCGACGTTCATGTTCCGCAAACCCGGCACCCAGGACATCGTTTTCCTGGAAAACCCGGGCCCGCGCTTGCATCACTTTGCCTACACCGTTTCCGACTCCCACAGCATCCTGCGCGCCTGCGACATTGCGGGAAATATGGGCATGGGCGATGTCGTGGAGCGAGGTCCGGGACGTCATGGTCCAGCGGGGGTGTTGTTCGTTTATCTCCGCGACCCCGATGGCCATCGCGTGGAGCTGTTCTGTGATCACTACCTGTTGATCGATATCGAGGTTGAGCCTGTCGGCTGGGATGTGCGCAAGCCCGGCTTGTCCCTGCGCTGGGGGCTGCCGCCTCAGGAGTGCTGGTTCAACGAGACCACCCCGTTTGGTGGAGTTGCGACCAAGCAGCTGGACCACGAGCGCGGCCCGCTGTCGACGCTTGAGACCTACCTGGCCGAAAAAGCACGCGCCAGGGCCGCCAAGTAGTGGAGCAGGGGGCCACTTCGGTGGCCCCTGTGTAACTCGGCGCAATCGAATTGCAAGAGAAGAGGCATTCGCGATGACTACGCAGGCATCAACCCAAATAGACTCCGTCCAGGCAGGCCCACGCTTCGACGGCCGCGCCTTGCGCGACGCATTCGGCTCGTTTGCCACTGGCGTGACAATTGTCACCACGGCCGGCCCGGGCGGTGTGGACATCGGTTTGACCGCCAACAGCTTTTCCTCGGTGTCCCTGGATCCGCCGATGGTGTTGTGGAGCCTGGCGAGAACATCCCTGAACATGGATGCATTTCGCAACAGTGGGCATTTCGCCGTGCATATCCTGTCGGCAGACCAGGAGGCGCTTTCGTCGCGCTTTGCCAGCAAAGGCATCGACCGCTTCGAGGGCCTTGCGCTGGATCGCGGCCCGGACGGCATTCCGCTGTTGCCGGACTGCATGGCCCGTTTTTCCTGCAAGCTGGCTTACCAATACGAAGGCGGGGATCACGTCATCTTCGTCGGCGAGATCGTCGACTTCGGCCACTCCGCGCGTAAGCCGCTGGTATTCCACGGGGGACGCTACGGCATGTTGCTGCCCAAGCAGGCCGTTGCCGCGGTTGAGTCGGCGGATGAGTTCAGCAACCTGTCATCCGATGACCTGCTGTTCCAGGTTTCCAACGCCTATTTCCAGACCCGGCAGAGCGTGATCGATCGGCTTGAGTCCCACGGCTGGTCTGCAGAGGAATACGCCGTGCTGAGCATCATCGGTCGTGAGGATGGGCTGTGCGTACCCGAGATCGTGGCACGTAGCGAGAAAGTGCGCGGGCAGGGGATCTCCACGGCGATCGTGCTGAACCTCATCGAGCGCGGGCTGCTGCATGAAGTCGACTGCACTGATGGTCCGGTGGCTGTTCGGTTGACCGCTAAAGGCCGTCTGGCGGTGCTGGAACTAATCGCCATACGCAAGTCCAGCGAAGCGGATGTCCAAGGCAGTCTGGATCCGAGCGAAGTGCAGCTGCTCAAGCACCTACTGGCCCGGCTCGACTCATGAAGATTGCACGCTACAAATCTGCGGCCGGCCCTGAACGGCTCGGCGTCGTAACCGTCACCTCGGGTCTTGAGCGGCTGGTGGATGTCGCAAAGGCTGCCGCTGCCCGTGATGGCCTAGACACGCCCACTACGGTGATGGACCTGATCGAGGGTGGCGCACGGGCGATGGATGCCACCTACGACTTGCTTGACTGGGCCGCGCAACGCCAGGACCCCATCTGGATGGATGACCCGAGCACCGTGCAGTGGCTGACACCGGTGCCGGAGAAGTCCATGTTCTGTGCCGGCCGCAACTTTGGGCGGCACCTGATGGAGTCGAAACAGGGTGATACCGCCAACGCCAGCAAGCTGCATAGCGACTTTCCGACAGGATTTATAAAGCTTGGGCGAACGCTGGTTCCTCACAAGAGCCAGGTGAAGCGACCTGCGGACGTTCGCAGTCTCGACTACGAAGCCGAGATCGCATTGGTGCTGGGCCGGGCCATCGATGCGCATAGTGATATCGATCCGGCCAGCGCGATCTTCGGTTACACCATTTTCAACGACCTGTCCGCGCGTGAATGGCAGCTGCGTGAAATGCAGAACGGCATGCTGATGCTGGGGAAGAACTTCCCGGGTTTTGGTCCGATCGGCCCCTACATTCTTACTGCCGACGAGGTGCCGGATCCCACTGCGCTGGTGCTGTGGCTGAAGGTTAACGGCCAATTGCGTCAGCACTCCGACTGCCGCGACCTGATCTTTGGCTTTGGCGAAATGGTCGCATTCTGGTCGCGCTTCGGTCTGATGCCGGGAGACTTGATCAGCACAGGGACACCCGAAGGCGTGGCCTTGCACCATAAGCCCGATCCGCAGGAGTGGTACCTCAAGCCTGGCGACCGGGTAGAGGCGGGCGTGCATGGCATTGGTGTCCTGGAAACGCTCATCGTCTAGCCCCTCACCACTCCAATTCCCACCATTACCTATGGAGCGTCTTATGAAGCTGTATTTTTTGCCGGGTGCCTGCCAGATCGGCATCCATGCCTTGCTCGCCGAAATCGGCAAGCCGTTCGAGACCGAGAAGGCAGCTCGTCCCGGCACACCAGAGTTCGAGGCGTATACGAAGGTCAATCCGAAGGGGAAAGTCCCCGCGCTGATTCGCGATGACGGATCGCTGCTCACCGAGTTCCCGGTGATCGCGCTCTATCTGGCGCGCATCAATCCGGAGAGAGAACTGATCCCGACGGACATCGAAGGCGAGATACGTGTATTGGAAATGACCGAATACCTGGTATCTACCGTTCACATGCAAGGCTACACTCGCGCTCGTCGACCCGAGAAGTTCACGCCGAGCGAAGCTGACCACGCGGCTGTGAAGGCCCAGGGCCTGAAAATTTTCCAGGCCGGGCTCGACCGGGCGGAACGACAGATCAACGGCAAAGACTGGCTGTTCGAGAAATTGACCATCGCGGACTTTGCGCTCTTCTACCTTGAGCACTGGTGTGTGCTCAACGGCATCGGGTCGCTAGGTCCAGGCTGTCAGGCACACCATGATCGCCTGTGGTCGAAGGTGGACATCCGTCGCGCCGTCGAGTCTGAACTCATCACCTAATGCTGAGCGCTGCACCATGGACATGCTGTTGAAGTTGAAGGCTTTCGTCGTGACCGCCGACACCGGTAACTTCTCAGCTGCCGCGCGCACGTTGTACACCTCCCCGTCGGTGATCATGAAGCGGGTTGATGAGCTCGAATGGGATTTCAAAACCACGTTGTTCGACCGTTCGACCAGGCGACTGACGCTGACGGACACCGGACAAAGCTACCTGACTCATTCACGCCAGCTGCTGCGCTCATACAACGACATGGTCAGCGGCGCGATTTTGAGCCCTGGCAGTATCGAAGGCCCGATCCGGGTCAAGGCGCCTGCGGTGCTGATCCGCCAGGGCCTCGGTGAGCTGTTCACCCGCTACCTTGCAGAGAATCCACTGGTTCAACTGGAAATCGTCGCTTCTGACAGGGGCGGCAATCCAGCGGAAGAGGGCTTTGATATCTCGGTCGGGATGGATCAGATGGCCTATTCGGATGTGGTCGAGCAGGTCATCCGGCCCTTTCCCCGGCTGTTGTGCGCGGCCCCTGCTTATCTTTCACGCTGCGATGCGCCGCTGCATCCCCGCGACCTGATCCACCACCCCTGTCTGACGTTTTCCATCGCCGGTTCCATCTGGGCGTTCAACTCGCCAGAGGGGAGGGTGGAAGTGGATGTGCACCCCGTGCTTATCACCAATGATGAAGGCTATCTGTGCGCCGCCGCCCGCGATGGCCATGGGATTGTCCAGCTGGCACTGCCGGTGGTGGCCGATGCCCTGCAGGCCGGGGAGCTCGTGCCTGTGCTGGAGAGGTTTTCGCTGGTCGAGCGCTGGGTAAAAATCATGGTACCGGCTGCCCGACTGGAACTGACGCGGGTAAAGCTGCTGTTCGACAGGATGGCCAGGCATCTGGCTGCCAACGGTGCCGAAGAAGCAGACCCCGTAGGTCCTTGATGCGGAGTCACGCGACAGGTCTTCACCATCTGCATGTGTGAATTACGCCGGGTCTAGGCGCTGCAACAGCGCACTGAACATGCAGTTCCGGCGTCCATTCCAGTAACAATTTCTCCAATCGAACGGCCACCTTTGTCGGGCTGGTCCGGCGTGCGCGCGCGTTTGCCAGACCCGTCTAAAAGCCGCAGACCAGGTGGTTTCTCCATCGGCCGAGCAGTCAGTCGGCTCCCCGGCATTGCCATCAAAATTCCGGCTGCGGTGCAGCGGGATTAATCATTATCCCTACTGAAACACCGCTGCAATACTCCGGACAACACAGATGCGATCCAGCCGGAACAAGGGCTCGCCATGCATCTTTTCAAGCCTGGGCTCTGTGTTGCTTGCACTACGAATTGCTCGTGCTACGTATTCAGGACAGCACCACAAAATCATGGGAGACGTCTCTTGTAAGTGGCCGTGACTGGCCGGTGATCCTGTTTACCGGGCAGATCAGCAATCGGAGTTCATGCGTCAAACAATCTCTCCAGGAGACAACGATGCAAATAATAAAAATAAAATTTGCAATGCCGTACGACGTTTTGTACCGCCAGAGCCTGAATTCGGTGATTGCCGTCGCCGCTTTGATGGCTACGGGCTACTCATTGGCCGCGCCGATCGATGTGGGTAACCCCGATATCAAGCTGCGCTGGGACAATACGGTCAAGTACTCTGCCAGCATGCGTGTCAAGGACCAATCTGACACCCTAACCAAGAATGTCCCCCCAACTCCGGGTGGCGGAAAAGGCCCCGCTGCGCTGAACGGCGACGACGGCGATCGTAACTTCAAGCGCGGCAGGCTCATCTCCAACCGATTCGATCTGCTGTCCGAAATGGACTTGGTCTATCGCGAAGATTTCGGCATGCGCGTGAGTGGGGCAGCCTGGTACGACGACGTCTACAACCGCGAGAACGACAACGACTCTCCCGCCACTAATAACTCGCTGTCAGTGCGCAACAATAAGTTCACCGATGACACGCGTGAACTGCACGGAAGAAAGGCTGAGATCCTGGATGCCTTCGTCTTTGGTGGCACTGACATAGGCACAGCCCGCGTGAGTGGCCGCCTGGGCCAGCACACAGTGCTCTGGGGCGAGAGCCTGTTCTACGGCGCCAACGCCATTGCCGGAACCCAGTCGCCGGTGGATGCGATCAAAGCATCATCGGTACCCGGATCGACCACCAAGGAAATCATCATGCCGGTGGGGCAGTTCTCGGGCCAAATCCAGTTTTCTCCGGCGCTGACCCTAATTGGGTTCTACCAATACGAGTGGGATGCTACCCGCCTGCCCGCAGCCGGCAGCTACTTCTCGGTTGCGGACTTCCTGGGTGATGGCGGCGAGCGGATTCGAGTCGCGCCCGGCGTGCCAGGCAATGGTTTAGCGCGCGCAGGTGATATCAGTGCACGCGATAACGGCCAGTTCGGCCTGGGCTTGCGCACACAGTTGGGCGATTGGGAGTTTGGCGTCTATGGGATTCGTTACCACGCCAAGACGCCGGTGGTTTATTCCCGAGTGCCTGCTCCGACTGGCATCAGCGGTGCTGGGCTGGGGACGTACCAGTTGGTGTATCCGGAGGACATCAAGGCGTTCGGTATCAGTGCCACCACAACGGTGGGTTCGCTCAACTACGCCGGTGAAATCTCGGTGCGTCGTGATACGCCGCTGACCAGCCTACCGCAGAACGTGGGGCGTGCTGAGGCGGACAACAACAACCATGCGTTTTATGCCATCGGCAATTCGTTCCATGCCAACTTGTCGATGATCTGGAGCATGCCGCGCAACTTCCTGTCCGACGAGCCTACCCTCACCATGGAAGTGGCCTACAACCAGATGACCAGTTGCACCAGCAACTGCAACGCCATGGACCCAGGTCTGGATCGACGCGCGGAAGCGGTGCGTGCGGTATTCGCTGCACCGCAGCGCAACGTGATGGACGGCCTGGACCTTACGCCATCGTTCACCGTGGGCTACAACCACGGCAAGTCTCCAGTGGTGCAGCTCGGCCCCAACAATGGCGGGGACATGACCTTCACGCTGGCGGGCAACTATCTGACCGTGTGGGACTTCTCTCTGGCCTACACCCACTACTACGGCGGAGAAAACACCGCCACGTATGCCTCCACTGACCCCACCGTTAACGGCACCTTCACCTTCGCCCAGACATTGAAAGATCGGGATTTCGTCTCAGTGTCGCTGCGTCGCACCTTCTAACGGAGAACCACATGAGCATTTTCTCTCGCTTTACCCTCCTGGCATTGGCGTGCGCCACGCTCGCGGCACCGACGGTCCAGGCCGCCGTAACGGCTGACGAAGCGGCCAAACTCAAGACCGCACTGACTCCGGTGGGCGCAGAGCGTGCCGGTAACAAGGAGGGAACGATCCCTCCGTGGGAGGGCGGCTATCCGGTCGATGCTTCGTACACCTCGCCGGCGGTTCCTGACCTGTTTGCCAATGACAAGCCCCTGCTCACCATCACGCCGCAGAACGCAGCGCAGTATGCGGATAAGCTGACCGAAGGGACTATGGGGCTGCTGCAACGCTTCCCGAACTTCAAGGTTCAGGTGTTCCAAACCCGACGCACCGCAGCGGCTCCGCAATGGGTGTATGACAACACTTTCGCGAACGCCACCCGGGCGACGATGGATCCAAGTGGCGAACTTGGTCCTTTCCCGAAGGGCACCTTTGGTGGCACCCCGTTCCCAATCCCAAAGAACGGCGAAGAGGCGATCTGGAACCATCTGCTGAGATGGACCAGCCCTGGCTACCAAACGGCGCCTAGCCTGGCGCGAGTTACCCCTGAGGGCAAAGTGATTCCGGTCTCGCAGAACGTGGCGAAAAGCTCGTTCCCGTACTACGACCCGAGCAGCAACCTGGAAAAATGGGAAGCCGCAGGTTCCAACATCGTGGTGCGCCGCGTCGATACCTCGGGTCCACCCATCCGCGCCGGCGAGATTCTGCTACAGCGCGTAAACATCAATGACATCGAATCCAAGACCTGGGTGTACCTGACCGGCCAGCGCCGTGTTCGCCGCCTGCCGCTGACCTGCTGCGATGTGCCGAGCCCGGTGGCGGGCGGCATCCTGAACTTCGACGAAGTTGAGGTGTACTCCTCGTCCATCGGCCGTTACGACTGGAAGCTGGTGGGCAAGAAGGAAATGTACGTGCCCTACAACACCAACAGCTACCACCAGGCGCCGTCCCTCGACAAGTTGATGACCGCGCAGACCGTGAACCCTGATTTCGTGCGCTTCGAGCAACACCGAGTGTGGGTGGTGGAAGGCACGCTCAAGCAAGGCCAGCGTCATGTGATTCCTCGCCTGCGTGTGTACCTGGATGAAGACACCTGGATCGCTGTGGCAGGCGAGCGTTGGGATGCTCAGGGGCAGCTGTGGAAGGTGACCTATAACCTGCCGACCGTGTTCCCGGCGGCACCAGGGACCATCGTGGCCGGCTATATGTCCTACGACCTGATCGGTGGTGGCTACTTCGCGTCTGCCTACTTCCCCCGCGAACAACAGGTAAACCTCAAGGCCTCAATGCCAGAGCGGATCTTCACTCCTGAGTCGCTTGCTGGAGAGGGCGTGCGTTAAGGCTGTAACCCGCCAGAACTACAAACCCTGATGAGATGGGCAGTATGAACAACAATAACAATGAAGGCTTCGACGGCTCGCGCCGGACGCTGTTGCTGTTGGGAATGGGCGTGGGGCTGCAGGTGCTGCTGGCCCCCACCATGGCCTCCACCACAGTAGCGGTCGTCTCGGCAATCATGGCCGACCCGTTGCGCCAGCCAGCCACTATGACTCACCGAGCAGCACACGCAGTGCTGACCCGCGTGGTTCTGGCCGGTGACCGGCTGGTGGCAATGGGCGAGCGCGGCCTGGTCGTGTTGTCCGACGACGGTGGCCGACAGTGGCGCCAGGCGCGCGTGCCGGTCAGCGTAACTCTGACCTCGGCGAGCTTCGTCGATGCTCATCAGGGCTGGATCGCTGGCCACAGTGGTGTTGTGCTGCATACCACTGACGGCGGCGAAAGCTGGGCCCTACAGACCGATGGCAAGGCGCTCGCTCAGGCAACTCTGGCTCAGGCCCAGGGCTTGCCTGAAATCGACGCCGACCGTGAACGCCTGATCGCAGATGCTCAGCGTCTGGTGGATGACGGCGCAGACAAACCGTTGCTATCGATCTGCTTTGCCGACGCGCTGCGCGGAATGGTGGTGGGCGCGTTCGGCTTGGCAGCTACCACTGACGATGGCGGCAAGACATGGACTCCTTGCCGGGATCGTTTGGCCAACCCAATGCGTATGCATCTCTATGCGGTTGCCCGCCATGACAAGACCTGGGTGATCGCCGGAGAGCAGGGCGTGCTCATGCGTAGCAACGATGATGGCGCCAGCTTTGAATCGCTGGCTGCACCTACGGAGCGCACCTTGTTCGCCGTCACGCCCACGCGCAATGGTGGTTTTGTGTGCGCCGGGTTGCTGGGGGCTGCTTGCCGCATTGATCGGGGCAGCACAACCGCTGCCCCGATCGAGTTGCCGGCACCCTTAACTGTCTTGTCTGGCGTTGAACTGCGTGATGGCCGGGTGGCGCTGCTGGCACAGGGCGGGCGGCTGCTGGTAAGCCGCGACGGAGGTGTCCACTTCACCGAGCAGCCCCTTGCGCGGCGAGAGCCTCTGACCTCGCTCGCCGAAGCCCCTGATGGTGGTCTAGTTGCCACCAGCATGGGCGGGGTTGCCCGGCTTGGCTGACGCCACCCGTTCTCACGATCACGCGACGCGCCACACAACGAGTCCAACGATATGACCACTGTGACCCCAACCTCGACCGCAGCATGCCGGCTCGAAGACTTTGATCCGCGCTCGGGCTCCCGGCTCGAACGTGCCGTTTTCAACCACCGGATCCTGGTGCTGCTGCTGTCCGTGCTGGTCACGATCATGCTCGGCTTCAGCGCGTTGAGCCTGAATCTCAATGCCAGCTTCGAAAAGACCATTCCCACCAATCACCCGTACATCACCAACTACCTGGACAACAAGAAAGAACTTACCGGTCTGGGGAATTCGGTGCGCATCGCTGTAGAAGCACGCAAGGGCAACATCTACAACGCGAGCTATATCGACACGCTGCGCCAACTCAACGACGCCGTGTTCATGCTGCCTGGTGTGGACCGCGCGTTCATGAAGTCGCTGTGGACGCCCAACGTCCGCTGGACGGCGGTGACCGAGGAAGGCCTGGACGGCGGTCAGGTTATCCCTGATCACTATGATGGCTCGCCGGCCAAGCTCGAGGAGCTGCGTATGAACGTGCAGCGCTCGGGCGAAATCGGCCAGTTGGTAGCGGCCAATGGCGGCTCCACCGTGCTCCAGGTTCCGTTGCTGGAGCGTGATGCTTCCGGCAAACCGCTGGACTATGCAGCCCTGTCCGAGCAGTTGGAGCAGCTGCGCGCAAAATACAGCAGTGACGAGGTAGCCATTCACATCACCGGCTTTGCCAAGCTGTCCGGCGATCTTATGGATGGCATGCAGGAGGTGATCGGGTTCTTCTTCATCGCTCTGGTCATCTGTGCAGCGATGGTGTTCTTTTACAACCGCGACCTGGTCAGCACGGCGCTGGTGGTGATTACCTCGGTGACCGGCGTGTTGTGGCAGCTGGGTCTGCTGCCGCTGCTGGGGTATTCGCTGAACCCATATTCCATGCTGGTGCCCTTTCTCATCTTCGCCATCGGCATTAGCCATGGCGCCCAGAAAATGAACGGCATCCTGCAGGACATCGGGCGTGGGACGCACCGCTATGTGGCCGCCCGTTACACCTTCAGGCGCCTGTTTCTGGCCGGCCTCACCGCGCTGTTGGCTGACGCCGTGGGCTTCGCGGTGCTGCTGATGATCGATATCCCTGTTATCCGCGAACTGGCCATCGCCGCCAGCTTGGGCGTGCTGGTACTGGTGATTTCGAACCTGATCCTGCTGCCGGTGCTGTTGAGTTATGTAGGAGTGAGCCGTAAAGCAGCCGAGAGGGCAGTACGCCGAGAATCAGCTTCCGCGGCCGGGCAGAGCAGTGCCTTCTTTAGCTGGCTGGTCAGCTTCACCGAGGGGCGACGCGCCATGCTGGCTGTAGCCACGGCGGTGGCTCTGGCGGTAATTGGCATTGCCATTGGCACCCAGCTGAAGGTCGGAGACCTCGACGCCGGTGCACCGGAACTGCAGGCCGACTCACGTTACAACCGTGATGTGGCCTACCTGACGAAAAACTACGGTGCCAGCAATGACCTGTTTGCCATCATGGTCAAAACCTCCGATGGCAACTGCAGCCAGTACGACGTGCTGCGCCGCGTCGATCAACTCGAATGGGAGCTGATGGATCTGCCCGGTGTGGAGTCCACTCAGTCGATTGCGCGGCTGCAACGGCGTCTGATGGTTGGCATGAACGAAGGCAGTCCGCTGTGGTACGACTTGCTGAGCAATCAGAGCATGCTCAACACCATCACTGCCCGGGCACCGCGGGAACTGTACAACGAAGAATGCAACCTGCTGACGGTGTACGCCTACCTGCGTGATCACCGCGCCGAAACCCTGCAGCAGGTGGTCGACCTGGTCGAACGCTTCGCTCAGAAGAACAATGACAAGGACGCTACCTTCCTTCTGGCGGCCGGCTCGGCGGGGATCGACGCCACCACCAACATCGTGGTTCACAAGGCCTGGTACCAGATGTTGTTCATGGTCTACGGGGCGGTGGCGCTGCTGTGTTTCATCACCTTCCGTTCCTGGAGGGCGGTGCTGGTGGCCATGCTGCCGCTGATGCTCACTTCCGTTTTGGCCGAAGCGCTAATGGTTGTCTTGGGGATGGGCGTGAAGGTGGCGACCCTGCCAGTGATTGCGCTTGGCGTAGGCATCGGGGTGGACTACGCGCTGTATGTGCTGAGTGTGACCCTGACCCGCATGCGCGCCGGCACCACGTTGAAAGAGGCCTATGCCACTGCGTTGCAGTTCACCGGCCGGGTGGTGCTACTGACGGGGGTGACCTTGGCGGCAGCGGTCGCGACCTGGCATTTCTCCAGCATCAAGTTCCAGGCCGACATGGGCCTGCTGCTGGCCTTCATGTTCCTGTGGAACATGCTCGGGGCGTTGGTTCTGATCCCGGCCCTGGCGCGCTTTCTGCTGCCTCGCGCCCGTGAAGGCTCCAGCTGCGATACGGCCGACGTTGCGGCCCAAACTGTGGGTTCGACGTCCAGGGCACCGGGTCAAACCAACAAATTGGCGTACGAGAGATGCCTGCCATGAGCAATTTTATGAGTGCGCCGCTATCGGGCAGACCGCAAGTTGACGTTACGCAGGTTATCGACGGCGGCAAGTTCAATTCATTCAGCGTGCAGGTGGCGGTGATCTGCTTTCTCGCGATCGTGTTCGACGGCATCGACAGTGCGCTGTTCGGCACGTTGCTTCCCGCCATCATGACCGACATGAGAATGGGCCCCGCCGAGGCCGGGATTCTGGCAAGCGTTGGGCATATCGGGGCCGTGGGTGGTGCGATCATCTTTGGCGTGGCGGCCGATGCAATTGGTCGCAAGCGGATGATGCTGATCGGCATGACGGTGTTCATTATCTTCACTGCCGCGTGCGGCCTGGCTCAGGGGCTTGTTGACTTCGCCATCTACCGCTTTGTCGCGGGTTTTGGCCTGGCCGGCATCGTTCCGATTGCCGTGGCGCTGGTCTTTGAATACACGCCGGGCAAATGGAAAGCGATGGTTTCCAGTGTGTCCTATACCGGAATCTCGGTGGGCGTGTTGATCTCGGCATTGCTATCCATCGCGTTTCTATCCACCTTCGGATGGCGGGCGATATTGCTTGGAACCTTCGTCTGCATCGTCCTCGTTCCCATTGCGCTGGTGTGCTTGCCGGAGTCGATGTCGATCTTGGTGAAGAAGGGCAAAAGCGCGGAGGTTGGTAGGGTCTTGAAAAAGGCCGATCCGCAGTTTGTACCCAGCGCCAACGACGAATACCTACTGAAAGAGCCTCCGGCTGCCAAGGTGCCATTGAAGCGTCTTTTCCAAGGTGGCTACGCACGCAACACGCTGTTTCTGGGTATCGGGATGCTCTGCATCATGATGATTGCAGTCACCCTTACGACCTGGATCGCACAGTTGATGGTTCAGCGCGGGTATTCGCTCACAACAGGCGTGAGCTTCATCCTTGTGTTTACCTGCAGCAACTTCATCTCCACGCCATTGGCCGGATGGATGTCGGGGAAGATCGGTTACAAGAAAGTGTTCGCAATTTACATGCCTGTTCTATTTGTTTCGATATCGCTGATTGGCGTTATTCAAACTCCATTCATCGCATTGATTTGCATGTTTTTTGCGGGCTTTGCGGCGATGGGGGCAACTTGCATTCTCTTACCCTACGTCGGATCGCTATATCCTATGAGCTTTCGCTCATCCGCGATGGGCGTGATTTACGCTATTGGCCGGACTGGCCCCATTATGGGTCCCGCAATTGCCGGCTTTATGCTGGCTGGCGGAATCAGTGTGCCGATCATCCTGATTTGCATGGCTGCACCTAGTTTGGTGGCCCTCATTGCGTTTCTCCTCGTGAAAGAGAGCCCCTTGCAGAGTATGTAGTAGCAACTGCTTATACAGATTTAGTATTGGTTTGTGCGCCATTTTGTCGTTGCTTGCATAGCGCAGGCTCGAACCCGGCTGCTTCACAATCGATGTATTAGGTGTTTTTCAACAGAAAAGCGAGAGGTCGCTTTCGGAGTAGATGAGGAGGGTGGGCGCAGCTAACCTGGTTTCAAATGAATAACAATTGAATTTAAGACAAGCCTGAAATTAAGGAAAAACCATGGATCGTTATATCAATCGTCTGTTTCACGTATGCATCACCGTCGCCGATATCGAAGCGGCACTGGAGTTCTATTGCGGCGTGCTCGGGCTTGAGTCTATCGGCAAACTGCGGGGCGAAAGAGCGCCCGGTGAAATCCTCGGTTTTCCGGGCCAGATCATTGAAATCCATGCCGATCACCTGGTAGGCAAGGACAAGGAAAACGCGACCGTCATCGATCTTATCGAGTTCGTTTCGCCGAAGACTGTTGTCAATAAGAACCCAGCTGCACCGCTGAACCACGCAGGCATCAATCGTATGGCGTTTGGCGTAGACGATACCGATGCCATCTATGAGAAGCTGAAGGCGCGTGGTGACATCGTTTTCCTGTGCGAACCACAAGTCGTTATTGCTCCAACCGGCGGTAAATTCAAGATCTTGACCTTCAAGGACCCCTTCGACAACATCCTGGAAGTCATTGAATACTGCAAGTAATTGATCGTTGGTTAGAAATGCCACCTGGAAGCGGTTTTTCTTACACTGACAAACCGGAGAGTTTTGAAATGAGCGTCACACAAGATAAATCTGAGATTATCGAAGTGATCAACCTCTATGGCGTTGCTTTGGATAGCCATGCCTGGGACCTGCTGGACGACGTCTTCACCGAGGATGCCCATGCTGACTTCGGTCCGGCTGGCGCTGTCTGGAAGTCTGTTGGCGCACTGAAGTTCGCCTTTAAGGACTTTCACGAGACGCTGACCAACCACATGCATACCATGACCGGTTCTTGCGTTCACGTTGATGGCGATACCGCCTATGCATTGACCTATGGCGATTGGCTGCTGTCGCGCGACACGGCAGTGGGCGGTCCTGACTGGGTTGGCCGCGGCTGGTATGACGATGTTCTGGTCCGTACTGATAAGGGCTGGCGTATCAGCAACCGCGTTTGCCGACTGATTTCATGGACAGGAAACCCGAACGTTCCTGAGCCGGCTTACGAACAGCATCCGGTGATGACTACCCATACGCTGCGTAGTCATCGTGAACAAGGGAAAGTCAAATTCTTCGAGGCTATCGCCAAAAAGAAATAAGCAAAGAATAAGTCCACGCTCACTTTCGTTGTTTGCTGGAAGTGGGTGCGGGCTCCCTTTGTCCGAATTTCCCTTGTATTTGTTATTGAGAATTCCAGAAATTTATTGTGGAAGAAAAGCAATGAGCAACCAAACAGTGATTTGGACGGTTGGCATCAACTGCCAGGCAGAAGATGAAGAAAAATTCAACGCCTGGTATGACGAGATTCATGTTCCTATGTTGTTGAAGGGCGACTTTGTCAAGAAAGTCACCCGCTTCAAACTGGCAGAGGAAACCTATCATGTGGGCGCCACCACGCAGCCGTGCCCAACCTATCTGACGATCTATGAATTCGACAGTCAGGCTAAGTTCGAGGCGTGGATGAATAGCGAGGCGCGCACTGAAGCCGGCGTAGATAAAGAGCAGACATGGGGCGACAAGGTCTACGACGTCCAGTGGGCAACACGCTACAACCTGACCAACGCCTGGAATGTATAAAGGACGGTAACCGCGATGAGCGCATTAGTTAAGAAACTCCTGCATGTATGCATCACCGTGCCTGACGTCGATCAGGCCCTGAAATTTTACCGCGATGTGCTGGGTTTTGTTTCGACATTCGAAACTCGCACCGACGAAGCGGACGGCCCGCTTCTGGGTTTCGCCGAAGATGAAATCAGCATTTATGCGCACCATATTCTGACCGCAGGCGCAGATCCCAGACACGCCACTGAAATCAATCTGATCGAATACACCAAACCCTCCACCATCATTGGTGACGGTCCTTATGATTTGATGAATCAGGTTGGCATCACTCGTTTGGCGCTATTGGTCGAAGATGCCAAAGAGGCGTTTGAAAAGATTCGCACTTATGATGGCGTTGAAATCGTTTGTGCGCCGAAAGACATTATTATCCGCAAACCCGGCGGCAACCTCACGATGACCTGGTTCAGCTTTAAAGATCCGTACGGCGTATTCATTACAATTGCAGAGCCGCCTAAGGCATAAGTTCAGCGCAGTCCAATAATGCGGTTCTGCGTTGGTCGGATCGCCTACTGCGAGTTCAATAGAGTCCCGGAGTTAAGATGCAAATCGATGTTCTGGTCGATGTAAAGACGACCATCGGTGAGGGCCCTTTATGGGACGTGCAAGAACAGCGCTTATACTGGATCGACGTGGTCGACGGTCGCGTCTTTCGCTGCACCGCTGACGGCCGTGAGGTGCGGTCGTGGGATATGCCCGACACGATTGGCTCCATGGCACTGCGTCGCGATGGCGGTGCAATCGTGGCACTGGGTTCGGGGTTTCATTTCCTCGACTTCAACACCGGCGATACCCAGCTGATAGCCCACCCCGAGGCTGACAAACCCCACAATCGCTTGAACGACGGCAAGGTGGATGCGCGGGGACGCTTTATCGTAGGCAGCATGGACACCCGAGAGGGTTTTGCGGACGGCACGCTGTTTCGCGTCGACCCCGACTTGTCGGTGCACACCCTCGATGCTGGATTCGCGATTTCCAACGGACCTTGCTGGAGCCCTGACGGGTCGACGTTCTATTTCTCGGACACCTTCTCCGGGGAAATCTGGATGTACGACTACGACCTCGACACCGGCGCCATCGCCAACCGCCGTACCTTCACCAAAGAAGGCTTCACCGCCACGACCGCCACCGACGGTTCAACCGTCGATGCCGAAGGTTTCCTTTGGAATGCCCACGTCTACGCGGGAAAACTGTGCCGCTACGCGCCCGACGGCAGCCTGGACCGTGTCATCGAGATGCCGGTGAAGAAGGTCACCAGCGTCAACTTTGGCGGTCCCAACATGGACACCCTGTTTGTCACGTCCATGACCAAGCCACCGTTGCCTCGCTATCCGGGCGACAACGCGATGCGCGGGAGCCTGTTCGCCATTCATGGCCTGGGGGTGAAAGGGCTGCCCGAGCCACGCTTCGGGGGCTGACTGATTGCTTACCTTGCCGATGCTGCCGGGCGAAATCATCCGGCAGCACCATCAACGTTCCGCCACTGGCCACTAACAGGACCGCTGCAATGGCAGAGTTCAAAAACAAGGTTGTGCTGATATCAGGAACCGGCGGGCGGATGGGGCAGGCAGCTGCTCAGATGTTTGCCCGGGAAGGTGCGAAAGTCCTCGGATGCGATGTCGCAACCCGACGGGCTCAGGAGACGTGCAGACTGGTGACGGAGTCGGGTGGCGAGATGTTTTCGCTGGAGCCACTCGATCTGGCCAACCCTGTTGACGCGCAACGTTGGGCCGACGAAGCCATATCGCGGTGGGGGCGAATCGACGTTCTCTGTAACAACGCTGCGGGTGTAGCCATAGCACCGTTCGACGAAGCCTCGATTGAGCATTGGGACTTCACGATCCGCAACGAATTGACGATTGCCTATGTGGCCGCTCGCGCGGTTTGGCCGCACATGCTCAAGCAGAAAAAAGGCGTGATTGTCAGCGTGTCATCAATTGCCGGCCATCTCGAACTCTCAGGCTTTCCCGCCGTTGCCCATGGTGCGGCGAATGCGGGCGTTCAGGCGCTTACGCGTATGCTCGCTGCCCAAGGCGCACCGCATGGCATTCGCGCGGTCAGCATCAGTCCAGGGCTGATTGCCAATCCAGACGCACTGCCCTCCCCAACACTGGATGAGCACGGCTTACCGGTAGCGCGCCCGCTGTGGCGTCATGCGGCGCTAGGTCGACCCGCCCGTGCGCAAGAGATCGTCGAAACGCTGTTGTTTGTTGCATCGGATAGAGCGTCGTACATCACCGGCACGGACATCGCGGTAGACGGTGGAATGTCTAGCATCATCTGGAATTCAAGGTCCTGAGCCTTCATGGACAGCACATGCCTTTGAACAGTAACTCGAGCGCTACAGGTGGTAGTCGTGCACACACATAAAGATCGTGTCGCCATTGTTTCGGGTGCCGCAAAAGGTATTGGGCAGGAACTGGCGATTGGGCTCGCACAGCGCGGCGCCTTGCTCGCGCTGCTGGATATCGCGGATCTTTCTGAGACCAGCCGCCTCGTTGAGGAGGCGGGTGGTCAGGCAATTGCCGTGACGTGTGATGTCAGCCGGGAAGAGGACTGGGACGCTGCCGGCGAGCTCGTCAGAAAGGAATATGGACGCTGCGACATTCTGGTCAATAACGCCGGCATCTACCCCAACGTGCATATCGACAATATGGATTTCAACACCTGGAAGCGAACATTTGAAATCAATCTGGACAGCATGTTTTTCAGCGCGAAGGTATTCGTGCCAATGATGCGTGAGAACAAGTGGGGGCGCATTGTGAACATCTCTTCGACATCAATCGTCACCAACGCTACCGGCGTTAGCCATTACATGGCAACCAAGATGGGCATCATTGGATTTACGCGCGGGCTTGCGAACGATTTGGGCAACGACTTCATCACGGTAAATGCCGTTGCTCCCGCACTTACTGCTACACCGGGTACTGGTCATCTGCCTGATGCAGTACGCGATGGCATCGTCAATCTACAAGCGTTTAAACGTATGGCTGTACCCCGCGATATCGTCGGGCCGATTTTGTTTCTGACCGGAGAAGACGCGCAGTTTATGACGGGCCAGTTGCTCGCCGTCGACGGCGGCATGATGAAGGTCGGCTAGACAAAGGACTACCCGGGTCGCAGACCGCACCATTTCACTGTCGTGGTCCAAGGGCACATGCACCTCGCCAGCGCAACGCAGGCGAACGCTGAGCGGATTTTCCCAGCGCGGATACCGTCGGCGAGACTGCACGCTGCGGGTAGTCTGGCCGTCACCCCGAGGAGGTCTGGCAAGCCATTACCTATGTGGATAAAGTACGAGCTTCCCGCAGTTCGTTAATGCCATGTAGCAAAGAATAATAAGAGACGGTCCAGCGCATGATGCTCCCGAAGTTGATGCACATCCGCATGTTCGTTGCCGTGTACGAGGAAGGCTCCTTCACCGTAGCCGCTAGTCGCGAAGGGCTCGGCCAGTCCGGCGTGTCCGCGCACGTCAGGCAGCTGGAAACCCAGCTGGGCGTACGGCTTTTTTCCCGCGACCACGCGATTGTTCCAACGCCAGCCGGCCATGCCTATTACCAACAGTGTGTGCAACTGCTGCGCTTGCACGAGAGCGCCTGCAACGCAGTCGGTCGCCGTGCGGAACCATCCGAAGGCACGCTGCGTATCGGCATGATCCCCACCATGACTCGCTCGGTATTCAGCCGGGCGCTGCGGGTTTTCGAAACGGCCTATCCCAATGTTTCCGTGCAACTGACCGAAGGCACCGGCAGCGTGCTGGCGACCGCAGTCCGGCGCGGCATGCTGGATTTCGCCATCACGCAGCGCATGTCCTACGAAGCCGGCGGCGCCAGTGGCCTGGGCATTTCGTTATTCACCAGGACACCCGCGTTTCTGGTTTCCTCACCGAACTCAGACCTGCCTCATTGCGAACCGATTCGTCTGAGCAAGATCGAGGATCTGTACCTGGTGTTGCCCGTTGGCAGAAGACCGCTGCTGGAGCAGTACCTGATCGACCACAAGGTTAGGGTGGCTCAGCGGCTCAACTGGTTCGAGTCCATGCTCGGTGCCATGGATCTGGTGCGCTCTAGTCACTGGACTGCGATTATTTCCGGACTGTTTATCGCCGACGATTTGCGACGCCGGCGCTTCACCCTCAATCCGCTGGCCGATCCCATTCTCTGGGACGAGATGCTGTTGGTGGAGCCGGCGCGAAAACCCTTGGCCCCGATTGCCCAGAACTTTATCGATTTGTTGAGGCAGGCCACCGAGGAGATCAATGCCATCCCGATCCGCATTGCCTATGGCGATAAGGTGTCAAGCCTCGGCCAACCTTCAATGAGCGAATTTCGTCATGACTGATTCGCTGCCCGGTCTGCGGGAGATGCAACTGTTCGTGGCGGTGTATGAGACACGTTCTTTCACTGCCGCGGCGACACGTGAGTTCGCCACTCAGTCGGGTATCTCTCAGCACGTCAAGCAGCTCGAAGAGTTGCTGGGCGTGCAGTTGTTCGACCGTCAGAAAACGGTGGAGCCCACCGCAGCGGGCACGGTGTTTTACCAGCATTGTCTGCAGGTGCTGGCTGCCAACACCAAGGCACTGCAGGCGCTGGGCACCTTTGAGCGCGGACTTTCAGGCGAAGTGCGATTCGGGGTGACGCCCACCCTGGCGACCTATCAGCTCGCGCCGGCCTACCTACGCCTGATGGATCACAACCCCAACGCGTCCATCGCCGTGATCGACGCCCCCAGCAATATGCTGATCGACAGGGTGCGCGCCAATGAACTCGACTTCGCCATCATCCCGTCGATCTCGCAGCCGCCTGCGGATCTGAGCACGACGGTCTTTGCTGCCACACCGGCGTTTCTGGTTTCGTCCATCACCCATGTCAGTGGTTTCGAGCATGGGGAAGTTATCGGGCTCGATAAGTTGGCGGGGCTAAAACTCCTGGCGCCTGATAGCCGTGAGCATGCGCAGTGGATCGGTTCGCAGCTCGACGCGCCGTCGGGGCAGGGGCCGAACTATCAACTCGATGCCGTGCTGGCGACCCTCGATCTGATTCGGCAAAGCGAGTGGATGGCCATTCTTCCTGGCTTGCTGTTCGTTCACGACGTCAACGCGGATCCCGCCGAGCGAGACTTCAGGCTCAACCCGTTTTCCGGCGCCGGCCTGACCCTGGAACTCCTGCTGGTGCAGCCGTCCCGGGCAACGCCTTCACCGCTGATGCTGGAAACCATTCACGCGATCCAAGAGGTCACCCAGGAGCATATTCAGCTACTGAGTACCTTCCAGCTGGGCACTTCAACCGCGAACTCCTGATCGGACTTTTGCAAACTACAAAAGAATCGCGGCTAAAGACGCTCCTACGAGTTGCGCAGTCTCGTCGGAGCGGCTTTAGCCGCGAGCTGTTAGCGCGGATCAAGCGTCTTTAAGCGATTTTTCCGCAATCGGCGTACCCGAAAAGCCGGCAACTTTGCGCAGTACGCGATCCGTGCCGTCGCGCGGGCTACCGGACGCATCCGGATGATCATCGAACCAGTTTTCCTTGGGATAGCGGTACATCAAATCGACCATAAGGCGGCGCTCTGCAATCAGCCACACGCCGTCGCGGCGTTCAAAGCGGTCAAAGTAGCGCGCCCACAGTTTGACCGTGTCGCCGTTCCAGTGATGGCGCTCCGACGAGGCGTGGTCAGCCTGCAGATAGGTTTCGACATAGGCAATCTCCGGGCCGTCGAATTCGATCAGGCTGTTCCCGAGGAAATGCTGGGTGCGATTGAACCGGGGCATTTCGGCAGTCAGGAATTGAAAAAATCCCTCGGCGCCGCCGATATGCAGGCTCTCGGGAAAGTGGATGTAGGCATCTTGGTGGAAGGCGCCACGGACCAGAGACATATCGATCCGGTCGAGACCACGGCAATAGCGCAGCAGTACATCGTGAATTTCGGTACGTGCAGCAAGTTCTTCGAGAGTCATAGCGAGCTCCTGTATTCATTGTTTTTGGACATGCGGTTTTCGAATCCCGGGCTCGTGTTCAAACGAGCCCACCACGTGCTATCGAATCAGGATTCGGCGGTTATGCGTCTCTCGCCGGCACGATTGGCAGCTGGATAAACCCCGGACGATGCGGCCCGGTGTAGATCGTGTTCCGCGCACCGTCGTGGTAGGTAGCGTCATAGCCGTGGCGGGGGCCATGATCGACGCCGTCGAATGGCTGAATGTCCACGCGCAGGCGATAGCCCTTACGGATCAACGCGGTGTTGGGGATGATCTCGATCTCGACCGGCACCACCTCGTTACCTACAAGCGGGGCGTAGTCGGCTTTGCGGTGCGTGTGCTTGACCGTGTAGTTGGTTGAGCGCGATGCATCGATTCGGCGATGCGACACCTTCAGCCAACCCTTGGCGAGCGGGTAGTTGGGCACGTTCATACCCATGGTGGTCGGGCCGGCGTAGTCGACTTCCTGGCCGCTCTCATCGAGCACCCGCAGGCTCACGTAGATGTCCATGTCCATGCTGGTGGACGACACCCACAGCTTCGCTTTGCCATAACCGGCGAACACCATGTCTTCGTTCACCGGATCACTGATGAACGAGATGCCCGTCCTCCAGATTTCCAGCACCGCTGGCGGTTTTACGGGCAGAAAGCAGGGCGGCATGCCGGTGCGCAGTTCCAGGGGAATTTCAGCGCTGTAGTCGGCTTGGCTGTCGACAGTTGGCGGTGTCAGCGACAGACGCAGAAAGTCATCGCGATAGGCATCGCCTTGCCAGTCCGATGGCGTGGCGTCGAAGAACCATTGCGGGTAGGTGGTTCGTGCGATGGGCCATTCATTTTCTTCCTGGATATAGGAGGCGCCATTGCCGCTACGAATCTCCAGGCGTACTGGCGCGGTGTCCATGACGCCGTTGTCGATACCTTTCAACCAGTAGTCGAAAAACGCCCGATGATCGGCGATGGCGGTACGCGAATAGGGCTTGGTGAACCAGTCTTCCCAGAAGTCGATTTTCTTCGACTCAGTGTTGGTGGCGAGGAAGGCCTCGCTGCTGCCGAGCTGGTGGAAGTGCGCCATGTGGGTGGTGCAGGCAACGGCCCAGAGCGGCACCTTCACCTTGCTCATGTCCGGGCTCATCAGAATCGTGGAGCGGGGGCCGAACGCTACAGCGGGGTCCGAGTCCCGGAAGGTGGCTGCTTTGAGCAGGCCGATGAAGTCGACCGCATTGGGCTCGCCGCACACGGCTGCAAGCACTCCGGCCCGGTACCAGTGGGTGAAGAACTCTTCATTGAGGATGCCGCCGGTATAGGCCACCTCGTCGTACAGATCCACGTCGGTGCCGATGGCGATCATCGCTTTCAGATGCCGGGGCTCCAGGCTGGCGGCGGCGTGCTGGCTCATGGCGTAGTACGACATGCCCCACAACCCGACATTGCCGTTGGACCAGGGCTGCACGCCGGCCCAATCAATCGCATCGCGAAATGCCTCGGCCGTTTCAATGCCGAAGGGCGCAAGCGTGCCCGGATTCTGGCCTGAGCCGGGCCCGTCCACACGCACCAGTATGTAGTCGTGCGGCACCCAGTCCACGGTATTGGCCGTTTCATGGTTCTCAAACACCTGTCCATCCGGATTGCCGTGGAAGTAGCGCTCTTCCATCTCCTCATGGGCGTCGAATTCGGCGTCGTTAGCGATGGAGTGGTGGTAGAACGCGCGACCATAGGGGCCGCAGTTCATGATCACCGGGAACTTGCCTTCCTTGGCCGGGCGGAACACATCCGCATACACGTACAGGCCGTTTTGCAGCGGAATCTTTACGTCTTTGAATCGCAGAATCCCTAGGATATGGCGGCGTACTTCATTTCGTGCAGTCGCGGCAGTGCACAGCGTGCGCGGCGTACGCTCGGAAAAGACGCCAGCGGCCGAAAGTTCGGTGAGTAGCCTGGCGATAACGGGGTCTTGCTCGAACTCGAGCACGGGGTTCAGCGCCAGGCCGGCAAAGGAAATGTCGTGGCGGAAGTTGATGCGCTGCTTGCCGAGAATTTCGTGGGCTGCCGGGTCGATGGTGATGCCACCGTTCAGGTTGCCATCGCGGTCGAGCGAGCAGAGGAGGCGGGCAATGTTAGTCAGACCGGCATCGCACAACTTGTTGATGTTGCCGTCCACGCGACTGACGATTTCCGCCAGGTTGATGTGCGGCGCACCGAGCGCCGAGCCAATCGAGGTGTTGCCGAGCAGGAAGGCGACGCGTTCGCCCTCGCGGTACTGGAACTCGCCATTTTCGTTGGTCAGCCCGCTGAGGGTAGGCGTCTGGTATCTGAGGCCGGTAACCGGGCCGGAAAAAATCCCGGTGTGCAGCGTGCTACGTGATGTCTGCGGGGTACTGCTCATGACGAGGTCCTCTTGTTGTGCAGATCTTGGTGTTGCCTGGGGGGCGGTGAGGCGAGTGTAGGTCGTGCGAAAATTAAACTCAACACGTGTTGAGTAAATTGATTTAACCTGTATCCGGCCGCGCCGATCAAGCCGATAGCCACCCCGTACCACGCGCAGACATCGGGCGCTGGGTAGAGGCTGCTTGGCCGGATGGCGGTGAAATCCATGGGGGCGGGATGGCAGCAGAGCTCAGGGGTTGTTATGTTTCGCGCCAGCCGATTTACCGATGTCCCTAACTGACCCATTCCCTTTTTCGCGGCAGCGAAGAACCTGACATAGCGGCGCCATGACAACTCAAGAAGAACCAAAAGCAGTAGCAAGGCGAGGGCGCAAACCTGGACGTCCATCGGGCTCTGGCAGCAGTCGACAGACCGTGCTTGATGCAGCACGGGCGCGTTTTGCCAGTGATGGCTTTACCGCGACTACGATGCGCCGCGTAGCCGCAGATGCCGGCGTTGACGTATCCATGGTGATGCAGTTCTTCCGCTCGAAAGACGAACTCTTTGCCGCGGTCATGAATATTCCTGAGTCGGCGCTGGAGAAGTTGAGCGAAGTATTCGAGCGCGCGGACGAGCATCTCGGCGAGCGCGTAGTCCGCGCCTTTTTCCAGGCGTGGGACGGTGCGCCCGAGGAGTCGGAGCCGCTCATGGCGATGCTCCGGAATGCGATGGTGAATGAGCAGGCGCGTCACCATCTGCGGGACTACATCGAGTCCAGGTTAACGGCGGGGGGCAGTGAGTCGCTCGGGCCGGACGCTCGCATCCGAGCTGGGTTGGCACTGTCGATGCTGGTGGGTGTGGTTACCGGGCGGCAGATCATCGGCGTGCCGGTGCTTGCCGAGGCCAGTCAGGAGGCGCTGGTGGCGATGGTTGCGCCGACTATCCAGCACATGCTGTTGCCGGCCGGTACGGGAACGACTGCTGCTGACTAAACGCCGCTGTGGGGACGATTCAAGCGGGAGTCAGGGTGTCCACCTCCATACGCCAGGTGGCACCCTGAATTATCCACCTAAGGGACGATAGGCAGTTGCAGGTAACTCGGATGATCCGGGCCCGTGTAGATGCGGTTCACTGCGTCGACGTGATAGCTCTTGTCATAGGCGCGAACCGGTACGCCCGCCGGTGCATAGGGCTGAATATCCACCAGCAGACGGCAACCTTTGCGGATCATCGCGGTGCTGGGGTTGAGGCCGACCTCGATCGGTACGATCTCGCCAATCTGCAGCGGGGCACAATCCTCCTCCAGGTGGGTATGCACGGGCCAGTACTCGGTTGAGCGCTCGACATCGAGCTTGCGGCGAGACACTTTCAGCAAGCCATGGCCAACCGGGTGAATGTGAACCGGATCCACAGGAAGCACCACCGACTCAAAACGAATCTCCCGGTCGTGCTCGTCCAGCACGCGCAGCGACACAAAGACATCCATGTCGGCACTGCTCGATTCCACCCACAGACCGACCTTCATGTACCCGGCGAGCACCAGGTCTTCGCTCATCGGCTCGCTGACAAACGAGATGCCCGTAGACCAGCGCGGCGTGCCGTCATTGGAGCCTGCAGGCGCGAGCGTGGGAGTGCCCAGATCAAGGTGCGCGTCATACTCGGCGCTTCCTGGCGCGGTGGGCACGGTTTCGTTGATGCGCAGCACATTGGGGCGCCGTCCATCGTTTTGCCAGCCTGAAGGCCGGGCATCGAGGTACCAGCGGCGGTACTGGGTTCGCGCAATCGGCCAGTCGTTTTCGTGCAGGACGAAATGGGCGCCGTTGCCAGTGCGCACCTGCACCCGCACGGGGGCCTCGTCCGGCACGCCGTTGTCGATTCCCTTGAGCCAGTAGTCGAAGTAGCGCATGTGTTCTGCAATCGACTTGTTGCTGTACGAGTCCGGGAACCAGGCATCGGCAAAATCAAATTTCCGTGCTTTGGAGGCGGTGGAGCGGATGTAAGTTTCGCTGCTGCCCAACTGGTGAATGATGGCGCCCACCTGAGGGCCAACGATCCATACCGGTGCGGTGGCCCTGCTCATATCCGGGCGCATGAAAATGCTGCCATTGGGGCCATAGGCGGCGGTGTCGTTGAACGGCGTGGCCAGGGCGCGGGCCATCCAGTCCGTTTCGGGGCGCTCACCGCAGTGGTTATTGCCGGACCAGATCTTCCACCACCAGTTCCAGAACCCGGCACCGAAGATGCCGCCGCCATACAGGGCCTCATTGTAGATATCGGAGTCGGTGCCTTGGGCGATCATTGCCTTGAGATGCGGTGGCTGCAGGCTGGCCACACTGTGCTGGGCCATGGCCAGGTAGGACATGCCCCACAAGCCGACATTGCCGTTCGACCAGGGCTGAGTGCCCGCCCATTCGATGGCGTCGTAATAGTCTTCAGCTTCCTGCACGCTGAAAGGAGCTTGCAGGCCTGGGCTCTTGCAGACGCCGCGTGCGTCCACACGAATGCAGACGTAGCCCTCTGGCACCCATACCGAGGTGTCGACGGTTTCGTGGTTCTCGTACTGGGCGCCATCCGGGTTTCCGGAGAAATAGCGGTCCTCCATTTCCTCCTTGCGCAGAACGTCGGCCTCGTTGCAGATGCAGTCGTGATAGAAGCTCTTGCCATAGAAGCCCTTGCTCATCACCACTGGGTAACGGCCCGGGGCGGCGGGGCGGAACACATCGGCGCAGACGTAGGAGCCGTCGCGTAATGGAATGCGCACATCCGTCATCTTGATGATGCCGCGAATATTGCGCCGCAACTCGTTACGACTGGTGGCTGCGGCGCACAGCGTGCGTGGCGTTCTGGCGGTGAAGACACCCGGCGTGGCGTTCAGCGTGTCGAGGATCAGGAGCAGGGTGGGATCGTCGGCAAAGTCGACGACCCCGCCCTGGCCCATGGGCATCACAGGCGGGCTGAAGTTGATCGGCGTAGCGCCAATCAACTCGTGCACAATGGGGGAGATGGTGACACCCGACTCGATATCGCCTTGCTGATCGAGGGTATGGACGAACCGCGCCAGGTTGGTCACCGACGGGTCGAGGAGCTTGTCGAGTTTGCCGTCCACACGCTTGGCGAGCTGCGCCAGGTTCAAGCGTGGGGCGGCTTCGACGGCACCCAAAACAATACCGCCGACCAGAAAGGTAATGGACTCATTGGCGCGGTACTGGAACTCGCCAGAGGCGCTGGTAACACCGGACAGCGTGGGCGTCTGGTATTTCAGGCCTGCAATGGGGCCAGCAATAATACCGGTCAGAACAGGACTCGGAGTGGGAGCAGAAGCGTTACTCATGGATCAAACCGCCATAAACGGAAGTTGCAGATAGGAGGCATGCTGCCCGCCGGTATGAATCACGTGCTGCCCGCTGTTGGCTCCGGCGTATTCAGCAATGCCAGGCATCAGTGTTCCCGAGAGATTTCGCGAGCTGATGATGAAGCGCAATTGTTCGCCCGGGTGGAACGCCAAGCCGATGGGGAGCAGATCGATTTCGATGTCGACGATCTCGCCAGGCGCCAGCTTTTCCACACGGTCGAAGCTGTGAGCCGGGACGTCGTCGGTTGACAGCGCTTCATCGAGATGGCGAGTCGATACCCGCAGGCGGCCATCCGACCCTTTGTAACGAAGCACGGTGGCGCCGTGGTCGGTCAGGTCATGCACCCTGGCGCTCTGGTTATGGGCGGTGAACTGCTGCAGTGGTGAACCGTACTTATCGAGCTTCTGGATAAGCACAAACAGGTCCATGTCGTCGGCGCCGCGTGCCTCGACCCACAGATGCGCCTTGGGATAGCCCACCATTACGGTCTCTTTTTCGAAGCGCGTGATGAATGAAACCACATCGGGGTTAGCGCCCACGTCGTAAATCGCAGGGACCTCGTCGGTGGGGGCACTGGCGTTCAGGGTGCGTGCACCGCCGTCGAGGTACAGTTTGGTCGAGACCACTTCCTTCGGCGGGAAGGCGTCTGCGGGCAGATTGAGCTGGTCACCGCCCTGGAAGTCATGCAGCGCATAGCGCACGCGGGGGGTGGTTTCCCAGCCGTTATCTAGGTCTTTGAGGTAGCGGTCGAAGAAGCGGCGCAGGTCTTCCACGTTGGCTTCGTCGTAGTAGTCCGGCCACTCCTGGCTGTTGTGGATGCGAAGCCACTTGTCTGCCGAGGCGATGCGTCGCCAGCCGCGGAAGGTGCCCGCGGTATGCAGCGTGTTGGAGTAACTGGCCACCACAAAGGCTGGCACGGTGATGCGGTCGAAGTCGGGGATCTTGTTCGCCCACAGCTCGTTCATGAGCGGATAGCGCTGCGCCTCGGCCAGCACGTCCTCTTTCTGGCTCTTGCCAAAAAAGCTGCCGTTCTGAAGCAGGCCCGCGAAGCCCGTATCCGGCATGCCGCCGCGCATCACCAGATCGCGGTAGACATCACTGACACCTTCCCACGGGTTGATCGCCGCCAAGTGCTTGGGCTGCTCGGCGGCGGTGAACCATTGCGACACCGCAAGGTACGAGGTACCGCTCATGCCGACCTTGCCGGTGCACCAGCTCTGCTCGGCCAGCCATTCAATCAGGTCGTGGCAGTCACGGCCTTCCTGGCGGTCCCACAGCACACTGTCGCCTTCGGAGTCCACCACGCCACGCACGTCCGGGTTGCAGATGGCATAGCCGTGGGCACACCAGTAGGCCGGGTCCGGAGCCTCGAATTTGGCAAGGCCGGAAACGACCGAATTGCTCAGCCCCACCAAGCCGAAAACGCCCATCACACTCACGGACGTGCCCTGGCCCTTGCCATAGGGACTCCAGGCCACGATCACCGGCACTTTCTCGGTGCCAGCAGGCCGGAATACGTCGACGTAAATAGTCACACCGTCGCGCAGCGTCACCGCCACATCTTTTTCAAACACGATGTCGACCGGAATGGGCCGAAATGGCGGGGCGACCTGGAACCCTGCCTTCAGCGTTCGGGTGCCAGGCTCGAAGGCAGTGAACACACCGGTTCTGGCCGGCGGTAGCGGTTGGGACGGCACGAACAGTTTTTGGTAGTCAGTCATGCTAACTCCTTGTTGTTTTTTGATTGCGGGACCGATTTCCATAAGGTACGACCGTCGACGAATTAATTCAACATGTGTTGATATGTGTGGGGTGTCAAAATATGTAGAGAGTGACGATGGATAAAAAAACTACCTCCACAGCGCGTCGTGGACGGCGGCCCGGGCCAAGTAGCACGCGGCAGAAAGTGCTGGATGCCGCGCGTGTGCGCTTTGCCAGTGCGGGCTATACCCGCACCACAATCCGGCTTGTAGCGGCTGACGCGGGGGTCGATGTGGCGCAGGTGATGCAATTCTTCCGATCCAAGGACGAACTTTTTGCGGCAGTGATGGCGATTCCCGAGTCCGCGCTGCAACGGTTCGGTGCCCTGTATGAGGGCCCCGACGAGTACCTGGGTGAGCGGCTGGTTCGTGCCTATCTCACGGCGTGGGAGGGCATCGCCGAGGAGTCCGGCCCTCTGATGGCCACGCTCCGGGGCGCGTTCGTCAATGATCAGGCACGCAATCAGTTGCGCGGTTTTATCCAATCCAGATTGCTGGCCGGCACCAGCGAACGCCTCAGCTCCGACGCCATGCTGCGCGCGGGCCTTGCGTCATCCTTGCTCGTCGGATTAATCGTTGGTCGGCGGGTCTTCGGAGTACCCGTTCTGGTTGCCGCGGAATCGGAAGAGCTGGTCAAGGTTATGGCGCCTGCCATTCAAAAGCTTCTGGTGCCGTAGGCAAAAGCCGCGAATGCCGGAAAGGGGAATGACAACATAGCCAGCTTTTCTCCTGCCATCTTTTAATCCGTGCACGTTGGCGTGTTGCTGTGGCAGACCGCCGCGCTGAATGTACCTGGACCTCGGTGACCTAAACGCCCAGCGGGCAGCTTTCTACAGCCCCATCAGGCACCTTTTGATTGACCCGGAGTTGATGGTACGCATGCTGTCGTCGGCTACTACTGCTACGGCCTTCGCTCCGAGCGGCGGTTGTGCGAAGGTGCATCTGAACTTGGCCTACCGCCGGTTCTGCCGGGTGGAGCTGGAAGATGAAGTGCCGTACCACTCGACCTTCTCCAAGAATCGCCATTTCGGCCTCGGTCCGGTAGCTGACGACTTGTCATTGTGGTCAAGCAGGACGCCGCCGCTAGCACGCTGAAGCGCGTGACCGGCAACTACCTCATGGCTGGCGTGTCCGGTCTGCGGTAGTACGAGCTCACAGCAGTACTTTTCCTACAGACCTAGAAAAGTGCTAACAACTGATGGTGATAATGCTGCGAAAAACTGACCTGATAGGCTGATGTGATATCGGAACTGTCTAATGACAAGCTCCGTCCGACACCAGCACACACTGGAGTCTCAGCATCCTCGTTCTGCAAGCTACCCAGGTGGAGTCCGACAACCGCTTCACCAATGACCTCGCCAGAGACAGTAGCAGTCGTATGCACACGGCTCAAAAGGGCTAGATCCTCAGGTAAATCATCAGCCACTCGCTGGGAGAATCCTTCGAGTGTTGACTCCGCTAAAACAAACAACCAAGCCTGATCATCAAATGTGCCCGTACGTCGTAGCACACGCCCTAATACCTGCCGATAGTGCAACTCCGTGCGAATGCGGCTGAGGTAGCAACAAACTTGTAGTCGAGGAATGTCCGTTCCTTCACTGATCATCCCTACCGCAACGATCCAACGGGAGTTGCCGCTTCGGAATTCATTTATCAGGTACTGGGCGCGCGCATCTCTGTTGGTAACAATGCGGCAAGACTCTCCCTTGGCTTCAAGTGCCAGCGCAACCTGGTGGGCGTGATTGACGTCGGTAGCAACTACGAGTCCAGCCGCATCCGGCTTGATCGCCCGGAGTTCATCGAGTTTGGCGATCCCCAGAGCGAGCATTTGATTGATCATGTCCGGATGGCGAAGCAGCTCCTCGTACGAGACCGGCGACTCACTCAAAAGCTTGTCGATACTAGGAAAGAGTGTGACCGTGCTGTCATCTGCTAGCTCTTCAGTCAGCTTCACCGCATGGTTATCCAGCAGCACAATTCGAGGCGAGCGGCATACATTATCTGCAATGGCCTCCTCCAATCCGTATCGATAATCACAAATCAATCGGCCCTCAGGCGCTGAGTAACGGGCCAGCGCAATCCCCTTGTCGTCGGAACGCCATGGTGTGCCCGAGAGCGCCAACGTAAATGCTGCACGATCCTGTATTTTCTCGATGATCTGCTGCCCCCATGCATTGCTCAAAAGAGGATCATGGCCAGCGCAATGATGAATCTCATCGAAAACAGCTAACACTCGATAGTCGTCCAAGAGCGCCCAGAAAGCCTCTGCCTGATACTCCATCGCCTGGTAGGTGCAGGCGTCACCGATGGCGCCGATCAACCCATCAAATCGCTTACCTAACACCCCAGAGAAGGTGGAACGGAACCCATCGACAACTTGGCAGGAAGGCGCAAAACAGAGCACCAGATCGATCTCGCCTTGCTGGAGCAAGCAGTTGGCCAATTCTGCTGCCATCCGCGTTTTTCCAGCGCCTGGCGTTGCTTGGCAGAAGAAGTGCGGTGTCGTGGCGTAATGGTCCAGCGCCGTCTTAATGCATCGACGCTGCCAGTCTCTCAATGATGCTTTCATAACATTGGCGCAAATGTCTTCAGGGTATTCTCGACCGCGCGAAGATGACCTAGCAGGCGAGAGCTGCGATCCCGTGCCTCAAAATAGTCACCCTCGACCCGGTTCCTAAGGTGGGGCATTTCATCGAGGAGTTGCTTGTAGCGCTCCGTCTCTCCCATCGCAGTCAAAAACTCGAGCCGAATCTCCTTCAGCAACGATTCCAGATGCTCCAAGACATCGATCTCTGAGGTTGATGGCGCCTCATGAGCAATGTCCTGAGCCGGCTGCTGCAGCGGCTTGAACTGTGGCGGAGGATTGATCTTGAAACCATCGTCGATGAGTTCGAAATTCAGGCCTTCTGGGATTGGTCCAAGGTGATAGACCTGTCCGCGCTTGCGACGCTCGGGGTCCTGAGTGATCCAGCCAACTCGTAGCATCCGCCGGATCTGCTCATACACGTACCGACGCACCTCGCTGAGGTTGAAGCTTGCTCCAGCAAGGCACTCAGCATAGGCATCGCGCAAGTCACGGGTCGTAAATTGCACGTGCCTCTCCTGCTGCAGCAGCTCGTACAGCCGCCTGTCGAAGATGAACGAATCCGATTTCATGCGGGGATACCTGGAGCGGGTGTCGCGGCACAACGAAAAATACGGATTATAGTCCGTGGTCGATGCGTCCGCAAACGCAGGATATTGCCGCCTCAAGGGAATCGAGGCGGCAATGGGTCAGCTTGCAAACGCGTTGGGCAAGAACATCCGAGCACAAAGGAAGGCCAAGGGGCTTTCTCAGGATGCCTTGGCGTTGTCCTGCAAAATTGACCGAAGCTACATGGGACGCATAGAGCGCGGCGAGGTAAACCTCACCGTAGAGAAGTTGTACTCCATAGCCGTTGTGCTGGAGTGCGAGCCAGGATCTCTGCTGCCCCCAGCATCCATTGGCCTCGATTGATGGCCAGGCAGGGTTCGAAAGAGACTCAGTATTCTTCGAGCTGCCTGCTTAGTAAGCATTCTCCTTCCGCGTCCATTTAGCAAAAACGGGGAGCGGACCAGCTTCCGACGACATTCAGTCGAGCCTGTCTAGTAATCCGGCTTTATCGCGCCTAATTGCTGTCCACCCGCCAATTTAGCTACTGGCATCCGAGAACGGCATCATGGAACCGACGGAACTCTTCGTCTCGCTCTAGCAGCAATGCGATGTCCACTCTTGAGGCTGCTAACTGGAAATGCTCGGCTAGGTATTTTCCGCCCCTGCGTCGGACGACGTCCCGGTCAATATCAATCCAGGTTTCGATCGATGGGTTCGGAATTGAAGGGACCCAGTCTTTGAACTCCAGTCCTTGCGAGAGCATGGCCGCTGTCCCCACTGGATCGCCATCGCTGTCTGTGACGATCAGCACCTTAGATTCGGACTGGAAGGTGTTCCACAGCGCATTGGCAACGCATGGAATGGTCAGCTTGCCCATCGCCGTAATGATCTTCACTGATCGACCAGAACTAGCTGTCGCGAGTATGCGTTCGACGAACGTGGCTATAACCACACGATCTGCCTCTCCCTCGCAAACAATCAACAAATCGGCAGCTGTGGGTTGTGCAGGCTGAGTCGCTAGAACCAGTCCCATCATGGGGTCGAAACGTAGGTGGTCAATTTCGATAGTGCGAGTTTCCTCAGCCGTGACAACCTCGCCCTCTGTCGGAAGGTAGATGGTGCCTTCCTCTGACGCCCCCCGAAGCTTCGGTTTCAGGACGTTCTTGAAGCCGCTGCCGCGAATGATGGCCGCATCCATATCACGTCGGTCGAACAGAATTACGTTGAGTCCTTTGCCGAGCATGAGCGCATCGACAGCGTCCTTCGCGTATCCCGACATGGAGATGAAGATTCCGATTGTCCCCGCGAGCTTGCCATCCACCTTGCCCTTGAATTGATAGAGAGTGGACGCCGGCAGCGGTTCAGAATGCCATTTGGCCTCAAGCAAGTAGATTCGTCCGTCGAGATAGATCGAACCATCGATCTGCTCTACTGCCGGGCGATATCCAGCACGTGGTTCAAGGTTGTCTAGCGTAAAGAGCTTATGGAGCAGGCGCTCGAACGCATAGCCTCGTCGGCGCTTCTCATTTGGATCAGAATCAGCGGGCAGGTTCGAAAGCTCTTTGTATTCTGTTTGGATTTCTTCGAGACAGGTTATCTAGTCACACAATAAGGCAAGCGGCTGAGGGAGACCCAAAGCCAGTGCGTGGAGACCGACATTTGTAAAATCGCGTGGTCATCGCAACGCGCCAGCAGTAGCTACTCCAAAGCGGTAAGCTCGTTCGCGGTAAACCATTCGGACTGTTTAATTGCCTCGAGCGCCGTAGCGGGGTTCTTCGCCCAAAGAACCAGGGCGAGGGTTTCCTCGGCTCGGCTGCAGGTGACATAAAGTAGCCGGAGGGTCCGATCGATAGTGGTCTCTTTTCCCCCCTCAGCGTTCTCAAGATCAGTAGGGCTCAATTTCTCTGAGCCGAAGAGTTTGTCGTAGGAGAACATCGTGCCGCCAGCTTCCTCATCATCCATGATGACCATGACATGCTTGAACTCAGAGCCTTTCACGACTTGATGCGTCGCGAGTTCGGTTTCACCCCCAAGATAGGCGTGATAACGAGCAAGTTCTTGCCAGGGCGTGCCGAAGAGTGCGTGCCAGCCACGCTTACGTCGTTCCTCTTTCGTTTCCTTGCCCCTTACTTTGGGCTCTGGAGGTGGAAGCGACGAATCACGATAGGCCTCGACTAGGCGACTATCCGCTTCGAAGAGGCTGGCTTCGATGACCGGTTCCAAGACTTCTCGCACGGTTATTCCGGGTGTGATGGCTGCGGTTGCGAACCTCATAACTGCAGCGTGAGCTTTGGCCAGCGCGGCCTGACGCTCGGCGCTAGCGTCGGGGACCTTTGCAAGTGCGCCGTGCCTACGTAACACATCCATCACGCTGAACTCGTTCACTGAACCATCCGGCTGCAGACATTCGGAAAGTTCAACCATTGGGCCGAGAAGTGGCCTCACCATAGTGGGTCCCGTCCGCTCGCCATTGCTCTTGGGCACCGCGGCATCCTTGTCCAGCAGTTCCATCGCGCGGTATGCCGCGTAAAAGTTGCCTCGCTTGGCGGCAAGTTTGTGCTCAAGGGCGAGGGTTTTGTAGCCACGCCCACGCTCTTGCCAGGCCGATAGGGCAGTCACGGCCGACATGGTCAATGAGCATTCCGTTTCCCTCCGGATCTTCTCGGCGAAATCCGTCTTAGCATCGCCAACAAAGATTCGAACGGTTCCGGCGTTCTTCTCTGTCCTAGAGTGCTGGGGGACACCAGTCTTGGGCTGAGTACGGCCCTCGATATCCGAGTCCCAAATCTTGTTGATGAGTTCAACGATGCGATGCTGGCTACGATGATTCATCTGCAATGCAGGGCGCGCCCAATCTTCCGGCACGTGGGACGGTAAGTCGTGGTGACCGTCAGGGTAGATTCGCTGCCGATGGTCACCGAGGAGCCCTAGTGTGATGCGACCCAGACGGTTTTTGGATAGCTCAAATAGCGCATCAAGTACTCCTTTCATCGTGTCCTGGGATTCATCAATAAGGATGAGGGGGTGACGGTCTTCTAGGATGCGCTGGAGTGTTGGGCGTTTAACAATTAGCCATGCGGTCACATCCAGAACGTTGGTGTGCGATAGCGCCCCCGGACCGAAGGTGTTTCGGTCCGGGCTATACCTAAATTCATCGGTCTTCCGTATTTCCTCTGCCTCTGCCTCGATCTCCGCATATTTCCGCCGGTCGGTGTCGGACTCGCCCTTTTTCTTACCCATCGCATGGGCTTTGGCAGCCGCAAGATCTTCGACATTGAACGCAAGCAACGCTTCGCGGATGTCATCATCGAAGCCCTGGATGAGTTCCCAGCAAAAGGAATGGATGGTCGAGACTTCGGTCAGGTAATTTTCGCCGAGACGACCGTTGACGACAGCGGTCGCGTTTTTGGTGTAGGTGATAACACGCACCGACTGTCCGCGAGACCTAAGTCGTTCGGCATAGTGAGCCCCCGCTTCATGCTTTATCACTCCAGTGACTCGACGCAGAACCTCAATTAGCGTGCGAGTCTTTCCGGATCCTGCGCCAGCGAAGAGAAAGAAACTCCGAGGCGGGGTCGCCGTGATGTAGCCGCAGATGTCCTCGACGACATGAGCGTCGCGATCGTTTCCGAGAGATGGCAGTTCGGTACTCAAGGGGTCTCTCCTGCAGTGACGTTGAGTTGCCCGCTCAGCCAGTTGAGCGCGTCGGTGATATATGCGGGGCATTTCAGATCGTGGCCAGCATTTAGCCGTTCGAACAGGGTTGCCGCAAAATCGCCTTTGCTGAAGCTCCCGCGGAGCATGGCATGGAGTTCCCTGAGCAGCTCGGCGTGGTCAGGGTGGTCGAGCACTAGGCCGATTACCTTTGCCAAGGTGCCGCGGTGTTTAACTTTCGCAGCGGTGATAGGGTCCACCTCCTCGTCCAACGCTTTGAACCAATCGATGTTGGAGAGAACTAGAGAGTCCTCAAACGAGCTGGGCCACTGGCCGCTGGCAGCCGCAATCGGAAGCTGCCACGCGAAGCGGACTTGAGCGCCCGTGTTGGATGTCCAGACCAGTTGGGTAGGCGTCGGCTTACCAAAAGCTTGAAATTCCTCCAGCATCGGATGCCATGAGGTCAATGTGTCATTCCCGCACTCCAAATTTTCTTGGCCGGCGATGTGCGCTGCTTCCCGGACAAGGCGTCCCTTAGCAGTTTGGGTTGGCAGAACGGGATCCAAGTCGGTGATGACGATCGTCGGAATCCCCAATCGCTCCACTAAGGGTTTTAGGCGGTGAGCGTGGCTACCTCCGATATCGAGGAAAGAAACATACTTCTTGGCAAGCTTGGGGAAATCCCGTTCGATGAAAAGTGGCACCAGCATTCGCTCTGCTGTTCCTTCCACGAAGATGGCGGCGTCAGCGAAAAGCAGGTCGGTGTGTTGCACCTGAAAGTAGCGTTCGGCGAAAGTCCTGGTTAGCGCGTCGTCACCGAACGCATCGCCCAGGTTAACGACCTGCGTGCTGGGTTTTATGCCGAGCCCCGTGCTGGCTACCCGCCTCACGTACCGCAGACGGGTGAAGTTGTCTCCATGAGCCAAGTGGCTCGAGTGCGTGCTGATCAGCAGCTGACTGCGGAGATAGCTATGCACCTGCTCCTTTGGACGAATGAGCTCGTGGGCGCTCTTCGAAAAATTGCGTTGAACCTGAACGTGCAAGTGGGCCTCAGGTTCTTCAACCATCACGAGGTGAACTGCCGCCGGACTACCCTGAGGCGGATTGAGGCGTGCAGCGCGGAACGATACGAGCATGAAGCTCAGCGACTGCAGATTCTGATAGCCGAGGCCAATAGAGTGTTCAGGCAAGGACTCATCAACAGCAGTCTTGTCCAGGCGGTACTGGACGGCAGTGCTGTGAGCAAGAAGGTCTGCGGTCTGGATTCTTGTACGAAAATGGAATTGTTGAGGGTCATGCAGGCCTGGGTATCCAAGGATCTCCACATCCTCCATCGCTGGCTTTAGCGCCTTGTAGATAGATTTGTCGAGGTCTGCTTGTGCGTTGGCGACGGCTTTGACCAAGTCTTCTCGGTGTCCGTGGCCGGATGGGGCCACGTTCAAGTGTTGCCGAGCGAACTTCATGAGTTGGCTTGAGAACAGACCCGGTCGAGAACTTGCGGACTCAGACCGCATTTCGTCTTCCTCTGCACCGAGTCCTCGTTGGGCCGGCACAAAGTCCACACGAATGAGCTTGCGCAGATGCTGCAACTCGATCGGTTCTGATTCAGGTGGCAGCACCTGCAGGTCGCGGCGCGATTTATCGGCTAAGGGACCCTTTGTGGGGTCGAGACGGTAAGCAGCTATTCGGCGCAGATCCGCAGATTGTCGGAGCCAGTAGTCAAGTAGATCCATCGGCCAGGCATGGCCATCCTTCGGGAGCTCTCGGACCGGGGCGCGCGCTTCACGGTAGCGCCAAGCCAGATTGCGAAGTTCGTTGGCGTCTGCAACAGGCTCAAGCCGCACCCGTACACCAACTGCGCCACCCGACCACTTCAGCGAAGTGATGAACGGCGCAACATGGTTGTACGCCCCCTCTTTAGCGTCGAACCAAAGATCAATGAACGGCATGCATGCCTGGAGTTCCTGATACTCCGCCTCCCATGATTCGGCATCCTTGGACTCCGTCGTGGGATCCTCATCAAGTGCCTCCCACCGTTGGCACACCTCGCGCAACTTCGCCCACTGCGAAAGGCTAATGTCGAACGCGCGGAAACCGGGTGACTCGCTCAAGAAGTTTCGGAGCACTGTGAGGAGGGAAGTTTTACCGCTGTTGTTGGCGCCTACCAAGATGGTAGTGACCTCGTCCAGCTCAAGCCGGGTCTTGGCCAAGCGTCGAAAATTACAGACCTCAAGGCAGGCGAGCCGGATCGGCGGGGTGTCGATAGCTGCAGCTGCAGCTGCTTCGGGGGAGGGCGCCGCTGGGATCACGGGCGGGATGTCGGTGCGAGAGGAAGCAGAGATCTGGTCTGTGGTCATGGCGCCTCCATGCGGCCGCCCAGTTATTGACGATAAGTGACACCAAGGCATAGCAGCCGGGTGCTTCAGAAACTGAGCATACTGTCACTTGGGCATACCGGAAGAAAGTGCCAGCTTCCGCCTGCAAGGCAAATACTTCCGATCCGTTGCAAGGAATTGCTCAGAGAAGGAGAAAAACAGATTCTGGCGCCACAAAAACTAAAATATGCGCAATTATGTGAAAATTCATAATTTCGTCTGGGCAAGCAGCCGTCGTGTTCAGCAGATCACAAAGACACCTTCCCGACGCAGAATGCGTTAGCAAAGGGAAATTGCGGCTAGCTTGGAGTGCGGCTTCAGGCCAGTGCCACCCTCAATATAATGAAGGCAGACCATACTCCCGCCGGGCGGGTCCAGAGCTAATCACCAAGAAGGAATTATTTTCTAGTGTCTGTGCTATTCCACAGTGTCAGTGTAATTATGACGGTCTAAGATCGCGGACAAGCCAGCATCAACGCGTGTGCGGTGAAGATCAGTCAGGAGATTGTCATGCACATACCGGTTCACTAAATGAACATAGTATTCAAGAGTGGTTTTAACGTCAGTGTGCCCCAGCATTTTTCTGAGATCTTCGTCAAGCGCTGCATCGTAAACAAAACTCCTGCCTAGTCTATTCTGAGCCTTCAACGCCTCATAAACAAAATATGTGGCACAGGTGTGTCTAAGCATCCGCGCATTGAATCGTAAGGCTTTAAACGAAGTGGCGCGATCGGAGTTACGTGCTGCACTAACTACCTTGCTAAAGTTATAACCCAGCATCCCATATGTGACAACATCGCCTCGCGCGGAGAGGAACAAGTCGTTGTTTCTAGGCGGAACGCCATGTTTAGCCTCATATAGTTGAGCTCGCTGCCGTCTTAAGGGTAGATAATACTCGCAAATCACTCTCCACAGCTTACCCGGAAAATCTATGGAGCGCCATTTCCCCTTTGACTTGAAATAATAATAGATAGATCGGTTATCTAACCCTTCTGGGTGCTCACTCTCATCATAAGGAATGAATCCAGAATTTTCATTTTTCCCTCGATAAGGCAATTGAAAAAGATCAATCGGTCGAAGTCCGGTGATTCGTATGATCGCTGCGATGATTTGATAGACAGGATCATCCATGGCGCCGAGAGCTATTTCATAATCAGTTTGCCTTACAAATTTCTGCATTTCTCGTTGATGCAAAGCTGGTCTACCGCTGGGTAGATTGAATCCCAGGGTGGTAACTTTAACCCCTGGATCGATATGGGACAGGAATTTCTGGTCCTTCAGCATGTATCGGATATCTGACCTACTGATATCCAAATAATGTTTATAGCCCTGCCTTTCGGCCCACTGATAGAAGCTCCAGACCCTTGCTGCAATGTGATACATGGTTTCGTGAGACGGACCATCAGGAAGCGCATCCGTTGGAGATGCTATGTGAACAAGGAAGGCATCAAAAACATCCTCATCCACCAACTGCCAATTCTGCGCGCCAAATACAACTTCAGAACCTTCGATTTGGCTATCGTCTAACCACTGCAAAAACCTTCTCAGGATATTCGCATAGTTTCTTGTCGTTTCATCACTCCTTGAGCCTATCTTCGAGACAGCCATCGCCCACATGGTCGGTGCTTCAAGGATGTTGTGATTATCATCAAAAAAAATTCCTACGCGCTCTCGCATATAGCCAGAGTGGCTGGCCAAACCGTTTCCAAAATGAAGGATACACACAATTATTTTGGCCTTGATAAGGGGTACATCAGAAGTGATTTGGAAACTTCATTTAAATACTGATTGAACTGAAAAAGCGAAGCAGACAAGTCACTTAGCCGCTGCTCTAATTCCGCGTCATGAGTTAAACCATTCCGCGGAGCACAATTGGTATCCGCACTGCGAACGTGTAGCACCCCATGTTCTCTTAATTCGGATTCCAGGTCGCGAAGCAGAGCTACTACCTGAGAGTTTTGATAAATTAAGCTTCGCTTAATCCTACATGCCGCAACCAGCTTTACCCTTGAAAGCTTAGTCATATCTGCTGAAACGAAAACCGCCCAGTCTCCCAAGCGGCGACGCTCTTCAATAAACGATTGGAAACGCTTCAGGCCATTCATTGATTTCAAGCCAAAATGATTGAGTCAAAATTTTCGATGAATTGTATTTCTTCGAAGCGTGCAGCCACACTTTTGATAAGTGAAATATTCAATTCAAGAACCGCACCATTGAACTGCTTTTCGGCTCTAGATATACAGGCATCAAGCCCTATGCGAAATCGAACACAGTGCACAGGTACGTTAAATGCTTTCCTAACCCTAGAAGCTAACAAATTCCGAATTGAAGCTGTTTCACTTGCTCCGCTCACATATAAGGATACGCCTGGGGTAGGTGGCTTGTGATTTTCAATCCAAGATGATTTGCCGCACATTGGTAGACCGCACAATATGTAGACTGTGGTAACAAGTGAAGATCGATTAGATAGCGAATCCAGTTTCTCCAGAAAATCCAGAATTGCCTCAGGTTCTGATAGTGTATTAGGTACTTCCAATATACTTTTTGAAGTAATAATTCCTGATACAGCAGGAGTTAACGATTCAGCAAGAGCCGCCTTGAGATCTGCGCGCAGAATCGCATTCTGGTTCTTCTGATGAGTTAGCTCTTGAAGGAGCTTAGCCTTCTCCATCTGCTTAGCAGGTTTTTCACTAGTCAACGCAAAGTAATATTGTAATCGGTCAATCAACTGATTATATGTGGTGTTAGCGCGCTCCCTTAGTAGGGCCAGCTGCTCCTCGAACTCTTTCAGTCGTTGATGTATTTCTTGAGTGCTTTTGAGTGGTTGTTCGAGAACAGCACTTGAGTCCTCTGCATCACTCCCCGAATGAAATGTCCCTTTGATGGCTTCTCTGACCTTTACCCAGTCAGGATCGTGCTTTTGATTGATTGTTGCGCGAGCGACACCGGATAATTTAGCAACCTCCATCACTGACAACTTTTTTCGGCCGCCTTTGTGGAGCGCTGAAATAGTCGCATACACCCGATTTAGGAGATCTTGATTAGCCATTCGCTACCTGTTTTAGGAAATTATGTGCTTCATCCCCTACAACCTCGTGAAGTCGCTTAAAAGCTTCAGCGATACGCCTCTGAGAATACTCTTTCTGAGTCGCTCCACAGTACCTGTGCTTAATCATGTTGTCGTGGAAAATTATCTCATTCTTTAAGGATGGAACATTGGCCTCGACAAATGCAGCATGTCTACAATTATACGGGTCACAAGCAAACAAATTTGGATGAAGTCTCGACCCAGGGCTATCATTCTTGGCATCACAAGGTGACTCGCTGGTAAGGCCTGGCGTTCGCAAACAGATTGCAAGATTCGTTCTATGCAGAAGCTTCACGCCTTCATCAAGCAAAGATGCGACATACTGACTTAAGCTCTCTTTCCCCGCGTTTTGCAATTTAGCCCTGAGTATTGGAGAAGAGTTAGCAGTCTTGGCCAATCTTTTTCCGCCAATACCCCCAATTTGTCCAGAAATTACGCCTTGCAAAACCTCGACGAGAATTTCCGTATTCTCCTCAATCAACGTAGCTTTGACTTCGTCGTTCACGCCCGGTAAAGAAAGGATATACCTTAGCGTCATTTTTAAGCTTCGGTGAGAAAAAAGGCGCTTAATAATTTCTAGATTTCGCGAATCTTGATGAATTATATAAAGGGCTAGTGACTTCCGATAACGATGTGGGTGTACTTTATAATCAATCCCTAGGGTACCTGCCACTCGATTGCAAGCTCGCTCAACCCCGGAGCTATGTGGAACGTTTCCAAAACTGGACATTGGTATCTTGGCAAACAGATAGTCGTGCTTTCCGTAAGCACGAGCATCACGCCCCAATTCGACAATAACATCAATTGCATCCGCAGCAATTTTGGGGATGGGTATTGTTTTTATATCGCCCTGTGAAGAGATAGATGTTTTGAAAACAGTATAAGTAAGCCAGTAGCCATCAGCCTTAAACGAAAGACAATCCACCTTAAGTCCAACGACCTCTGATCGGCGCATGCCAGTAAGACAAAGAAGAAGCACGATGCACGCATCTATCAGAGCTACAACGATGCTAATCACAGTTGCGTGATTTAAAAACTGCCCCTCATTATCCTCATACTTTCTTTTCATGATTTCTATTCCCCACCAGGGAGTACCGTTATCTAGCAACTTAGGCTTATAAGCCATAAATCTTTCGATACCCTCAGCGGACGCTGTCGAAACACCAAAACTTAACATGGCAAGCTTTTCGGGATTCTCAAAAGCACCAGCTATCGTTGGTGCAAAATTTTTGTACAGCCACAGGACATCGTCACTGTAGTTTTCAACAAAACCAACACAGTATTTAAATATTCCTGCATAATCATCGAGCGGAATTGGTTCGAAAGGTCGAGAGGATTCGTCGTATTCTCTTCTATATTTGGCGACAAGCTCTTTTGTTACGTATGAATCGTATAGCGAGTACTCGGGCGGAAGCATTCCCAGCGATGACAGGTCCTGCCAGAAGGACATTATGTAACAGAACTCCCACTTAATCCCGGTGGTGGGTAGCGACTCTATATAGTAATGCACGCTCGACTTCGCCAAATCGCTCACCGTCCTAAAATCTGGTGAATTTTCAGAGCCTAAATATAGGCCCTCGGCATGAAATAAACCGACAAGTCTTAATATTTTAATTTTAACTCCCTCTAGAGAGGAATAGGCATTAAGACGACCATGAATTGCGAAATGCGGTACACGGTAAAATAGCAGCGCCCTAGCAATATACGCCCAGTGTTCGTGTCCTGCCGCACAGACATTCACACCATACATGTTGACATAATCAAGATTGATGCGAACGGAGAGGCCATAGGGGGAGGGGTAATCCCTAAAATCCCAAACCGGATCGCCGAAAGAACTTCTTGGACTTACCCTTATATAGCTCCACTCGTTCTTGTCTATTTTGGAAAGATTGAGTGTATTTGAATTGTTGCAAATTATCCCAAACGAAGAGTCGTCACTCAGAGTCTCATCATCTTCTTCATCAGTAATAGGCTCTGACTCTTCCTCGTGATAACCCAGTTCGCTCCTTATTTCTTCTAAAGCGGCTTTCAATTGGTCGCGTGTTGGAGTTGTCATGAGGGTCCTATCATTGTCAATGGCAGTGCATAACCGTTATGTTTCGATTGATCTATTGCCTCAGCAAGCTCAATCGGGTTCCCCCATCCCTCTAGAACCCCATTCCACCCTAAATACTCAGCTCGATAGCTTTTCTCCCATTCTAAGGGATTTAGCCGCTCCCTCAGACCGTCAAGATCGGAAACTCGTCTTGCAATAAAAGGTAATGCTTCTTTGAAGATCACACACTGTGAGCATAACGGACAACGATTGAAGTAGTTGCAGGACGTATCTGTGCTAAGAAAATTTTCAGCGCCTGGCCAGTCTGGTTGCTTTGAATTTAGACAACTTGCAATGAATGTCTGACCTTCCGGAGAAAGCAACTGTATTACTGAATCTTCAGAGGAATTTAGCTTGGCGACTAATGGGGCAACAACTGAGCGTAGTTCTTCTTTGCTGCCGCAGCGTAGCGTGGCTTCACGCAGTTTGGCTAAAGACACATCTGTAAGAAGATTTGCTGAGTAACTTCTAAAATCCTCTTCATGCTTGCTTTGAATCTTTCTTAGGCGACCATTTAATATTTCAGTCGACCCCCAGTCACTATCATAATTGTTTACTGTGGTGTCGATATCCGAATGCCCCATCATTGTCGAAACTTCGTCAATATCTAAACCTTGTTCTCTCCGTCGAGTTTCATAGGTGGTTCGTAGACGTTTTGTTTCAATTTTGGGTGACTTGGTATCCGTATCCAGTTTTATGCCGTGGCGGCGGAGAAACTCCGTTGAAGCGGGCCAAAAATTCGTAGTGGTCACCGGCGTGCATAACCGACCAAACATATTCCACAGATTTTTCGAGATGACACACTGAAATAATGTGCCCGGTAGATAATGAGGCGACGAAGAATGTTCTCTGACTTTCTTGGCAACAAAATGCAAGATTTGATAAGCCCCAAATTTATCGCGCTTGTTTGATCTGTGCATTTGGCTTTTGTCGGACCGACCTTTGAATCCATAAATAATCGCATAGTCATCATCCAGAAGGTCGTCCTCAATGTGATCTTCTAGGTTATCGCTTATCGACACAATAACCTCAAAATTCCAGCCCGTCTGCAACATCACAAAGAGAAAGAATGGGAATAAGGTTCCCATTGTGAAAGCCACTCGGCTGATGTATGCCATTTGACCCATTTCATAGGGTAGATGCTCTGGCCCAACCCTCATATACATCAAGGCCAACCGTAATCTTCTTTCCAGTGTCGAGTATTTTTTGTTCGTTCCGTGAGCGGCGTTTTTATTCCACTCAGAGGAAAATAAATGTCCAGCTGCCTCGAAGGTAAATTGCATAGGCCAATCAGGATAGAGCCTTCCTACATTAGCAGTGGCAATTAGACCAGACTCTTCTCGATCACAGCCATACACTAATCCACGTTCACTGACCTCGGTACCAACGACAGGGCGTCCTTTTACTGCCAGTTCATGGGCGCGTGTTCGGTAAATTGCGAGAAACTGCTCTATACTTATTCCATTTTCCCGTATGTATTCTTTAACATCGCCAGTGTGGCGTATAACCCACTCAAATCCCTTTATGTGCGTCGCCTTGATCGAACCGTTAGATCTTTTAGTCTGTTCCTTTATGGTTAGATCAAACATCAAGTTTTCCAATGAAAGATCATATTCCAGCATTGTCTTTGCGTCTTTTACTACATGGTCGTAACTCTCCATCCATTTCATAATGAACTTAATATCAATCAGGCACCCTTCTATAAGTTTATTGTGAATCTCTCTGCTATATCCCTCTGTTACTTGCTCGTTTGACGCCGGTCCAGTCGGCCATTGAAACTCTTTGCCGACCCAGTCCTGCCCTTTATATTTGTTTTTCAACGAGAGGAAGATGTTTTTTATTGCGCCGTATCTTTTTCTATTTACGGTGCGGCCCGGATACGAACGAATTAGAAATGACCTAAAATTTAGGCACACCTGCCCATCGACATCAGCAACACCATTGACTGATTTGTTGATCGGCTCAGCGCTATTTAGGAACAGCACAAACTCTTGGATTGAGTAATAGATGTCTTGATGGGATTGATAGGTGATCAATCTCTTTGCGGCATGGAGCTGCGCACCTATAAGTAATTGCTGAACAATTAATTTATGGTGCGGATATTCGGTGACAAGATCGGTGAAGTCACGGACGAAGTCCTTTGTGCCTCTGGTCTTGTTTTGGACAATCAACCCTTGAGCTGAAACATCAACTTGTCCCCGTGCAATGCTTCTTTTTTGAATTGCTTGGGGGGTGTTTTCTGGCAGCTTGCGCTGGAGGGGCGGTCGTTCACTCGACTCAAGGGCAGACTTGGAGAAGGGCTTGCGTGGCATCTGACCTCCAATGGGATTGGGTCTTTAGCCAGCAATATCAAGCATTACTAGACAGTCTGGCCATACATTTATGTTCGACGATAACAGGTCGAACTGCACACATCGGTGAAACCGTAGTAGCTGGCGCATTCGGATTCGGACAGGTCGGTGTCGATGTAGGCGATGCCCCAGGTGACGCCAACGAAGTCGCGGGTCAGCTTGGCTTCCCACTCGTGATAGGCGTCGGAGCTCTCGCCGCGGGCGGACCAGAACAGCGGGTCCTTGAAGTCGTTGCGTCCGTAACGCAGCTTCAGGCCCACATCCAGGGGCAGGGTGTTCTCGTAGCTGATGTAGCTGTAGAGAGTGTCCTGTTTCTCGCCGATCAGGTTCTTCGCATCATTGGAGTATTGGGCGCCGAGCTTGAAGCCGTAAGCGCCGAGGATCGCGTAGGCCTCGCTCTGGTTGAACTGGCCTTCCTTCGGATAGCTGTACTTGATGTAGCCGAGGTCCAGGTTCACCTCATCGGTGGCCTGCCAGTACCAGCCCGCGTAGTAATCCACTTCCTGGCGGGTCTTGAGACCGAAGCCGAAGTCCACATTCGAGGTCCACACCCCGGCGTACAGGCCGCTGCTGTGGAGCAGGGTGGCGCTGGCCTGGGCCGCCGGGTCGTTCTGGGTCTGGGAGATGCCCCGGGTGCGGTAGTCGCTGACCAGCGCCAGGTCGACCTGCAAGGAAAAATCGTCGTTCAGTTCAATGGCCTGGCAGGCGAGTGGAGCCAGGGCGAGCGCAAGGAGGGTGAAGCGTTTCATCGAGGGTTTCCCGTTGTTGTGATTGTTCGGGCAGATGCAGGCAAGGCTTCGCCAGCCCCCGCCAATTGGCGGGGGATGAGTGCGAAGCAGGGTCTTTCTTGTGTTTAGAGCGCGGCGTTGAAGACTTCGCGGCCAGCGAACCAGGTTTTCAGCACCTGGGTGTCGCGCAGGGCTTCGGGCTCGACCTGGAACACGTCGCGGTCGAGGAGGATCAAGTCGGCCTGCTTGCCGGGCGCGAGCGAACCGATCTGCTTGTCGAGGCCAATGGTGCGGGCGGAGTTGAGGGTGTAGGCCTGGAACATGGTTTCCCGGTCGATTTCCTCGGCGGCGTTCAGCACGCCTTTCGGACCCTTGCGGCTGACGGCCTGGTAGATCGCCTTCCAGGGTTCGGGCGTGGTCACCGGCCAGTCGCTGGCGCCGGAGATAGTGGCGCCGTTCTTCAGCAGCGAGCGGGCCGGGTACTGGTACTGGAAGGCCATGGCGTTGATGTAGGGCTGCACCAGGTCGATGCTGACCTCATCGGCGCTGGCCCAGTAGAGCTGCATGGACGCGATCACACCGAGCGGCTTGAAGCGGGCGAATTCCTTCGGGTTGACCATCTGCAGATGGGTGACCGAATGGGCGATGCCGCTCTGACGGTCCTTTCGCGCCTGCTCGATGCCATTCAGGGATTCGCGCACCGCGCGGTCGCCGATGGCATGGACATGCACCAGCCAGCCGCGGGCGTCGGCCGCGCTGACCAGTTCACCGAAGTGCGCCGGGTCGATCAGCAGCTCGCCACGCTTGTTCGAATTCTTGTAGGGATCGAGCATCGCCGCAGTCTGTGCCGGAACTTCGGCTACCCCATCGGCGAAGACCTTGATGCCGGGCAGGGTGAGGTTGGGCAGGCCCTGGAATTGCTGACGTACCTGGTCGAGGGTGTCCAGGTCGGCCGGCGTGCTCTTCGGGTTGGCCACCAGCAGGGCGGCGACGTGGGCGGTCAGCTCACCTTTCTCGGCCAGTGCCTTGTACGCCGGCAACACGCCCAGGGTCTGGGCGGTGGGTTTGAAGTCGAACAGCGGCTCGCCCGGTGCCGCGTTGGCGGCCGGGTCCATCCACGCGGTGATGCCGAGGCTGAGGTTGTAACGCAGTGCCGAGCGAGCGGCCTTCAGCAGTTGCTCGGCCGAGGCTGGTGGGAGCTGCGCCATCACCGGGTCGAGCCCGGCATCGGCGAGGAAACCATTGGGTCGGCCATCGGGATGGTGACCAATGGTGGCCTGTGCTTCGCCCTTCAGGCCCTTCACCCTGGCTGCATCGATACCGGCGCGCTTGAGCATGGCCTGGTTGGCCCAGCCGGTGTGGTGATCCCAGCCGAGGAAGAAGATGGGCACCTCAGCCCATTCGCCCTGGTTGAAGCGTTGTTCCATCTCGGCTACCTGGCCCCAGGCCGCCGAAGGCATGCCGCTGACGCTGAGCGCATCGCCATGCAGCGCCTTGCCGTTGTCACGCCACTGACGCAAACGCTGCTCCAGTTCAGTCACGGGGATCAACTGGCCGCCCATGGAGGCGGAGTCCAACTCCAGGCCGCCGAAGATGGCGTGGGAGTGGGAGTCGATAAAGCCTGGCATCAGCACCTTGCCACCGAGGTCGACCACCTGGGTGCCGGACGCCTTCAGGCGCAGGACTTCGGCATTGCTGCCCACGGCGCGCACCTTGCCGTCTTCCACGGCCACGGCCTGTTGCAGGGCCTGGCCGGGTTCGGCGGTGTAGATCTTGGCGTTGTGCAGGATGAGATCGACGGCCGCGAAGCTTTCCATCGAGGAACAAGCCAGCGCGACGGCCAGGAGGGTAGGGGCGAAGGTTTTCATCAGGCAATTTCCGGTTCTTGTTGGTCTGCCGGTGAGCCTAACCAAGCCGATGAAGCGGCAGAATGCTATGTTCTCGCACAACTTTTGTGCCGATCCGGAACAGATCAATGGACAAGCTCAGCGCGCTCAACATGTTCGTCGCCACCGCCGAGTACGGCAGCTTCAGTCGTGCCGCCGAGCAAATCGGCAAGACACCCTCCGCGCTGACCAAGGCGGTGGGGCATCTGGAGGCCGAGCTGGGCGTGCGCCTGTTCGAACGCACCACCCGTCGCATGGCGCTGACCGAGGCCGGCCACATCTACCTGGAAGGTGCCCGGCAGGCCCTGATGCAACTGCAACTGGCGGGTGAAGAAGTGGATCAGTTGCAGGACGAGTTGCGTGGCAGTCTGCGCCTCACCGCGCCGCCGTCTTTCGGGCCGGCGTTCCTGAGCGAGGTGTGCTGCCGCTTCATGAGCGAACACCCGCAGGTGCGCCTGGAGGTGGACCTCAACGACGCCTTCGTCGACCTGATCGATGGCGGCTATGACCTGGCCCTGCGCGACGGACCGACTGACCTGCCCGGGCTGATCGCCCGGCCGCTGACGGAAAACCGTATCTACCTGTGCGCCAGCCCTGATTACCTGGAACGCAAAGGCGGGACGGTGACCCTGGAAAACTACCTGCAGCACGACTGGCTGATCTTCCAGCATCCGTTGCTCAACCGGCACTTCTGGTGGCTGCGGCGCGATGGCGAGCGCATACGCTTGCCGCAGCCCGTGCCAAGAATGGCCAGCGACAACTACGACTTCCTGCTCACCTGCCTGCTGGCTGGCCACGGCTTGCAGGTGATGCCGCAATGGAGTGCGGCGCCCTACCTGGCCAGCGGACAAGTGGTGCGGGTGATGGCCGACTACGAGTTGGAGCCCGATGCCTTTGGCCCTTGGGTCCATGTGCTCTATCTGGCCCATCGCCGCCGCACCCGCAAGGTGCGGGTATTCATCGAAATGCTGGAGGCCTGCCTGCGGGAGAAGGGGATTGCCTGACTGCGTGGTTCCACACTTGTGGGGGCGATTTCAATCGCTAAGGGCAGCGAAGCTGCCCCTAGGAGAGTCCAAGGGCAGGCCTTCGGCCTGCTTAGCGAATGAATTCGCCCCCACAGGGCATCGCCCCCCAACCGAAGTGGCCACCCAGCGCTTTTTTTCCCTCAATCCTCTGGATAAGCTCGACTTTCCCGTGACCGCAGCCGAGAACAATTCCATGGCGCAGCAATGGCCGGCCGAAGGCATCGCCCGACTGATCCTCGAGGGCTTCGATGATTACCGTGAGCATTTCCGCCAGATCACCGATGGCGCCCGTGCCCGCTTCGAGGAGGCCCAGTGGCAGGCCACGCAGCTTGCGGCGGCCGAGCGGATCGCCCTCTACGAAGTGAAGGTCGGTGAAACCAGCGCACGGCTGCGTACGGCTTATGCAATGGACGAGCTGCTGGATGTACAGCTCTGGCCCCTGGTGAAGAGCGCCTACATCGGCCTGATCGATGTGCGCTTCGACGATGAGCTGTCCGAGACCTGGTACAACTCGATCTTCTGCAGCCTGTTCAGTCACGACCTGATCAGCGACGGCTGCATGTTCATCCACACCACCCGGCCGTCGCTGCGTGTCCACGAGCGCGCGCCGCAGACCCGCAGCTATCGCCCCGCAGGCCGCCTGCATGCGGCGCTCTCGGCGATACTCGACGACTTCCGTTTCGACGTGCATTACGACGACCGCCCCGGCGACCTCGAGCGCCTCGAAGCCCAGCTGCGCGAAAACCTGCCGGACTGGGTGTGCAAGGACCCGGAGCTGTGCATCGAACTCTTCGCGTCCCCGCTGTTCCGCAACAAGGGCGCCTACCTGGTTGGCCGCATCTACACCCGCGACGAACAATGGCCGCTGGTGATCCCGCTGCTGCACCGCGAAGGGCGTGGCATCCAGGCCGACGCCATGATCACCGACGAAGCGGAAGTGTCGATCATCTTCTCCTTCACTCGTTCCTACTTCATGGTGGATGTCGCCGTGCCGGCCGAGTTCGTCGGCTTCCTCAAGCGCATCCTGCCGGGCAAGCACATCGCCGAGCTGTACACCTCCATCGGTTTCTACAAGCACGGCAAGTCGGAGTTCTACCGCGCGCTGATCAACCACCTGGCCAACACCGACGACCGCTTCATCATGGCGCCCGGCGTGCGCGGCATGGTGATGAGTGTGTTCACGCTGCCGGGCTTCAACACCGTGTTCAAGATCATCAAGGACCGCTTCGCCCACGCGAAGACGGTGGACCGCAACACCGTGATCGAGAAGTACCGCCTGGTGAAGAACGTCGACCGGGTAGGGCGCATGGCCGATACCCAGGAGTTCGCCGACTTCCGCTTCCCCAAATCCAAGTTCGAGCCGGAGTGCCTGGCGGAACTGCTGGAGGTGGCGTCGTCCACCGTGGCGCTGGAGGGCGATGTGGTGCTGATCCGCCACTGCTGGACCGAGCGCCGCATGACCCCGCTGAACATCTACCTGGAAAGCGCCAGCGACGCCCAGGTGCACGAGGCGCTCTACGACTACGGACTGGCCATCAAGCAACTGGCGGCGGCGAACATCTTCCCCGGCGACATGCTGCTGAAGAACTTCGGCGTCACCCGCCACGGCCGCGTGGTGTTTTATGACTACGACGAGATCTGCTTCCTCACCGAAGTGAACTTCCGCATCATTCCGCCGCCGCGCTATCCGGAGGATGAGATGTCCGCCGAGCCCTGGTATTCCGTGGCGCCGAACGACGTGTTCCCCGAGGAATTCCCGCGCTTCCTCTTCGCCGATATGGGCCAGCGCCGCCTGTTCGCCAAGCTCCATGGCGACCTCTATGACGCCGAGTACTGGAAGACGCTGCAGGTGGCGATCCGCTCCGGCAAGGTGATCGACGTCTTCCCCTACCGGCGGCAGGAACGCGAACTCACCGAGGCCATACAGTAGGGATCATGGTCGAGCACACCTTCTCCCGCGCCACCTGGCTCAACTCCCTGCACATGTCGGCACTCACCGCCGCACTGCTGCAGGAGGAGGGCATCGGAACCGCGGATGTCCTGGCCGGCAGCGGCATCAGCGAGCAGGACCTGCTCGAGTTGCAGCGCCTGATCAACCCCGAGCAGGAGCAACAGGTCTACGCCAACGCCGTGCGCCTGCTGCCGCGTCCCGCCCTGGGCCTGACCCTCGGTCTGCGCACGCGTATCTCCGCCTATGGCCTGCTCGGCTACGCGATGCTTTCCGCACCGACCTTCGGCGAAGCATTGCGCGTCGGCCTCAGTTACCCGGTGCTGCTGGGTACTTATTTCCGCCTGGCCCTGGAGCAGGACGGTGACACCGCCTGGCTCAGCGCCTGCGGTTACAGCGAGGATGAATCCCTGCGGGCATTCAACACCGAAGTCTGCCTGGGCTCGCTCAAGGTCACCTTTGCTGACCTGCTGGGCCAGCCCCTGCCGTTGCACTCGGTGCAGGTGGACTATCCCTCCGGCAGCGGCATGGCGCGGCCCTATGCGCGGGGATTCGGATGCCCGGTGAGCTTTGGCGCCAGCCGCAGTGCCATGGGCTTCGATGCCGCCTGGCTGGCCCGTCGCCTGCCGCTCGCCGATCCGGTGACGCACAAGGAAATGCTCGAACAGTGCCGCCGTCAGAACGTCGAGTTCGCTGCCCGTCGTGCCTGGCTGGAGCGGGTGCGCGGCTTCCTCGCCGCACGCCTGCAAGACCCGCCGGGACTGGAAGAGCTGGCACGGCAGATGAACTGCTCGTCCCGCAGCCTGCGCCGCCACCTCGCCCAGCAGCAGACGAGCTACCAGCAACTGCTGGACGAACTGCGCTTCACCCGCGCCAAGGAAATGCTTCAGCAAGGCGACATGCCCATCTACCGCATCGCCGAAGAACTTGGCTTCAGCGAAACCGCCAGCCTGCGCCATGCCTTCCAGCGCTGGAGCGGGCAGCCGCCGAGTCATTTCCGGGGGTAGATAATCGCCGCTGAAAACCTGTGGGGGCAAAGCGGACCAGCCATTACTCGTAGGTTGGGAAGAGCGCAGCGAAGCCCAACAGCGGAGTCACCGGCGGGCTAGGATGTTGGGCTTCGCATAGCTCAGCCACAACCTACGGGGTTGGCGAGGTGCAGCGACATGGAAGGGGTTACTGGCCATTCATATTGGCCATATCAATCCCCTATTGGCCGTCCTTGCCACTGCGCAAACACCCCCGATTGCCCACAGAATCCCTCCATCAATAACAAGACCCGGATGAGGTGCCCTCCATGTTGACCGTCTACAGCGACGATCACCGTCTCCATTTCGGCCAGTCGGAACTGGTCGATGGCAAGCTCCAGCCCTGTTTCGAAATGCCCAGCCGTGCGGACACCGTGCTGGCGCGGGTTCGCCAGCAGGAAATCGGTGAGGTGATCGAGCCGAAGGACTTCGGACTGGAGCCGGTCCTGCGGGTGCATGACGCCGCCTATGTGGCGTTCCTCAAGGGTGCCTGGGATCGTTGGGCCGCTGAAGGCCATAGCTGCGACATGCTCCCCAGCACTTTCCCGGCGCGCCGCCTGCGTCGCGACGGCCCCATTCCGACCGCGCTGCATGGCCAGCTCGGTCATTACTGCTTCGACACCGAAGCGCCGATCACCGCCGGCACCTGGCAGGCGGTGTACAGCTCCGCCCAGGTGGCGTTGACCGCCCAGGACCACATCCGCCAGGGTGCCAATACCGCCTTCGCCCTCTGCCGTCCGCCGGGACATCACGCCGGTAGCGACTTCATGGGCGGCTACTGCTTCTTCAACAACGCTGCCATCGTCACCCAGGCCTTCCTCGACCAGGGCGCGAAGCGCGTGGCCATCCTCGACGTCGACTACCACCACGGCAACGGCACCCAGGAGCTGTTCTACGACCGCGCCGATGTGCTCTTCGCCTCGATCCATGGCGACCCGCTGGTGGAATATCCCTACTACCTGGGCCATGCCGACGAGCGCGGTGAGGGAGATGGCGCCGGCTTCAACCACAACTATCCGCTGCCCCACGGCACCGGTTGGGATGGCTGGTCCGCGGCCCTCGACGATGCCTGCCGCAAGATCGCCGCCTACGCGCCGGACGCGCTGGTGATCTCTCTCGGCGTGGACACCTACAAGGACGACCCGATTTCCAAGTTCAAGCTGGATTCGCCGGACTACATCCGCATGGGCCAGCGCATCGCCGCACTGGGCCTGCCCACCCTGTTCATCATGGAAGGTGGCTACGCGGTGGAGGCCATTGGCGTGAACGCGGTGAACGTGCTGCAAGGCTACGAAGGGGCCGCCCGATGAAGGCCCGCATCGTTCTGGCGGGGGCTCTGCTGGGCGCGTCGCTGAATGCTGTCGCCGAGCCTGAGGTACGCATCTACAACTGGTTCGACTACATCGGCCCGAACACCCTGAAGGATTTCCAGGCCGACAGCGGAATAAAGCCCCAATACGACGTCTACGACAGCAACGAAGTGCTGGAGGCCAAGCTGCTTTCCGGCCATTCCGGCTACGACCTGGTGGTGCCCAGCGATGGCTTCCTGCCCAACTACATGAAGGCGGGCGTGTTCCAGCCGCTGGACAAGAGCAAGCTGCCGAACTGGAAGAACCTCAATCCGGCGCTGCTCAAGGTCCTGGCCGCCAAGGACCCGGGCAACCAGTACGTGATGCCCTACATGTGGGGCACCAACGGCATCGCCTACAACGTCGACAAGGTGAAGGCGGTGCTGGGTGAAAATGCGCCGGTGGATTCCTGGGAGCTGATCTTCAACCCGGACAACCTGTCGAAGTTGAAGCAATGCGGCGTGGCCTTCCTCGACGCGCCCACCGAGGTGATCCCGGAAGTGCTGCACTACCTGGGCCTGCCACCCAACAGCCACAATCCGGATGACTACCGGAAGGCCGAGGAGCACCTGGCGAAACTGCGGCCTAACATCACCTACTTCAGTTCCTCGAAATTCGTCACTGACCTGGCCAATGGCGAGGTCTGCGTGGCGCTCGCCTGGTCCGGCGGCGCCATGCAGGCGGCCGCTCGCGCGAAGGAAGCCGGCAATGGGGTGAAGGTGGAGTACCGCATTCCCAAGGAAGGCACCGCAGCCTGGTTCGATGTGCTGGCGATTCCGAAGGACGCGAAGAACGTCGAGCAGGCCCATGCCTTCCTCAACTACCTGCTGCGCCCGGAAGTGGTGGCGCCGATCTCTGACCATGTCGCCTACGCCAACCCCAACCAGGCGGCAGACGCGCTGATCTCCGCGGAGCTGCGCGACAACCCCAACGTCTACCCGCCGGCGGAGGTGCAGGCCAAGCTGTTCTCGGTGGAGATGCTGCCGCCGAAGCTTGAGCGCATCCGTACCCGCACCTGGACCAAGATCAAGACCGGGACCTGACGCCGGGTGTGCTCTTTGTAGGGGCGAATTCATTCGCGAAGGGCTGCGTAGCAGCCCCTCAACCTCAATGGGGCAGGCCTTAGGCCTGCTTAGCGAATGAATTCGCCCCCACAGATTTCCGATCCCGAGTCCCTATCATCAATCCTCCCGCCAGCATCAATCCCGCGCCTGCTACGTAGAGCGCCGGTTGCAGATCGCCGCTGAAATAGCTGCTGGCAGCCGCCAGCAGCGGCCCGGCCAGTTGCCCGAGGGCGAAGGCGGCCGTCAGCAGGCCGACATTGCGGGCGTGGCCATGCGGGTCCAGTTCGCGGGCATACTGCATCACCAGTTGCATCCCGGCGAGGAAGGGACCGCCGCTGAGGATTACCCCCAGGACCAATCCGGTCATCCCCGGCAGGGCGCAGGCGAGGGTGCCAGCCGCCTGCAACCAGAGCGCGACCACCAGCCAGCGACGGGTGCCCCCCGGTCGCTGACGACGCAGGCTGACCAGCCACACACCGAGCGCAGCCGCCAGGCCGAAGGCGGGCCAGAACAAGTCCGCCTGCCATTGGCCATGGAAACGCGCGGCGGCCATCTGCGACAGGAAGGTGGCGGGAATGATGTAGCCCAGGCCCACCAGGCCATAGGACCCGAGCAGCGCATACGGTGCGCGAGGTGGTTGCCGTGCGGGTTGCTCGGTCACCGTGGTGGCCGGCTGAGGATGCGGCAGCAGCGGCTGGACGATCAGGGTGAGCACCAGGGCGAGGCCGCCGAAGGCGAGCCAGATGGCGGCGGAACCCTGGCCTTGCAGGTTCAGTTGAAGGGCCAGGAGCCCGGTCAGCATGACCCCGAAGGCGGGGCCGGCGAACACCAGGCTGCCCAGGCGCGGCCGATTGGCTTCGGCGGCGATGCGCTGGCTGAGGCCCGTGACCACCACCAGCACCCAGGCGCTGGTCACGCCCAGGCCGAAGCGCAGCAATGCATGGGGCCAGAAGCCTTCGACCGGCACCGAAACCAGCGTCAGCAGGACCGTGGCCCAGAGGCCCAGGATCAGGCGCAGCCGCGCTTGGCGCGGCGAGCTGGCGCGGAAAGCATCCAACGCGCCGACCAGGTAGCCCAGGTAGTTGGCCGCCGCCACCAGGCCAGCACCGGTCAGGCTCACCTGGCCTTCGGCGATCAGGTGCGGAAGTTGCGGCGTGAGAGCGAAGCGGCCGACCCCCATGGCCACCAACAGGGCCGTGAAGCAGGCAAGCAGTCGGATCAGCGGGGACATGGGGAGGACTCCGGAGCAGGTCATCGGTATTCCATCCTAGGTACTGGTGTTGTTCATGAAAAACGAATAAAACAGAACGCAGTTGTTCTCTTTTGTTGAATGGTGAATTCATGGAACTCAGCCAGCTCCGCATCTTCCAGGCCGTGGCCGAGGAGGGCTCCATTACCCGCGCCGCGTCCCGTCTGCACCGGGTGCCGTCCAATCTCTCCACGCGTCTCAAGCAACTGGAAGAGAACCTGGGGGTGGAGCTTTTCCTGCGTGAACGGCAGCGCCTGACCCTGTCCCCGGCGGGCAAGGTGTTGCTGGGCTACGCCGAACGCATGTTCGCCCTGCAGGCGGAAGCCGAGGCGGCCTTGCGCGGCGGCGAGCCGGCTGGGGATTTCGTTATCGGCTCCATGTTCAGCACCGCCGCCATCCACCTGCCGCCCATGCTGGTGCGTTACCACCGCACCTGGCCGTCGGTGAACCTGCAGGTGCAGACCGCGCCCAGTGGTGAGCTGCTGGACGGCCTGTTGGGCGGGCGCCTGGATGCCGCCCTGGTGGACGGCCCGGTGGAGTTCGCCGAGCTGGACGGGCTGCCAATGTTCGAGGAAGAAATGGTGCTGATCACCGAGGCCAGCCACGGTCCGGTGCGCTCGGCCGAGGATGTAGCGGGCCTGGAGGTCTACGCGTTTCGCCAGAGCTGTTCCTACCGGCGACGGTTGGAGGGCTGGTTCGTGGCTTCACGGGTGCCGATGTCGCCGCCCATGGAAATCGAGTCCTACCACAGCATGCTGGCCTGCGTGATTGCTGGTGGCGGCATCGCCCTGGTGCCGCGTTCGATGTTGAACAGCCTGCCCGGCCGGGAAGAGGTACGGGTGCATGAACTGGGCGCGCCGTTCGACCGCGCGACCACCTGGCTGATGTGGCGCAAGGGCATGCTCGGGGCCAACCTGCGCGCCTGGATCGATCTGCAACAGGGCAGTCGTCAGGAGGCGTAGGGAAAATCGCGTTTCACCGATCCGCCGTGGGTGCCAGGCCTAAATGCGGGAAGCGATTCCCATCGGCAATTGCACTGAAGTCGCGGATATCTCGAACTTTTTCTCCAGTAGGATGTTTCCTGGATACCGTTCAGCGGTTTGATTCAGATCAGTAGGAAATTTCCGGGTGGGCGTATTTTGGATCTTGCCGGGAGCAACTAAGCTCCAGACGAGGGTGGTCCAAGAAGCAAGGGCCACCCGACCAACTTCCCAGGAAAGGGGGTCAAACATGAAGAAGCGGCTAGATGCGTGGATGTGGCAATTGGGTGTCGCGCTGGGCCTGATCGAGGCACCGCGCCTGCAACCCATCCCGGTCCGTAGTGCAGAGCAGCGCCGTCTCGCCGAGCAGCGCCGCCAGAAAAGGTAACCCGTTTACGCGTGAGACTTGAGCCAGCTGTCTGCCAGTTGGCGCAGGCGCTCACCGGAGAAACTGGGGAAATGACCGCCATGCACGGTGCGCACCGGAAGGTCGCGCAGCCGTGTGAGGCTTTTCGCGTAATCCTCCAAGTTCGAGTGGTAGGCGTTATCGATCAGCGGACCGTCATAGACGATATCGCCGCTGAACAGCGTTTGCGTCTTCGCTTCCCACAGGCTGATGCCGCCCGGTGAATGACCGGGGGTATGCAGCACCTCCAGGACCCGATCACCCAGGTCCAGCACATCGCCCTCATCGATCAGCCGCGTAGCCGGTGCTGCCTTCACCTGGTACTCGGCGTAGCACAGCGGGCAGTCCGGGTGCGCTTCGAACATCTCATCACCGACATAGTCCGTCGCCAGGGTATTGGCCCCGGTGGGGGTGGCCAGGATGTCCGCTTCCGCCGGGTGAACCAGCCGCTCGGGAAACTCGTGGTGGCCGGCGATGTGGTCGAAATGCGTGTGGCTGGCCACCGCCAGCAAAGGCCGCTGGGTGAGCCAGGGCAGTTGTTCGCGCAGGCTGACCACGCCAGAGCCGGAGTCCACCAGCAGGTCACGGTCGCGACCCTGGATATGCCAGATGTTGCAACGGTAGAAAGGCCGCACGAAGGGTTCGCTGATCAGGCTGATGCCGTCGTAGCGGTGTTCGACTTCGAACCACTGGTCGCGGCTGACGATTTTCATGGGGTGCTCCGTGCAAGGTATTGGCGCTGATAGCCCAGCAGGATGGCACCTGTGGGGGCGAATTCATTCGCTAAGCAGACCGAAGGTTTGCCCGGCAGTTTGTCAGGGGGCGACTGCGTCGCCCTTAGCGAATGAATTCGCCCCCACGAAGGGCAGGGCCTGCGTGGAATAAAAAAAGCCCCGGTCGGCAATGCCGAACCGGGGCGGGAAAATGCCGCCTCCGGGGAGAGGCGGCAGTGCATGTCAGGCCAGTTCGCCGGCAGTTTCCGAACGACGGGACAGCAGGCTGACCACCACGAAGCTCACCAGGCCCACGGCCAGGCTGTAGTAGATCGGGGTGTTGGCTTCCAGGCCGTCGGTGAACATGAACACCAGGGCGGTGACGCAGCCCAGGAACATGCTGGCGATGGCGCCGGCGGTGGTGGCGCGCTTCCAGTAGATGGCGCCCAGCAGCGGGATCAGCATGCCGCCCACCAGCAGGTTGTAGGCCAGGGTCAGGGCGCCGAGCACGTCGTTGACGATGAGCGCGATGACCAACACGGCGATGCCGGTGAGCAGGGTGAACAGGCGGGTCATGCCGAGGCTGGATTCCTTGCCGCCACGCAGCTTGGGCAGCAGGTCTTCGGTGATGGTGGTGGAGGCGGCGAGCAGGCCGGCGCTGGCGGTGGACATCATCGCGGCCAGGGCAGCGGCGATCACCAGACCACGGATGCCGTCCGGCAACGAGGCCTGGACGATGGCGGCGAAGGCGTTGTTGACGTTGTCGAGGTCAGGCAGCAGCACCTTGGCGCACATGCCGATCAGGGCGCCGACCAGGCCGTAGATCACGCAGTAGACACCGGCGACGGTGCCGGCGTACTTGGCCACGCCTTCGCTGCGCGCGGTGAACACGCGCTGCCAGATGTCCTGGCCGATGAGGATGCCGAAGAAGTAGATCAGGAAGTAGGTGATGATCGTGTCATAACCGATGGTGGTGAAGTTGAAGGCGGTTTCCGGCAGCTTGGCCACCAGTTCGTCCCAGCCGCCCACGCGGTACAGGCAGATCGGCAGCAGCAGGAACATCAGGCCGACGGTCTTGATGATGAACTGCACGATGTCGGTCAGGGTCAGGGACCACATGCCACCGATGGTGGAGTAGACCACTACCACGCCGCCGCCGAGCAGGACCGAGATCCAGAACGGCAGGCCGAACAGCACTTCCATGACGGTGCCGATGGCCAGGGTGGAGACCACACCGATCATCAGCGCGTAGGCGAACATGATCACCGCGCTGGCCTGGCGGGCCATCGGGTTGTAGCGACGCTCGAGGATCTGCGTAACGGTGAAGATGCGCAGCTTCAGCAGGGGCTTGGCCAGGAACAGGTTCAGCACGATGATGCCCGCGCCCAGGGCGGCGCAGAGCCAGAAACCGGAAATGCCATGGACGTAGCCCAGGCGCACGGTGCCGACGGTGGACGCACCACCGAGAACGGTGGCGGCCATGGTGCCCATGTAGAAGGCCGGGCCCAGGTTACGGCCGGCGACCAGGAATTCCTCATGGGACTTGGCGCGGCGCATGCCGTACCAGCCCAGCAGCAGCATGCCAGCGGCATAGATCAGTACTACGAAAATATCCAAAGCCATTTCAGGTCTCTCTATCTATTGTTGTTGCCACGACTTGGAGGCCGCGACAGGTGTTGCAAGGCGCGCAACGCTTCACACTGCGCCTCTTGAATTCGTCCTAGTCCTTGTATTCGGGGCATTCCCTTTCGAGCTTTCTCAGCCAGGCTTCCCAGACCAGCTGGCGCTGCCATTCGCAGGCCTGGAACTGTTCGCAGGCATGCACGCTGAGTTCGTTTGGCATCTCACGGATGCCGCGCAGCGACGAGGCGGCGACTTGTATCTCGCACGCCTTGTTCAGGTAGTACATGACGTAGAAGGCATCGGCGACGCTGGCACCGACGCTGAGCAGCCCGTGGTGGCGCAGCATCAGGGCGATGTTGTCGCCGAGGGAGTCCACGAGGCGCTCGCGCTCACCCAGGTCCAGGGCGATGCCTTCATAGGTGTGGTAGCCGACGCGCTGATGGAACTCGGCGCTGATCTGGTTGAGCTGGGCCAGGCCGTTGTCCGAGGCGGCCACCGCCATACCCGCGAGGGTATGGGTGTGGATCACGCAGTGGGCATCGGCGCGGGCCATGTGCACCGCGCTGTGAATGGTGAAGCCGGCGATGTTGTAGTCGGCGTTGCCTTCGACCACACGGCCGTGCATGTCCACCACTATCAGGTCGCTGGCGCGGATTTCCTCGAACATCAGCCCGAACGGGTTGATCAGGAAGCGCGGCTCCACGCCCGGCAGGCGCACCGAGAAGTGGGTGTAGAGGGTGTCATCCCAGCCGAATAGGGCGGCCAGCCGGTAGGCGGCCGCCAGGTCACGACGCAGGATGGCTTCGTTCTGTGCGTTCATCAGTGACGGATCTGCGAGAGGAATGCGCGGGTTCGCGGATGCTGCGGGTTGTCGAAGAACTCGTTCGGCGTCGCGGTTTCCACGATCTGGCCTGCGTCCATGAACACCACGCGGTCGGCCACCTTGCGGGCGAAGCCCATTTCGTGGGTCACGCAGAGCATGGTCATGCCGTCCTGGGCCAGCTCAGTCATCACTTCGAGTACTTCGCCGACCATTTCCGGGTCCAGCGCCGAGGTGGGCTCGTCGAAGAGCATCACCTTGGGGTTCATGCACAGGGCACGAGCAATGGCTACGCGCTGCTGCTGGCCGCCGGAAAGCTGGCCGGGCTTCTTGTGCGCCTGGGAGCCGATGTGCACCCGGTTCAGGTAACGCAGGGCGAGCTCCTCGGCCTGCTTGCGGCCCATGCCGCGCACTTTCATCGGTGCCAGGGTGCAGTTCTCCAGCACCGTCATGTGCGGGAACAGGTTGAAGTTCTGGAACACCATGCCGACTTCGCGGCGCACGTGGTCGCTACCGGACTTGGTGGAGATGTCCTGGTCTTCGACGGTGATGGTGCCACTGTCATGGGGATTGAGGCGGTTGATGCAGCGGATCAGGGTCGACTTGCCAGAGCCCGACGGGCCGCAGATGACGATCTTCTCGCCTTGGCGTACCGACAGGTTGATGCCCTGCAGTACCTGGAAATCCTCGTAGTGCTTGCCGACGTTCTGCAGGCGAATGATTTCGTTCATGGCGGACTCCTCAGATACGGCGCATACGAGCCAGGGTGCGTTGCACCAGGCCGACGGATTTGCTGCTGGCACCGCCCTGGGCATCCCAGGAGAGGCGTCGTTCGAGGCCGCTTTGCATCCAGGTCAGGGTGTAGACCATGACGAGGTAGTAGACGAGGGCGACGGCGTAGTACTCGGAGAACTGGAAGGTGGTGGAGACCGTCTGCGAGGTGACTGCCATCAGTTCCTGCAGGGAGATGACCGACGCCAGCGAGGTGATCTTCAGCAGGGTGATGAATTCGTTGGCCGTTGGCGGCACGGCGATGCGCGCGGCCTGGGGCATGATGACGTAGCGGAAGGTGTGCCAGCGCGACAGGCCCAGGGCGTGGCCCGCGGCGTACTGGCCCTTGTCGACGGCCTTCAGCGCGGCGCGGTTGATCTCCACCTGGTAGGCGGCTTCGTTGAGCGACAGGGCGATCCAGGCCGCGATGAAGGGGGTGAACCACTCTTCACGGAACACCGGGAAGAACTGCGGCAGGGCGTTCCACACGAACAGCAGTTGCAGCAGGGTCGGCGCGCCACGGAAGACGCTGAGAACCCCGCGCAGGGAGCTGCGCCAGACGCTCGGCGGACCGTCCAGGGCCAGGGCGCAAGGAATGGAAATGAGGATACCCACCGAGTGGGACACCAGCGCCAGGATCAGGGTGATGCAGGCACCGCGGAAAAAGTGCCAGGACGTCAGGGCGTCAAAGAAGACAGTCACATCGAAGTTCATGTACGTGTCCTGCGTGAATGAAAGCGTGCCGTTGCACCCTCTCCCGCAAGCGAGAGAGGGGCGGGCGGTTGGCCGTGCTTACTGCGCGGCGGTTTCCAGGTTGGCTGGATCGAGCTTCCATTTCTCGGCGATGGCCTTGAGGGTTCCATCGGCCTTCAGAGCAGACACGGCGTCCTGGACGGCCTGCTTGTCTTCCGGGTTCGGACGCATGTAGGCGCCGAAGATGTCCTTCTCGGGGAAGGCGTAGAGGGTCTTGAACTGGCCCGGGGTCTGCAGCTCGCGGTAGGCCAGCTCGGTGTCCTGCGACAGGCCGGCGGCGGCGCGGCCGACCAGCACTTGCTGGGCGACGTCACTGCCTTTCGGGTAGGTCTGCAGCACGGCCGGGGTCTTGCCAGCGGCCTTCAGGTCGGCGTTGAGCTTTTCCATGATGGTCACGTAGCGGGTGCCGGATTGAACGGCCACCACCTTGCCGGACAGGTCGTCCAGGCTGTTCAGCTTGATATCGCCCTTGCCGCTGCCGAAGACGATGGTGGCGCTGGCCAGGTAAGGCACGGCGTTCAACTTCTGGACGCGTTCCGGGGTGATCAGGGTGCCGCTGATGACGGCGTCGCAACGCTTGGCATCCAGGCCCGGCAGCAGGCCGGTGAACTCGGTGACGATGAAGCGCGGTTTGACGCCCCAGTGCTTGGCCAGCGCGCGGATCAGGTCCGCGTCGAAGCCGCTGGGCTCGCGGTCACCGGTTTTCTCGAAGAACTCCAGCGGCGGGAAGGTCGGATCGGAACAGACCTGGAAGCTTCCCGAACTCACGAACGAAGGTTTGCCGTCAGCGGCCATCGCGCCACCGCTGAGGGTGGCGGCGAAGAGACCGGCGAGGGCAAACAGTTTCAGCGGACGATTGGTCATCGTGTAACTCCTTCAAGGCGTTTTGCAGTGGTTGTTGTTGTTAGGCAGTCGCAAAAAAGGTGGAGCTGTTTCTTCGTTGTTACGCGGCTTCAGGCAAAACCTGAGCGGACGCTTGGGAGGTCTTGCCCGAGGGGACCCAACGCGGACCTGTGGGACCGTAGACGGCGGCCGGTTCCGGGAAGATCGCCAGCAGTACCAGGTACAGCAGGGCGGCCGTGCCCAGAGTGGCCGGCAGGCTGATATCGATGCCACCGGCCAGCTCGCCAAGCGGGCCGACGAACTGGCCCGGGAGGTTCACAAAGCATAGGCCCACCACGGCGCTCGGGATCCAGGCGCCCATGCCGCGCCAGTTCCAGCCGTTGGTGAACCAGTAGCGGCCGCCGGACTGGCCACGGGTGAAGACCTGCAGGTCGTCCGGGCAGTAGAAGCCGCGGCGGATGATCAGGCCGAGAATCATGATCACCATCCAGGGGCTGGTGCAGGTGATGATCAGCACGGCGAAGGTGGACACGCTCTGCACCAGGTTGAAAGCGAAGCGGCCGATGAAGATGAAGCCGATGGACAGTACGCCGATCATCACGGTGGCCTGCACACGGTTGAGCAGACGCGGGAAGACCGAAGACATGTCGAGGCCAGTGCCGTAGAGCGAAGTGGTGCCGGTGGACATGCCGCCGATCACTGCAATCAGGCACACCGGCAGGAAGAACCAGGCCGGGGATACGGCCAGCAGGCCGCCGACGTAGTTGTTCTGGGCGATGTAGTCCGGTGCCTGCACGGCAACGATGGTCGCGGTGACCAGGCCGAACAGGAAGGGAATCAGGGTGGCGAACTGCGCGGCGATCACGGCCAGCATGATGCGCTGCTTGGAGGTCTGGCGCGGGATGTAGCGCGACCAGTCGCCGAGGAAGGCACCGAAGGACACCGGGTTGCTCATGGCCAGCAGGGCGGCACCGATGAAGGCGGCCCAGAAACCTTCCTGGCCGAGGTTCACGGAACCTGCGTAGCCGGCATCGAAGGGACCGACGAAGGCGGCAACGCCGAGCAGGAACATGACGCTGGCGGCCCACACGGCGACCTTGTTCACCAGCAGCATGAAGCGGAAGCCGTAGATGCACACCACCAGCACCAGCACGGCGAACAGGCCGTAGGCCAGGCCGAGGGTCAGGTCGGTTTCCGGCAGGTCGAACAGGCGCTTGGCGCCGCCCACCAGGGCGTCACCGGAGCTCCAGACCGACAGCGAGAAGAACGCGATGGCAGTGAGCAGGGAGAGGAAGGAGCCAACGATACGACCATGCACGCCGAAGTGGGCGCCGGAGGACACCGCGTTGTTGGTGCCGTTCAGCGCACCGAACACGCCCATCGGGGCGAGGATCAGCGAACCGACCAGCACGCCCAGCAGGATGGCCCAGAAGCCGGCCTCGAAAGACAGGCCGAACAGCACAGGGAAGCTGCCGAGTACGGCGGTGGCGAAGGTGTTTGCACCGCCGAAGATCAGGCGGAACAGGTCCAGGGGGCCGGCATCCCGTTCGTGATCGGGAATCTGCTCGACACCGTGTGTCTCTATTCGGGTGACTGCGTGATCGTTGTTGTTGTTATGCATTTCTTACTCTCCCAGGGAGCCTTGTCAGGTCGGCGGCAGATGCGCCGGCATGGCCGACAAGTGCTCGTGACAGGCCAACCAGTGGCCTTCTTCTTGTTGCCGACGGAAAACAATGGTTTCCCGCTCGCGGCTTTCTATTTCTTCACCCTGGATGCGCAGGCGAGTAGCGACGTCGTGGTAGAAAATCGCCACGTCGCCCTGCAGGCACACCACGGGGTTGAGGGATTGGCACGCCAGCACCTCGAAACCATCGCGCTGCCAGCTTTCCCACAGCTCGCGATAGGCCGCGCGGGTAGGCAGTGGCTTATCGCAGGTGTGGAAGACGAAGCTGGCGTCTGCACTGAAGGCAGCGAAGTAGGCTTCGGTATCGTTTGCGGCGAAGGCGGCCACCAGCGTGCTGGCGGCCTCCAGGACTTGTTGCTCGCTCATGTCCGGACTCAACGGCGCTCAACGCCCGGCAGGACGCAGAGCATTTCGTAGAGCAGGTTGGCGCCCAGCAGCGAGGTGTTGCCGGTGGTGTCGTAAGGCGGGGAGACCTCGACCAGGTCGCAGCCGATGACGTCCAGGCCCTGGCAGCCACGGATGATTTCCATCGCCTGGATGGTGGTCAGGCCGCCGATTTCCGGGGTGCCGGTACCGGGCGCCCAGGCCGGGTCGATGCCGTCGATGTCGAAGGAGAGGTAAACCGGGCCGCCGCCGACTTTCTCGCGGACTTCGGCCATCAGCGGAGCCAGCGACTTGTGCCAGCACTCTTCGGCCTGCACCACGCGGAAGCCCTGCTTGCGGCTCCAGTTGAAGTCTTCGGCGGTGTAGCCCTGGGCGCGCAGGCCGATCTGCACGACGCGGTCGCAATCCAGCAGGCCTTCTTCCACGGCGCGGCGGAAGGTGGTGCCGTGGGCGATCTTCTCGCCGAACATGTTGTCGTTGACGTCGGCGTGGGCGTCGATGTGCACCAGGCCCACCTTGCCGTGCACCTTGTTGATGGCACGCAGGATCGGCAGGGTGATGGTGTGGTCGCCGCCCAGGGTCAGCGGGACGATGCCGTGGCCGAGGATGCGGTCGTATTCCTGCTCGATGATGCGCACGGCTTCCAGCAGGTTGAAGGTGTTGATGGCCACGTCGCCGATGTCGGCCACGTTCAGCGAATCGAAGGGGGCAGCGCCGGTCGCCATGTTGTACGGGCGGATCATTACCGATTCGGCGCGGATCTGGCGCGGGCCGAAGCGGGTACCGGAACGCAGGGAGGTGCCGATGTCCAGCGGAACGCCGACGAAGGCGGCATCCAGGGCATTGAGTTCTTCAGGGGATTGGATGTGCGGCAGACGCATCATGGTGGCGATACCGCCGAAACGGGGCATCTCATTGCCGCCCAGGGGCTGATGGAGTTTTTTGTCCACGGGGTGGCCTCACGGTTGTTGTGGTTGTAGGTAGTTGGCGGATTCTGGTGACAGTGCCATCACGAACAAATCGCTGGCGGCAAATAATTACTTCAAGGATTTCTAAACTATCGGGAGCGGGTACACTGCCGCGGCTGGTGGCAGACACCGGCTCTTGTGGGGGCGAATTCATTCGCTAAGGGACGCGCAGCGGCCCCATGAGGGAATTGCATTGGCAGGCCTGGGGCCTGCTCAGCGAATGAATTCGCCCCCACAGGAAGGGACCCGGCATCGTTCTCGGCCTATCTGGAGCCCCCATGTCCACCCCCATGCCCGACCTGAAACTCCTGCGCATCTTCGCCAGCGTCGTTCGCAACCAGGGCTTCGCCGCGGCGCAGCAGGAGCTCAATCTCTCCACTTCCGCCATCAGCACCTACATGAGCCAGCTGGAAGGCGCAGTGGGCCTGACCCTCTGCCATCGCGGGCGCGGTGGCTTCAGCCTGACCAGCAAGGGTGAGCTGTACTACCAGGAAACCCTGCGTCTGTTGGGAGAACTGGAAAGCTTCGAGCGCTACTCCGCGTCCCTCAAGGGCGAGCTGCGCGGCACGCTGAACCTTGGGGTGCTGGATTCCACTGTGAGCGACCCGGCCTTGCCGTTGGCGGAAGTGATCGGTGCCTACAGCCAGGAACATGCGGCGGTGCACCTGCACCTGTCGGTGATGAGCCCCTACGACCTGCAGCTCGGCGTACTCGACAACCGCCTGGACCTGGCCATCGGTGCCTTCTCCACGCGGATGAACGGCCTGGTCTACCAGCCGCTCTATCGTGAGCAGCACTGGCTCTACTGCTCTGAACGCCACCCGCTTTACAACGAGCGGCGCATTCCCGCCGAGCTCATCACCCAGCAGCGCATGGTGGGGCGCGGCTACTGGAGCCAGGCGGAACTGGCGCGCCATGGCTTCAAGCACAGTGCGGCGACCGTGGAGTCGATGGAGGCGCAACTGATCCTGGTGCTGTCCGGCGCCTACATCGGCTACCTGCCGGAGCACTACGCGCAGCCCTGGGTCGAACAGAAGAGCCTGCGGGCGCTGCTGCCGGCGACCTTCGGCTACCAGGCGCCGTTCTCCATGATCCTGCGCCGGGGGCGGGCCAAGGAGCCGTTGATCCTCACCTTCCGCGACCTGCTGCGGGCGCAGTTGAACCTGCGCTGAGTTTCAAGGATGTAACCCGGATGCCCTGTGGCAAAATGCGTCTCCCAGGAGACCCCTCATGCCCCGCCCGAGTTGCCCGCGCTGCCAGCGCCCCGAAACCCATTGCCTGTGCCCGTCGATTCCGCACCTGGCGAGCCGCACCCGCGTGCTGCTGTTACAGCATCCGAGCGAGGTGAACCATGCGCTGAATACGGCGCGCCTGGCCGCCCTGGGGCTGGCGAATGCAGAGCTGCGCGTGGGCGAGCGCTTCACCGATCTGGCCGAGACTCTCGCCGATACCCGCTATCGTGCCTGCCTGCTGTTCCCTGGTGATGATGCTCGCCCCGTGGCGGAAGTGGCCGGTGACGACGACCCGCGCCCGCTCCTGCTGGTGGTGCCTGACGGCACCTGGCGCAAGGCGCGCAAGCTGCTCTATCTCAACCCAGAGCTGGAAGCCTTGCCCAGGGTTACCCTGCCCGACGGCCTGACCTCCCGCTACCGCCTGCGCAAGGCGCCCATGGCGGGGGCGCTTTCCACCCTCGAAGCCATCGTTGCCGCCCTCGACATCCTCGAAGCGCCCACGCGATACGACGACCTGCTGCGGCCGTTCGAAGCGCTGATCCAGGGGCAGATCGAGGCGATGGGGGAGGAAACCTTCAGGAAGAACCACGCCCAGTAGGTTGGTCCGAGCTACGCGAGGCCCAACGATCCAGAGTCGGACTTCGCGTGTTGGGCTTCGCTTCGCTCTGACGGAACGCCGCCCGCACCAACCTACGGGCGCTCGGAATCGCCGGTCGTGTGTAGGGTGGATGACGTTCTTTTCACCCACCATCGGTGTCATGTCGGGCTCCGATTGGTGGAAATGAAACGCGATTTCCACCCTATGGGAATGTCCCTGTCTTACCGCTCCCGCATCGCCTCCTGCCGCGCTTTCAGCACCGGTTTCAGCAGGTAATCCAGCACGCTCTTCTGGCCGGTGATGATGTCCACCGTGGCGACCATGCCGGGGATGATCAGCAGCGGGTGGTCGTCCTTGCCCAGGTGATTCTTCTCGGTGCGCACCTGGATCAGGTAGAAGCTCTTGCCCTCCTCATCCTGGATGGTGTCGGCGCTGATCAGCTCCAGTCCCGCCTTGAGCCCGCCGTAGATGGTGTAGTCGTAGGCGGTGAACTTGACCATGGCTTTCTGGCCGGGATGCAGGAAGGCCACGTCCTGGGGACGGATGCGCGCCTCGATCAGCAGGCTGTCCTCCAGCGGCACCACTTCCACCAGGTCGCTGCCGGGCTGGACCACGCCGCCGATGGTGTTGACCTTGAGCTGCTTGATCACGCCGTGCACCGGCGAGACCACGGTGGTGCGGCTGACGCGATCGTCGATGGCCTTGCTGGTGGAGGTGATCTTCGACAGCTCGGTGCGCGCTTCGTTGAGCTCCTTGAAGGCGTCGGAGCGGAAGGAAAGGCGGCTCTCTTCCATCTTCCGCTCGATCTCGGACACCGCTGATTCTGCGCGAGGAATGGCCAGGTTGGTGGCCTCCAGTTCACCACGGGTTTCCACGGCACTGCGCTGCAGGCGGAGGATTTCCACCTGGGAGATGGCGCCGGCCTTCACCAGCGGCTGGGACATGTTCAGCTCCTGCTGGATCAGCCCGAGGCTGGAGCGGTACTGCTGGCTCTTGGAGCGGAACTCGGCCAGCTCCTGTTTCTTCTGCCTGAGTTGTTCGCTGAGGATGCGCTGTTCGCTTTCCAGGCGAGCGGTGCGCGCCTGGAAGAGGGATTTCTCGTCTTCAGCCAGTTGCGGCGCGTCGTGGGTGATTTCCTCGGGCAGCGCCATTTCGCGGCCTTCGGCCTCCGCCGACAGGCGCTCCACCTTGGCCGTCAGCGCCAGACGGTCCGCTTCGCTCTCGCCCTTGTTGGAACGGAAGCGGGTGTCGTCCAGACGCAGCAGCACAGTGCCCTTGTCCACCACCTGGCCTTCGCGCACGAGAATCTCCGAGACGATGCCGCCTTCGAGGTTCTGGATGATCTGGACCTTGCTGGAAGGGATGGCCTTGCCCTCGCCCGTGGTGACTTCATCGAGCACCGCGAAATGCGCCCAGACCAGCGCCACCAGCAGCAGCGTGCAGGCTACCCAGACGGTGACGCGGGTCGCCCGCGGTGAATCCTCCGCCATGGCGCCGGCCACTTCCGGCATGAACTCGGCGTCGCTGCGATCACGGCGGCCGAAGTAGGAGTTGGGCGATTCTGCGCTGGCCATGCTGTGTCTCCTCAGGCGTTGCCCTGACCGATGCGGCCCTTGCGCAGGGCGTCGATGACGGTGTCCTTGGCTCCGTCGGCAACGACCTGGCCGTTGTCCAGCACCACCAGGCGGTCCACCAGCGCCAGCATTGAACTGCGATGGGTGATGAGGACCAGGGTCTTGCCCGCCGCCCAGATCGACAGGCGTTGGCGAAGTTGTTCCTCGCTCGAGTTGTCCATGGCGCTGGTGGGCTCGTCGAGCACCAGCAGTGGCGGATCGAGCAGCAGCGCGCGAGCCAGCAACACGGCCTGGCGCTGGCCGCTGGATAGCAGTTGGCCGCGCTCGCCTACCGGCCGGTCATAACCTTGCGGGTGTTGCCGGGCGAGTTCGGCGACACCGGTCATTTCCGCTACTTCCAGCATGCGGTCGTCATGGACGTGGCGCGCACCCAGGGTCAGGTTGTCGCGCAGGCTGCCGGCCAGCAACGGCAGGTCGTGGCTGACGTAGCCGATCTGCTGGCGCAGGTCGCCGATATCGGTCTGTCGCAGGTCGATGCCGTCCAGCAGCAGCTGGCCTTCGTCCGGCGCATAGAAACCGAGCATCAGGCGCGCCAGGGTGCTCTTGCCCGAACCGCTGCGGCCGATGATGCCGACACGTTCGCCAGCGGTGATGCGCAGGCTGACCTTGTTGAGTGCCGCCGCGGCCTGTCCTGGGTAGCGGAACTCGACCTGCCGCACTTCCAGGTTGCCCTTGAACGCCTGGTGTTCCAGCGGCTGCTGGATGGCCTCGCGTTCCTGAGGCAGGGCCATCAGTGCGTCCGTGGACTTCATGGTCAGTTGCGCCTGCTGGTAGCGGGTGATCAGTCCGGCGATCTGCCCCAGGGGCGAGAGCACGCGGCTGTTGAGCATGTAGCAGGCCACCAGGGCGCCGACGCTGAGGTTGCCGGCGATGATGCTGTAGACGCCCGCGACGATCATCGCCAGGCCGGCGAACTGCTGCATGAACAGCGTGCCGTTGGTGGCCAGGGCGGACAGGAAGCGTGCGTGGCTATCCAGCCGGGTGAGGGCGCCGTGGGTGTGTTCCCAGCGGTGCTGGCGTTCGCTTTCGGCACCACAGGCCTTGAGGGTTTCCAGGCCGGACAGGGTTTCGATCAGCAGCGCCTGGCGTTCGGCGCCCAGGGCGAGGCTACGTTGCACCGTGTCACGCAGGCGCGTCTGGATGATCCAGGCGAAGATCGCGGTGAGCGGAAAGGCGAGGAGCGGGATGACCACCAGCGGCCCGCCGAGCAGGCCGATCACCAGTAGCATCAGCACCGAGAAAGGCAGGTCGATCAGGCTGGTGAGGGTGACGGCGGTGAGGAATTCCCGCAGCCCCTGGAAGTCATGGATGCTCTGGGCGAACCCACCGATGGTGGCGGGGCGCGCCTTCATCGACATGCCGATGATGCGCTCGAACAGCGTCGCAGAAAGCACCACGTCGGTCTTCTTGCCGGCGCTGTCCAGCAGGTTGGCGCGCAACACCCGCAGCAGCAGGTCGAAGCCGGTGCCGATCAACAGGCCGATGGTCAGCACCCAGAGGGTCGCGGTGGCCTGGTTGGGCACCACGCGGTCGTAAGTCTGCATCACGAACAGCGGCACCAGCATGCCCAGCAGGTTGATCAGCAGGCTCGCCAGCATCGCATCGGCATAGAGCCAGCGGGAGAGGCGCAGGGTATCGCGGAACCAGGATTTCACCCGTGGCACCAGCGGCGCGTGGGCTTCCTCAAGTTCGTGGCGCGGGCGCGCGAACAGGGCCTGGCCGCCGTACTCCAGCGCCAGGATCTCGCGCGGAACCCATTGCTCGCCGCCGTCGGCTTCGCACGGCAGGATCAGTGCGCGCTGGTCGTCGAGTCGGGTCAACACTGCGCTGCGCCCGCCCTTGAGCAGCAACAGCAGCGGCAGATTGAGCGATGAGACGTCCGCCAGCTCGCGGCGCAGCAGGCGACCTTGCAGGCCGGCGCGAGCCGCGGCGCGAGGCAGCAGTTCGGCGGAAAGGCGCTGCCCCGGCAGCGGCAGGCCGCTGCTCAGGCTGGCGCGGCTGGCGGGTCGGCCATGCAGGCGACAGAGGATCAGCAAGCCGTCGAGCAAGGGGTCGTCATGACCCTGGCGCGGGTCGCGGGGACTGTCAGTCCGCTCCATGGTGGTCATGATCCTGGCCTCCCATGCTGGCTCATTTCATGTCGGGCAGCCGGGCTTCGCTCTTCACTTCGGAGACGGCGACGGCTTCTGCCGGGACAACAACTTTCTGGCGACGCAGGAGGTCGCCCATGGCCGAGATCACGCGGTACATGGAGAACTCTTCGGTGTAGCGCACTTCCACGTAGCGGCGGTTGGCGGTGAAGAGTTCGTTCTCGCTGTCCAGCAGGTCCAGCAGGGTGCGCTGGCCCAGGCCGAACTGCTGCTGGTAAGCCTCGCGGACGCGGGCGGTGTAGTCGGCGTAGGAGCGAGCCTCGGGGGTCTGCTTGCGGGCGTTTTCCATGGCGTTCCAGGCCAGCGAGAGGTTCTCGTTGAGCACCCGCAGGGCGTTGTTGCGGATGTCCATGGACTGGTTGACCTGGTAGGCGGCTGCTTGCAGCCGGGCCTTGTCGCGCATGCCGTTGTACAGGTTGTAATTCATCACGACGCCGGCTCGCCAGGTGTTGTAGTGACCCTCGTCGCCTTGCACGTTGTCGTCGGCGGTGGTGGCCAGTTCGGCATCGAGGCGCGGGTAGAAGGGCGCCTTGGCCGATTCGTACTGGCTCTCGGCGGCCTGTACATCGGCCTGGGCCGATTTCAGCAGGGGGTTGGTATCCATCACGCCCTGGCGTGCAGCCAGGAGGTCGGCCGGCATCTCGGGTTTGACGCTGGTCGGCTCCACCAGCTCGTCGGCGGGCAGGCCGACGGCGCTGTAGAAGTTGGCTTCCGCATCGGCCAGGTTCACTTCCTCGGTGTAGAGGTTGTTCTTGGCCAGGGCCAGGCGCGCTTCGGCCTGGTCGAAGTCGGCGGTGCTGCCCACGCCGCGTTCGCTGCGCAGACCGATCTGGTCGTGGATGCGCTCGTGGGCCATCAGGTTGTTCCTGGCCAGGACCACCATCTCGCGACGCTTCAGCACTTCCAGGTAAACCTCGACGGTGCGCAGCGCCAGGCTTTCCGCAGTGCCCAGGGTGAAGTAGGCGCGGGAATTGACCACGGACTGGGTGCGATTCACCTCGTTGGGGGTGTTGAATCCATCGAACAGCATCTGCCGCAGGCGCAACTCGGCATCGCGGAAATTCAGGGTCTCCTTGTTGTGATCGCCGAGGGCTCGGGTGGTCGGGCTGTCGCTCTGCTCCCGCCCCACACCGGTTATCAGGTCGACGGTCGGTAAGTACCCACCTTTGGCGACTTTGACTTCTTCGTCGGCGACCAGTCGATTCTGGGCGCTGGCGAGGAGCTCGGGATGCTTGTCCAGGGTGCTCTGTATAGCGTCGGTGAGCGTCATGGCGTGGATTTGCGTGGTTGCCAAGGCAATCAGGATGCTGGACCACAAGGGGGTGAGAGTGTGCATTTCTTGTCGTTCTCCTTGTTAATACATTGCGTCCTGGCGCCGTAAAATTGGCGAAAATCCATCGCAAACCGTTTCAGGCTTGTAACATCAGAGCTAAGAACAACTTTTCGTTTACCTAAGAAGAATTTTTCACATGAGTTAGCAGGAAAAATTCTTATGCACTCGTCGGAAATCCAAGACATCTTTTTGCCAGCAGATCGCGGTTTTTGGGGCTTTCCGGCCTAACCTGCGGTCGCGTAATGCGGTCAAGCACAAATCAAGAAAATCAGGGCGGGGTAAGTCCGGCGTAAAAGGCCGTCGGCGGGCTGCGTGACGTTTTATTGACATTGCGTGGTTTTTTGGCTGGCGACGCTTCCTCTGATGCTTCTTCACGTTCCCGTAGTCCGGTTCGGATGTGCTGTGACCCCTCATTGACTGGGTTCGGCGCTGTCCGTCTGGCAGCACGCGGTGCGGGAGGAAGGAGTCATGGCTGGATCAATCGGGGTCGTACGGCAGGTCGTCGGGGAAGTGTTCGCGGTAGCTGCGGATGGTTCGCGCCGCCTGCTCACCGAAGGCGACCGGGTCTTCGCGGGTGAGCAACTGGTCACCGGCGCCCAGGGCGCGGTAGCGGTGGCCCTGGCCAACGGCCAGGAACTGGTGCTCGGACGCGACAGCAGCATGCCGCTGAACAACGCGCTGCTGGCCGGCGCGCCCGATGCGACGCAGCCCGGAACCGACAGTGCACCGGCTGCGCCCAGCCAGCAGGACCTGACCGACGTCGAGAAACTCCAGGCTGCCATCGAAGCCGGCGTCGACCCGACCAAGGCCGCCGAAGCCACCGCTGCCGGTCCCGGTGGCGGCGCTGGCGGCGGCAACGCCGGCGGCGGCCACTCGTTCGTGTTGCTGGGCGAGACGGCCGGTGCCGTGGACCCCTCCATCGGCTTCCCCACCGGTCCCATCGCCTTCGCTGTGGAGTTCCCGCAACCGGAAACCGGCATCCCCGACATTCCGCTGGCGGTACCGGCAGAAGTGCCGGTCAACGGCGTTCCCACCGCCGTGGACGACACCCAGAGCGTCAGCGAAGGCGAGGAAGGCATTCAGGGCAACGTATTGGGCAACGACGACGGCGGCCCGGACCTGCCGACGACCTTCGTTTCCTGGCAGGCGGCCAATGCCATCAGCGGCGCCAATGGCAGCCTGGTGGTGAACACGCCCTATGGTGTGGTGACGCTTAACCCCGACGGCAGCTACAGCTTCCAGCTGGCCAATGGCACGCCGGAGGTGGAAGGGCTGGGGGAAGGAGAAACCGTCAACCTCGACTTCGGCTACAGCATCCAGGACAGCAACGGTGACCAGAGCTCCGCAAATCTGGTCATCACCATCGTCGGCCAGAACGACGTGCCGACGATCGAGGTCAATTTCCCGGATCTCGGCGGCCGCGTGGTCCAGGTGTTTGAACGTGGCCTGCCCGGCGGTTCCAGCGAAGGCGATGGCAGCAACGTGGTGCATGGCACCTTCACGATTCGGGACCCTGACGGGCTGGACAAGCTGAAGAGCCTGGCTGTTGGCGGCCTGGACTTGCAGATCGATGCGACCCACCCGCTTGGCAGCTTGATCGGACGGGGTTTCGAAGCGGCGCATGGCACCGTGCAGATCACCGGGTTCGACGCTTCCACGGGTACCTTCAGCTTCAGCTATACGCTCACCCGGCCCATCACCGATCTCGCCACGGGTGACGAGCTGGACGGTTTTATCCTCCGGCTGAGCGACGGTCTGGGTCTTCCGGTCTCGGCCAATGTCAGCATCGAGATCGTCGACGACGTGCCCACCGCCAATCCGGACAGCGGCAGCCTGACCGAGAACGGCGAGCCGTCGAGCCTGGCCGGCAATGTGCTGGACAACGACGCCAGTGGCGCCGACCAACCCAAGGCCTTCACCAGTTGGAATGCCGTGGCTGGTGCTACTCCGGGAGATAACGGCAGCCTGTTGGTGAACACTCCGTACGGCGTCGTTACCTTGAATGCTGACGGCAGCTACAGCTTCGTGCTGGCCAATGGTTCGGCGGCAGTCGAGGCATTGACCGAAGGCCAGCAGGTCACCCTGCAGTACACCTATTCGATGCAGGACGGCGACGGTGATCCGAGCAGCTCGACACTGACCCTCACCATCACCGGCAGCAACGACATTCCCAGCATCGAAGTCAGCAGCCCGGATGCCTTGGGTGGGCTGGCTCAGGTATTCGAGAAAGGGCTTTCGGGCGGCAGCAGCGCGGGTGACGGCAGCACCGTCACCACCGGCAGCTTCACCGTGGCCGACTCCGACGGCCTGGCCAACCTGAAAACCCTCAGCGTCGGCAGCCTCACCGTGGACCTCACCACCAGCGGCTTCGCCAGCCTGGTCGGGCAGAGCTTTGCCACGGCCCATGGCACGGTGCTGATCACCGGCTACAGCGACGGCGTCTACAGCTTCAGCTACACCCTGACCGAGGTGGCTGCCGATGCCGCCGGTCTGGAGACGGACGGCTTCCTTATTAATGTGGGCGATGGCCTGGCCAATGCTTCGGCGACCGTCACCATCGAAATCGTCGACGACGTGCCGCAGGCCAAAGCGGACAGTGCGTCGGTCAGCGAAGGCGGCAGCGTGATCGGCAATGTGGTCACGGGAGCGGGATTGGGTTCGGTGGCCGATGCCTTCGGCGCCGATGGTCGTCCGTCGCCGACTAGTGGTGTGGTGGGCGTGCGTGCCGGCGGTGACACGTCGACGCCGGTTGCCGGCGGCGTGGGCGACAGCATCACCTCCGCCTTCGGTACTTTGGTGCTGCATGCCGACGGCAGTTACACCTACACCAGCAATGCCAACAGCCTGGCCGAGGCCGGCACGCTGGATACCTTCACCTACACCATTGTCGATGCCGACGGGGACCTCAGTACCACGACCCTGACTATCGATGTGTCCAGCATCACGGTGGTGGGCGGCGTACAGGTTGATTCGGACAACGATGTGCGCGAGGCCGCCCTTGGCTTTGGCAGTGAGCCGGCCAGCAACGACGAACTCGCCAGTGGCACCCTGGTTGCCAACGGTGGAAACGGGCCTTACAGCTTCAGCCTGGGTATCGGAGCCGGCAACGGCCAGTACGGCCAGTTGGTGGTCGGCAGTAATGGCGCCTACACCTACACCTTGCTCTCCGCGCCCAAGGTCAATCCCGGCGATAACGGCAACAACCTGCAGTTCACCGAGACCTTCACCTTCCAGGTGGTCGACGCCAACGGCAACACCGGCATCGGCACCCTCACCATCGACATCATTGACGATGTGCCGAACATCAGCGTCAAGGGGAGCGAAGGGTTCGATCTGCAGGTGGACGAAACCACGCTCGGCATCACCGACAGCGCTAATTTCGCAGACGCCTTCGCGCCGGTTTTCGGCGCCGATGGGGCTGCCGCCAGCAATGCCATTACCTACGCCCTGGAGGTGAAGGTGCCGGGGGCGGACAGCGGCCTGCGTGACACCGCGACGGGCAACAGCATCCTCCTGTTCAAGGAGGGCTCGGACATCGTCGGGCGCGTGGTCGGCGGGGGACAGCTCGCCTTCCGTCTGAGCGTGGACGCTAACGGCACGGTGACCCTCGAGCAGTCGCGGGCGATCTTCCATACGCCCGACACCGGGCCGGATCAATCTGCGGGCCTGGCCAGTGCCGACCTGATCACCCTGACCGCCACCATCACCGACGGTGACGGCGACAAGGACAGCGCATCCCTCGACCTGGGTAACGCCATCAGCTTCAGGGACGACGCACCCAGCATCGACCCGTACGTGAAAGTCAGCCTCGACGATGACGCTCTGCCTGGCGGCAACCCGGGCGGTGTGGACGACAATACGCCGGACTCCAACAACACCAGCGGCGTCATCGCCCATGACTTCGGCGCTGACGGCCCCGGCGAGATCGAGTTGCAGGACAGCGGCGCGCCTAATGGCTTCACCTACGTGGAGATCAACGGCGGCCTGCTGATCAAGCAGGGTGAAGTCACGCTCATCACCATCACCCTGGACAGGTTCACCGGTGCCTACAGCGTTACCCAGAACGCGCCGATCATGCACCCCGAGGGCTATGACGAGAACGACCTGACCTTCGAGGTCGAGTACAAGATCGTCGACCGCGATAGCGACCTTGCCGGCGGGTCGCTGTACATCAAGGTGGATGACGACTCGCCCGTGGTCAGCAGCAATCTCGTGGTGCAACTGGATGACGATGCTCTTTCAGGCGGTAATGCCTACGGCATTGGCGACGTCTCGCCGGATACCGCGAACGTCACCGGCACACTGGGGCACAGCTTCGGGGCGGATGGTCCGGGTTCGATCACGCTGCTTACCAGCGGCGCGCCCGAAGGCTTCAGCTATGAGAAGAGCGGCGACAACCTGTTGATCAAACAGGGCGGCCTGACGGTCATCACCCTGGCCCTGAACTGGGCGACCGGTGCTTATAGCGTCGTGCAGAACAACCCGATCATGCATCCGGCCGGGTACGACGAAAATGACGTGAGCTTCAGCATTGCCTACAAGGTGACCGATGCCGATGGCGACAGCGTCGTGGGTAACCTGATTATCAACGTGGACGACGACACACCCACGGCTTATGCCGACAGCGCCAGCATCGTCGAAGGCAGCGTTCCCGCTACTGTGGGCGGCAATGTGCTGGACAACGATATGGGCGGCGCGGATAAACCGAAGGCCTTCACCAGTTGGAACGGCGTGGTCGGCGCCATACCCGGAGATAACGGCAGCCTGCAGGTGAACACCCCCTATGGCGTCCTCACCCTGCATGCAGACGGCAGCTACAGCTTCGCGCTGGCCAATGGTTCGGCTGCCGTGGAGGCGCTGGCCCCGGGCGAACAGGTGGTCCTGCACTACGCCTACAGCATGCGTGACGCCGATGGCGATGCCAGTCACTCGACCCTGACGCTGACGATCATCGGCAGTAACGATACCCCCACGGTTGAGGTGGCTTTCCCGGATGCCCAGGGTGGAATGGCCCAGGTATACGAGCAAGGCCTGCCGGATGGTTCCAGCGCCGGGGATGGCAGCACCCAGGTCGATGGCACCTTCAGTCTTGGCGATCCGGACGGCATCGGCGATCTGAAGTCCCTCAGCGTTGGCAGCCTGACGGTGGACCTCACCACCAGCAGCTTCGCCAGTCTGGTTGGGCAGAGCTTCAACACGGCGCATGGCACCGTGCAGATCACTGGCTACAGCGATGGCACTTACAGCTTCAGCTACACGCTCACTGAAGCCACTACCGACGGGGCCGGGCCGGAAACGGATGGCTTCCTGGTCACCGTCAGCGATGGCGTGGCCAGTGCCTCGGCCACCGCGACCATCGAGATCGTTGACGACCTGCCCGCCGCCAACCCTGACAGCCGTTTCCTGACCGAAAACGGCAGTCCGTCCAGCGTCAGCGGCAATGTGCTGGACAACGACGTCGGTGGTGCCGACCAACCGAAAGCCTTCACCAGTTGGAACGGCGTGGTTGGCGCAACGCCAGGGGATAATGGCAGCCTGCTGGTGAACACCTCCTATGGCCTGGTGACCCTGCAGGGCGACGGCGGCTACAGTTTCGCGCTGGCCAATGGTTCGGCCGCGGTGGAAGGTCTCGACCAGGGCGAGCAGGTGAGCTTGCAATACGCCTATTCCATGCGGGATGCCGATAACGACCCGAGCAGTTCGACGCTGACCATCACCATCGCTGGCAGCAACGATATCCCCACGGTCGACGTCAGCACGCCTAACGCTGGCGGCGACCTGGCCAAGGTCTATGAGAAAGGCCTGCCGGATGGCTCCAGCGCCGGGGATGGCAGCACGGTCACCACCGGCAGCTTCAACGTCGCCGACTCCGACGGGCTGGCCAACCTTAAGACCCTCAGCGTTGGCAGCTTGACGGTGGACCTCACCACCAGCAGCTTCACCAGCCTAGTGGGCCAGAGCTTCAACACGGCGCATGGCACTGTGCAGATCACGGGTTACAGCAATGGCGTTTACAGCTTCAGCTACACGCTGACGGAAGCGACCACCGATGCAGCTGGTCCGGAGACGGACGGCTTCCTTATTAATGTGGACGATGGCCTGGCCAGTGCCTCGGCGAATGTCAGCATCGAAATCGTCGACGATGCCCCAAGCGCCAACCCCGACAGCCGTGGCCTGACCGAGAA